>NZ_JBFAKS010000003.1:0-347504 GCF_040655855.1 Kribbella sp. NPDC050281 | reverse complement strand
GCTTCGCACCGGGCACGCGCGTTCAGGAGGAGCAGCCACGAACTGGGTGACGGGTAGTGGGCGAGCGCAGCTTCCTCACCACCCGGCACGGCAGGCGGCAGCTGCCTGAGCTGGCTGAGCTCCCGGTGCGGCCTAGGTGCCCCGGAGCGGGCGTGCCGTGGCTAGCTGCTGATTGAGTCTTGGTCGAAGCCGGCTTCTTGCCATTGGGGCCAGGTGAGGGTTTTGCCCTGGTAGGCGAAGCGGTCGGCGGACTTGCCGCCGATCTGGTAGCTGTTGTGGCGGAAGGTGACGGCGCCGGGGCGGGTGGGGGAGCCCTTGTTCTCGACGACGCCGGTGCTGGAGGCCGCGTCCTGCATGACGACGAGGTTGCCTTCGATCGTGACGTCGCGGAGGACGTACGTACCCCGCGGCCCGTCACCCCGCGTGCGGGACTGGATCGAGATCCCGTTGCGGTTGTCCTTGACCAGGTTGCCGCGGACCTGCACCCCGGCGGACGTGTTCACGTTGATCCCGCCGCCGTCCCACAGGCTCCCACCGGACCCGCGCCCGGTCCCATACCCGTTGCCCTCGACAACGTTCTGCTCGATCACGGCCTGGTAGCTGATCTCGTACCGGATCCCGTCCGCCGCGTTGCCGCGGATCCGGTTCCCGGTGATCGTCCGGTCGTACTCCGCGATGTCGCTCCACATCCCGATGCCCCGATTGCCGACGATGTCGTTGCCCGACACCTCACCCGACGACCGGGTCGACTTGATCCCCCCGGACTCCCAGTCGGCGATCCAGAACCCGTCGGTGTTGTTCCGGGTCACCAGGTTCGCGTTGATCCGGACGCCCTCGGACTTGTACTGCCCGATCCCGAGCTGCCCGTTGTCCGCGACCGTGTTCCGGCTCAGCTCGGCCTGGTCGCCCTCGATCACCATGATCCCGACCGCGTGGTTCCAGCGAACCTCGTTCGAGACCACCTTCCACCCGGGCCCGACCTGGAGCGCACCTCCCTGCGGCAGGCTGGCGAAGTGCTCGATCGTCAACCCGGTCACGGTGACGTCCTCGGCCGACTTCTCGATCGCAGTCGGCGTCCGCGACATCTCGACCGCGCGGCCGTCCGGATCGTCACCGACGTACACGGCGTTCGAGGCGTAGTCCCCGAAGAACGTCCCCGGCTCCAGCTCCCCGAGGCTCATCACCCGCGTCAGATGCTTCCCGTCGACGAACACCTGCTCGCCCCGCTGGCACGGCTTCGCCTTGTTGTCCTCGCACTGTCCTTTCAGCGGGTACGCCGCCGGCAGCACCCCGCGCACCACCCACCGATCGCCGTCCCGCTGCCACCCACTCAGCGCCACAGACCCGGTCAGTACGACGCCCTTCCCACCGGCCAGCGTGTCACCGGCCCGCGGACGGATCGCCCGGCTGATCCGATGCACACCCTTCGCGAAGCAGAACGTCGTACCTTCCGGCGCCGCGTCGATCACCTTCTGCGGATCCGCCCCCACCGCGATCGCGGTCCCCACACACGCCTTCGCCGTACCAGGTCCTGTCGGCCCGAGCGCAACGGCAGCCGCTGCAGGTGGGGCAGTAGGCACCGTCACCGCAGGGGTCGCCACGGACGGCTTGGCTGAGTCCCCATCACCTGCAGAGCACCCGGCCAGCAGCAGCACCAACACGGCGCCACCCACGACGACACCACGACGCCTCATCAACAACCCTTCACCCACCCCCGGCGAACAGATCTGCAGGAGACTACAGGCACACCAGGGCGGCGCGGACCTGTGGCACTCACCAAGTTCACACGGCCCAGCCGGCCCACGCTCGACCGCACGAGCGGTCCGCCGCCGATCACCGGTTGATGAGTGACACAGGTCCGCACTTTGCCGGGTGGGGTGCTGTGTCGGCGCGGCGTACTGGGGAGTCTGGCTTGCCGTTTCAGGTCGGTAGCGCTCCCCGGACTGTGTCAGGACGCGCCGGGCGTGGGGACAGCGGACAGCATCTGGGGACCGCGGACAGGTCATACCTTGTCCGCAGTCCCCGGTTGCTGTCCGCGCTCCACTCCAAGCGCACTGGGGCGGCGGCTGTTGTGGGTTGCGACGGGTGGTGTCAGGTGAGGTAGGTGTCCCGGGCGAGGTTGTAGGCGAGGTCCTTGGCGACCTGGAAGGCGTCGTCCTCGTCGAGGCGGTGCTGTACGACGAGGTTGGCCAGATAACCGGCGTCGATCCGCCGGGCGAGATCGTGCCGGGCGGGGATCGACAGGAACGCCCGGGTGTCGTCGACGAACCCGGACATGTTGTAGAACCCGGCCGTCTCCGTCACCAGTTCGCGGAACCGCCGCATCCCGTCCGGGCTGTCCAGGAACCACCACGGCGCCCCGAGCCGCACCGCCGGATACACGCCGGCCAGCGGCGCAAGCTCCCGCGAGTACACGGTCTCGTCGACAGTGAACAGCACCAGCCGGAAACGAGCCGCGTGCCCGAACCGCTCGAGCAGCGGCCGCAGCGACCGGGTGAACTCGGTCGCCACCGGAATGTCGTGCCCCTGGTCCGGCCCGTACGCCGCATGGATCTCCGGATCGTGGTCGCGCAGGACGCCCGGGTGCAGCTGCATCACCAGCCCGTCCTCGGCCGACATGACCGCCGACTGGTACAGCATGTGCCCGGCGAACGCACTCGCGTCCTCTGCTGACACATCACCCTTCAAAGCACTCGTGTAGATCCGCGCAGCCTCCGCGTCGGTCAACGGGATCGCCGCCGCGCTGTAGTGCCCGTGGTCGGTCGCCCGCGCGCCCGCCTCGATGAACGCCTGCCGCCGCTGCCGGATCGCGGCCAGGAATCCGTCGTACGTCGCGGTGTCGATGTCGGCCAACTCTCCGAGGCGGGCAGCGAGAACACTCCAGCCGGGCCGGTCGAGGTGCACGAGGGCGTCAGGACGGAAGGTCGGGACGACTCGGCCGGGCAGGTCCGCGGCGAGCTTCGCGTGCTGGGCGAGGTCGTCGGTGGCGGCGTCGGTGGTCGAGATCAGCTCGATCCCGAACCGGTCGAGCAGGGCCCGCGGCCGGAACTCGGGCTCGGCGATCCGGGCGGAGATCTGGTCGTACAGCTCGTCCGCGGTCTCGGGCGAGGGGTGAGTGGTCACGCCGAGAACCTCGGCGAACTCGTGCTCCAGCCAGTACCGGCTCGGCGTACCCAGGAAGAGGTGCCAGTTCGCGCAGAACTCCCGCCAGACGTCGCGCGGGTCGGCCGGCGCGGTGCCGTCGCGGCGGGGGAGACCGAGGCGGTCGGGGGAGATGCCCTGGGAGATCAGCATCCGGGTCACGTAGTGGTCCGGGACGACCAGCAGCTCGGCCGGGTTGCCGAACGGCGCGTCGGTCGCGAACAGCCCGATGTCGACGTGCCCGTGCAGGCACAGCAACGGCAGGTCCTTCGTCGACGCGTGGATCCGCCGGGCGACGTCGCGTGCCTCGCCGGCGGGCAGGGCGCGGTCCGGATGAGGCTGCAGGGCCTTCGGCATGGGTCCTCCGGGATGAGTGGGCTGAAACGAGTACTGCAAAGGATTGCAGTGCGCACGGGCCCACACAACCCTTTGTCCACAAGGCGAATCTCACTGACCGTCGATCGACAGTGAACGAACTCTTGACACAAGTGTGAAACCGATTGCAGACTGCGACGTCGGGGCCGACCTGAGGAGGTGACCATGCCTGCGACGATCCGTGACGTGGCTCGGCTGGCGGGCGTGTCGCCTTCCACCGTGTCCCGGGCGCTGTCGATGCCGGAGATGGTCAACGCCGCGACCCGGGTCCGAGTCGCAGCCGCGGTCGAGCAGCTCGGCTACCAGCCCAACCGTGCCGCCCGTGGTCTGATCACCGGCCGCACCGGCAACATCGGCCTGGTCGTGCCCGACCTGGCGAACCCGTTCTTCGCCAGCGTCACCAAGGGCGTGCAGGCGCGCGCCCGCCGGTCCGACACCGCAGTGTTCGTCGCGGACACCGACGAGGACGTGACCGCGGAGGTCGGCCTGGTTCGTGCGCTGTCCAAGCAGGTCGACGGGCTGATCCTGTGTTCACCACGGTCCGGTGACGCCGACCTGTCCGCGATCGCCCAGGACACGAACGTCGTCCTGGTCAACCGCACCGCCGAGGGCATCCCCGGCATCACCTACGACAACGAGGAAGGGATGCGGCAGGCCGTCGCCCACCTCGTTGCCCTCGGCCACCGCCGGCTCGCCTGGGTCGGTGGACCGGTCACGTCGTGGTCGACCCAGCACCGCGGCATCGGCCTGGCGAACGCCGTCGCCGACCACGGTGTCGAGCTGAGCCGGGTCGGTCACTTCGGCCCGACGTACGAAGGTGGCATGGCGGCGGCGGACCAGGTCGTCGCCTCCGGCGCCACCGCTGTCATCACCTACAACGACCTGGTCGCGATCGGGCTGCTGGCCCGGTTGCACGCACGGGGGATCTCGGTTCCGGGCGATCTGAGCGTGGTCGGCGTCGACGACATCGCGATGTCCCGGATGGCCCGACCGGCGCTGACCACGGTCCGGCTGCCCAAGCAGGAGGCCGGCCGGATCGCGGTCGAGCTCCTGCTGGCCCTGCTCGACGACCCGGACAGCACCGTCGACACCCGCGGCACCCTGCACGGCGAGCTGATCGTCCGTGACTCCACGGGGCCCGCGGCAAGCCCCTGATCTGCCGCCCCGAGCCGATCAATCCCGGCACCACGCCGGGCCCGCCCTTGATCCAGAGGAGATAGACCCGATGCCCCTGCAGCGCAGAACCGGCCGTCGCGTCCGCCGCACAGCCGTCGTCGGCCTGCTCGCCGTACTGGCCGCGTGCGGAGCCCCGACAAGCCCCAACCAGTCGTCCGGCGACAGCTCCGGCGATGCACCGGACAAGCCCTCGAAGGCGGTGACGCTGAACATCCTCGACGTGGCCGGGAACCTGCAGCTGACCCAGCCGATGATCGACGACTTCGTCAAGCAGCACTCCGACGTGATCTCCAAGGTCACCTACTCCAAGGGTCCGGCGCCCGAGCTGTCCGGCAAGATCAAGGCCCAGCAGGACGCCGGCCGGGTCGACATCGACCTGGTGCTGACCGGTACCGACGGCCTCGCGGCCGGCGCGGAGCAGGGCCTGTGGATGGACCTGCTGCCGAAGTACGCCGATCGGCTGCCCGGCATGAAGGACTACCTCGAGCCGGCCGCGAAGATGCAGGGTCTGGCCGGCAACGTCGGCGTCACCGTCACGTACTACCCGTCCGGCCCGCTGCTGGAGTACCTGCCGGCCAAGGTGGCGTCGCCGCCGAAGTCGGCCGAGGAGTTGCTCGCTTACGCGAAGGCCAACAAGGGCAAGGTCATGTACGCACGCCCGGCCAACTCCGGACCCGGCCGGACCTTCCTGATGGGCCTGCCGTACATCCTCGGTGACAAGGACCCGAAGGACCCGGTCAACGGCTGGGACAAGACCTGGGCCTACCTCAAGGAGCTCAACCAGTACGTCGACTTCTACCCGTCCGGTACGGCGGACACGATGAAGGCGCTGGCCAACGGTTCGGCCAGCATCATCGCCAGTACGACGGGCTGGGACATCAACCCGCGCGTCCTCGGCACCGTGCCGAAGGAGGCCGCGATCACCCCGCTGAAGGGCTTCCACTGGGTCACCGACGCGCACTACGCCGTCGTACCGAAGGGAGTCTCGACCGACAAGCAGGCCGCGATCCTGCAGCTGCTGCAGTTCATGCTGACGCCGGAGCAGCAGGCGAAGGCCTACGACAAGGGCTACTTCTACCCGGGTCCGGCGATCAAGGGTGTCGACCTGTCGAAGGCACCGCAGGAGAGCCAGGACGCGATCACCGAGTTCGGCCGGCCGGAGTACGACAAGTTGATTGCCGACACTCCGAACGAGGTGCCGTTGGACGCGAAGGCTCTGGTCGCGGCGTTCGACAAGTGGGACCGGGAGGTCGGCGGCAGCAAGGTGAAGAAGTCGTGAGTGGTTTCGGCCGGCTCCGGCTGGAGGGCGTCGGCCGCCGGTTCGGGACGGCCGACGCGCTGGCCGGGCTGGACCTGACGATCGAGCGGGGCGAGTTCATCGCCCTGCTCGGCCCGTCCGGTTGCGGCAAGTCGACCGCCCTGAACTGTCTGGCCGGGTTGCTGCCGTTGACCACCGGCAGCATCTGGCAGGACGACCAGCGGATCGACACGCTGCCGCCGGAGAAGCGCGGCTTCGGCATGGTCTTCCAGAACTACGCGCTGTTCCCACACCTGACCGTCCGGGACAACATCGCGTTCGGTCTGCGGATGCGCCGGCTGCCGAAGGACGAGGTACGGCGCCGGACCACCGCGGCGATCGAGATGGTCCGGCTCGAGGAGCACGCCGGCAAGCTGCCCGGGCAGCTGTCAGGTGGTCAGCAGCAACGCGTCGCGATTGCCCGGGCGACTGTGCTCGAGCCGTCGCTGGTGCTGATGGACGAACCGCTCAGCAACCTGGACGCGAAGCTCCGGCTGGAGATGCGGACCGAGATCCGCCGCCTGCACCAGTCGCTCGGCCTGACCACGGTGTACGTGACGCACGACCAGGAGGAGGCGCTCAGCATGGCCGACCGCCTGGTCGTGATGCGGGAGGGCCGGGTGCAACAGATCGGCACGCCTGAGGAGGTGCACACGACGCCGACCACCTGGCACGTCGCCGACTTCATGGGCTACCGCAACCTGTTGCCTCTCGCGGCGCGGAGCGTGGCCGGCGAGGTCGTGACGGTCCCGCTCGGCGGTACGACGATCGACGGCGTGGCGCAAGGTACGGTCGCCGCCGGCGAGGACGTGGTCGTGGCGGTGCGGCCCGAGGACGTGAAGCTCGGCACCGAAGGCCTGCAGGGTCTCGTCGAGGTGGTCGAGTACCAAGGCCGCGAGCTCGCGGTGGAGGTCGTGCTGGACGACGGCACGCGTCTCCACGCCCGGACCGAACGCAAGGTCCAGGCCGGTGAGTCGGTGTCGGTGGCCATCGACCCGAGCCGCCTGCTGGTGTACGCGTCCGACCGTCCCGCGGCCGAGCTGGTGACAGCGGGGCTCGCGGTATGAGCGAGACCGCGAGCTGGCAGCACCGGCTGGCCGAGCGCGGCGTCGACCGGCGGCTCTGGTTGTTGCTGCCGGCCACTGTCTTCGTGCTGCTGCTCTTCATCTACCCGTTCCTGTACGGGCTGAGTCTGTCGTTCCAGCCGCTGAAGGGCGGCGGGGCTCTGGCCAACTACCAGAAGTTCTTCAACGACGCCTATCAGCGCGACACGATCGTCACGACGCTGAAGATCGCGCTGCCCGCGGCACTGCTGAACGTGCTCGCCGCGGTGCCGATCGCATTCCGGATGCGCGGCCGGTTCCGCGGCAAACGGCTGCTCACGACGGTGCTCGTCGTACCGATCACGCTCGGCACAGTGCTGACGGCGCAGGGCCTGCTGAACTATCTCGGCCCGACCGGCTGGTTCAACCGGATCCTGATGGCCGTCCATCTGATCGACGACCCGATCCGGCTGACCAACAACTACTGGGGCGTGTTCTTCTCGCTCGTCATCACCGGGTTCCCGTTCGCGTTCCTGCTGGTGCTGTCGTACCTGAGCGGTATCGATCCCACCCTCGAACGGGCCGCCGCGACGCTCGGCGCGTCCCGGGCGCAGCGGTTCCGCCGGATCACGCTGCCGCTGCTGGCTCCCGGGCTGGCGACGACGTTCCTGCTCACGTTCGTGCTCGCGTTCTCGGTCTTCCCGTCGGCGGTCCTGGTCGGAAACCCGGCCGGATCGACCCGGGTGATCTCGCTGGCCGCGTACCAGGCGGCGTACGAGCAGTACGACTACGCCTACGCCTCGGCGATCGCGATGATCATGGGCGTGGTCGAGCTGGTCGTGGTGGCGGTCGTGCTGCTGTGGCGGTCGCGGCTCTACACCGGATCGACAGGAGGCAAGGGATGAGCACGCGAGCCCTCAAGGCGACGCCGACCGCTTGGCTGATCTGGGCCGTGGTGGTGTTCTTCTTCGTCAACCTGGCCGGTGTGGTCGGGTCGGTGCTGGTCAGCTCGTTCGGCCGCCGCTGGTTCGACACGTGGGTCCCGGACGGCTTCACGACGCAGTGGTACGGCGACGCGTGGCACGAGTTCGGGTTGTTGCAGGTCATCTCCGTGACCCTGATCGCCTCGGGACTGGTCGTCGTACTGTCGGTCCTGGTCGGTGCGCCGGCGGCGTACGTGCTGGCCCGGCAGAACTTCCCGGGCAAGCGGCTGGTGTACCTGACCTTCCTGCTGCCGATCCTGATGCCACCGATCACGTACGGCATCCCACTCGCGACCGTGCTGTACAAGTTCGGTTTCGCGGGTCACCTGTCCGGCGTGGTGCTGGCGAACCTGGTGCCGTCGGTGCCGTTCGTGATCCTGACCATGACGCCGTTCATCGAGCAGGTGGATCCGAAGATCGAGAGCGCGGCCCGGATGCTCGGGGCGAACACCCGCGCGGTGTTCCTGCGCATCCTCGCACCGCTGCTCGTGCCGGGCCTGCTGGCCTCGGCCATCTTGGTGCTGGTCCGTACCGTGGGGATGTTCGAGCTGACCTTCCTCACCGCCGGTCCGGACTCGCAGACATTGGTGGTCGCGCTGTACTACTCGATGTCGGCGGCCGGGATACGTGCCCAGCAGTCGGTCGACGCGATGGCGGTCATGTACACGGCGATGATGCTGGTGTTGCTCGTGGTCGCGCTGCGTTTCGTCAACCCCACGCAGTTGGTCGCCCGTGTGAAGGAAGAACCCGAATGAAAGCTGAGGTGCACGCTTGAGCAGGCTGAGTCTCACCCATCTCCCCGTCGCCCCCGCGGTCGATCCGCGGGCGTTGTCGGTCGGCATCGTCCATCTCGGGCTGGGGGCGTTCCATCGCGCCCACCAGGCCGTGGTCACCGAGCGCGCCGCCGTCGCCGGCGGCGAGACGCGGTGGGGGATCACCGGGGTGAGCCAGCGCTCGGGCAGGGTCCGCGACCAGCTCGCGCCGCAGGACGGTCTGTACTGCGTTCTGGAGCGCGGACTCGGCGATCCGTCGGTGCAGGTGATCGGCAGCATCCGTGAGGTCCTGACCGCCCCGGAGGATCCGGACGCTGTGGTGGCACGGATCGCGGATCCCGCGGTGTCCGTGGTCACGCTGACGGTGACCGAGAAGGGGTACCGAGCGGCCGGTCACGGCCTCGACCTGGACGATCCCGAGATCCAGGCGGACCTGACCGGCCGCCCACCGCGCACGGTGGTCGGGCAGCTCGCGGCCGGGCTGGCGCGCCGGGACGAGCCGTTGACGATCGTGTCGTGCGACAACCTGGTGGCCAACGGGCCGTTCCTGCGGAAGCTGGTGACGGACTATTTCGAGGCCCTGGGCAAGGTTCCCGAGGTGTTCGAGACGACCCGGTTCCCGGCCAGCATGGTCGACCGGATCGTGCCGGCGACCACCGACGCGGACCGTGACGAGGCGGCCCGGCTGCTCGGCGTACGGGACGAGGCAGTCGTGGTCGCGGAGCCGTTCCTGCAGTGGGTGATCGAGGACGACTTCGCGGGGGACAGGCCGGCGTGGGAGCGCGGTGGTGCTGTCCTTACCGCCGACGTTGCGCCGTGGGAGCAGGCCAAGCTGCGGATGCTGAACGCCACCCACTCGATGCTTGCCTACCTCGGTGCTCTGCGCGGGTACGAGACCATCGCTGAGGCGGTGCGGGACGAGGAGTTGTCCGCGCTGGCACGACAGCTCATGACGGAGGACGTCGTACCGACGCTGACGGCACCCGACGGCCTCGACCTGACCGAGTACGGCGCGTCCGTCCTCGAGCGGTTCGCCAATCCGGCGTTGAAGCATCGCACCACGCAGGTCGCGATGGATGGGTCGGTGAAGCTACCGGTCCGGATGCTGGGGACAGTCCGCGACCGCCTGGCTGCGGGCGCCGAGCCTCGGGTGATCTCACTGGCCGTCGCCGCGTGGATGGTCTACGTGTTGAAGACGCCGATTGTCGACGATCCGCAGGCCGACCGGCTCAAGGCTGCCCTTGCGGGAGCCTCAGGTCCGGCCGCTGTGGTCGATGCGTTGCTCGATGTCGACTCGGTCTTCACCCCCGACCTACGCGACTCAACAGTCTTCCGCGCCCTGCTGATCGACCACGTTAGCTCACTGACTGCCGGGTCGACCACGTCAGCTCCCTGACTGCCGGGTCGGGCACGTTAGTTCGCTGATCTCCGGGTTGTGAAGGTGCTTGTCGTGTCCTGGCCGGTCTGGCGCCATTCCTGGGCGCTGTACCACTGGCCGGTCTTCTGGAACCGGTCGGTGGTCAGGCTGTCCAGGATGTAGGTGTTCTTGTCCAGCGTCACCTCGCCGAGCGGGATGGCCGCGCCGGCGTTCTGCACCATGCCGGTAGCGGTCGTCCCGCCGCGCATCGTCACCTGGTTGCCGGAGACAACGATGTCGCGGAGCACATTCAGGCCCCACGGGCCGGAGCCGCGGGTGCGGGACTGGATCGAGATGCCGTTCACGTTGTCGGCGACCACGTTGTCGCGGATCTGGACGTTCGACGATGTGTTGACGTTGATCCCGCCGCCGTCCCACAGCGACGTACCTGAGCCACGGCCGGTGCCGAGGCCGTTGCCGCTGATCTCGTTGTTCTCGATCACGCCGTTGCGGCCGATCTCGTACCGGATCCCATCCGCCGCATTGTCGGCAATCTGATTGGCGTTGAAGGTCCGGCCGTCGTCGTACGCGTCGCTCCACAGCCCGACGCCCCGGTTCAGCTTGATCAGGTTTCCGGTGACCCAGCCGCCGCTGGACCAGGTGGTCTTGATCCCGCCCGACTCCCAGTCCGCGATCCAGAAGCCGTCGGTGTTGTTGTAGCTCACCTCGTTGGCCGAGATGGTGCCCTTGAGGGTGCTGTACTGCCCGATGCCGAGTTGGCCGTTGGAGTGGATGAAGTTCTTCTCCAGGACGGCGCCGTCGGCGTTCACCAGCATTGCCCCGACCGCGTGATTCCAGCGGATGTCGTTGGCGAGGACCTTCCAGCCCAGCCCGAGCACGACCGCGCCACCTTGTGCGGGTGTCGCGAAGTGCTCGATCGTCAGCCCGCGCACGGTCACGCCGCCCGCGGTCGACTGGATCGCGGTCTCGGTCTTCGACATCTCGACCGACCGGCCACGCGGGTCGTCACCCAGGTAGACGGCGTTCGCCGCGTAGTCGGCGTAGAAGGTGCCGGGGGCAACCTTGTCCCGACTGGCCACCCGGGTCAGGTGTTTGCTGTTCAGGAATACCTGCTCACGCAGGTAGCAGATGTTCGCGACGTTGTCCTCGCACTGCCCGGTCTGCGAGTACGCCGGTGGCAGGACTCCCGTGGTCACCCAGTCGCCGTTCGACGCGGTCCACCTCGTCAGCGGCACCGACCCGGTCAGCACGGCGCCCTGATCGCTGGCCAGCACCTGGTCAGCCTTCGGGCGGATGGTCTGTGTGATCCGGTGCAAGCCGGCCGTGAAGCAGAACGTCGTACCGTTCGGTGCGTCGTTGACGATCTTCGCGGCGTCCTGCCCGGGCTTGATCGTGACCCCGGCACATTGGGGTGCTTGCGATGGTCCGGATGGGAACACCGCGTCCGCGGAGGGCGGCGTCGTGGGCAGATCCGCTGGGGGAGGCGTCGGCTGCACTCCCGGCATGATCGCGTGCAGCGGATCGTCAGACGGTGCCGCAGGCAACAGCCGGTCCGTGGGTGCTGCGGGCAATAGGCTGTCCGTGGGTGCCGCGGGCAACAGGCTGAACTCGCCCTGCACTAAGACGTCGTCGGTGGGCGCACTGTGCGCGGGCAAGGCTGTCGTGACGGCGAAGGTGCCGACTGCAACGATCACCACAACTGCGGTAGCTGTCTTCATTGCGGAGCCTCCGGGGGCACAGGTGGATCCTGAGCGCACCCCCCATGGCGCGGCTTCGTCTGCAGACTACTACTACCTCAGGTAGCCAAGGCAATACTTTCCGCGCAATTTCTGTTGCACCCAGCCCCAATCCCGTTGCAACAGGCAATCGATCGCGCCGGGGAGAGGATGACGGCGTGGCTCATCGAGCAGCGGTGTACAGACCGACAGGTAGTGCACTCGCGAGACAGCGTACAGAGAACGCACCGACGCTCAGCTGCACTACCGGTCGGCCCGACACTTCCTGTCCAGCTGCACGCCGCCACCCCAGCCGAACCCGAACCACGGGGGCGTTCCGCCAGAGGTCACCGATCGGGTTCGTTCTCCTCGACCCGCACGTCCTCGCGCCTGAGCGCCTCGCGCAAGCCGTGGCGCCGGTGGTCAGTTGGCGAGGAAGCTGCCTACTAGGTCCAGGCCGGCTTTCTGCCAGCCATCGGCGGTGAGTTTGGCACCGAACATCGAGAAGCGCTTGGCGCCCAGGACGTCGAGGACGTACTTGTTGCCGCTGAACACGACCTCGCCGTCCGGCACCTCGGCGCCCGAGTTCTTCACGATGCCGGTGCTCTGGGTACCGCCGGTCATCTCGATCGTGTTGCCGGTGATGCTGATGTCGCGCAGCAGGTACGTGCCCCACGGGCCGGTGCCGCGGGTCCGCGACTGGATCGCGATGCCGTTGACGTTGCCCTTGACCACGTTGCCGCGGACGGTGACGCCGGACGACGTGTTGATGTTGATCCCGCCGCCGTCCCACAGCGACGTACCCGAACCGCGCCCGGTGCCGAAGCCGTTGTTGGTGATCGTGTTGTTCTCGATCGTCCCGTTCCGGCTGATCTCGTAGCGGATCCCGTCGGCGGAGTTGCCGATGATCTGGTTGGAGCTGATCACCCGGCCGTCGTCGGCGACGTCGGCCCACATCCCCACGCCTCGGTTGGCCTTGATCAGGTTGCCGCTGACGGTGCCGGAGGAGCGGGTCGACTTGATCCCGCCGGACTCCCAGTCGGCGATCCAGAAGCCGTCGGTGTTGTTCGAGCTGATCACGTTCCGCGTCACCGTCGCGTCGGCCGAGCTGTACTGCCCGAGGCCGAGCTGGCCGTTGTCGCGGATCAGGTTCTTCTCGACCTTGGTGTTGTTGGCCTTGACCAGCATCACGCCGACGGCGTGGTTCCAGCGTACGTCGTTCGCCGTCACCTTCCAGCCCGGCCCGGAGACCAGGGCGCCGGCCTGCGGCGCGCTGGCGAAGTGCTCGATGGTGAGCCCGCGGACCTCGACACCAGTCGACCCGGACTCGATCGCGGTCGACGTCTTCGACATCTCGACCGAGTGACCGGCGGGGTCGTCGCCGAGGTAGATCGCGTTCGCGCCGTAGTCGGCGTAGAACGTGCCCGGCGCGACCTTGGAGGTGTTGCCGACCCGGGTCAGATGCGCGCCGTCGAGGAACAACTGCTCACGCAGGTGGCAGATGTTCGAGACGTTGTCCTCACACTGCCCACTCGCCCCATACGCCGCCGGCAGCGCGCCACGCACCACCCACGCCGAGCCGGACTTGGTCCAGCCGGTCAGCGGGACGGATCCGGTCAGTACGGCGCGAGCCGCGCTGGCCAGCGTCATGTTCGCCTTCGGCCGGATCGTGTCGGAGATCCGGTGCAGACCGGCCGCGAAGCAGAACGTCGTCCCGGCGGGCTTGGCGTTGACGATCGACTGAGCGTCGTCACCAGGCTTGATCACCACGCCGCTGCAGGGACCGGCGAAGGCCGGACCGGCGTCGCCCTCGTCCGCCGTGGGGACCGTCGGGCCGGTGGGGGAGGCCGGCTCGGTGGACGGCGGCTTGCTGGGCTGCGCCGTGGGCTTCGTCGACGGCGGCTTGGTAGTGGCCGTCGGCGCCGACGTCGCCGGGTGGGTGGCCTTCGGCTTGGGTGCGCGGTGTGAGGGGAGCACACCGGAAGCCGCTGTGTCGCGCACCTGACGAGACTTGGCGGCGGTGGTCGCCTTGTTCTCGTTGGCGATCACCGGGAGCGCGATCGTAACGACTGACAGCGCAGCAGCGATAAGCGCTGCGAACCACAACTTCCTCAATGCACCCTCCGGGGTTGCGGTCCCTGAAACCAGGTGTAGCCACCGCGAGACTTAAGGTAGTGCCATGCGGGTCGCCATGTTGCACAACCGTTACCGGACCGGTCAACCCAGTGGCGAGAACACCGTGGTCGCGCAAACGGTTGATTTGTTGCGTAACTCAGGACATGAGGTCGACCTGTACGCCCGGAACAGCGACGATATCGCCGCGATGAGCCGAAAAGATCGCACTCTGTTACCGTTCCGCTCCGTCTGGTCATTTTCGGCCGAACGCGATTTAACACTTCTATTGCAGGAAAATCGGCCCGATGTCGTGCACGTGCACAACACGTTCCCGCTGTTCAGTCCCTCGGTGCTGCGAGCCGCGTACCGGCTGGGCCTTCCGGTGGTGGCGACGCTGCACAACTTCCGGCTGATGTGCGCCAACGCAGTCCTGCAGCGTGACGGCAAGCCGTGCGAGTCCTGTGTCGGCAAGCTTCCGTGGGCCGGTGTGGTGCACAGCTGCTATCGCGAGTCGCGGGTGCAGACGTTGCCCCTGGCCACGAGCATCGGCGTCCACAACACCCTGCGCACCTGGCAGCGGTACGTCACGACTCTCGTCGCGCCGTCGGAGTTCGTCCGCGACCGGTACGTCGCCGGTGGCTTCGATCCCGAGCTGTTCGTGGTGAAGCCGCATGCCGTCCCGCACTCCGGGCAGGTTCGCAGCGGTGCCGGCGATGCGGTCGTCTTCCTCGGCCGCCTGGAGGACGACAAGGGTTTCGCGGATCTCCTGCAGGCGTGGGATTCCTCGCTCGGGAAGCTGATCGTCGTCGGCGACGGCACGCTCCGCGCCGAGGCGGAGCAGCGCGCTCGGCACGACCTGTCGATTCAGGTACTTGGTCAACTTCCCTGGGCCGACAGCATGGAAGTACTGCGGTCCGCGCGCGCCGCCGTCGTACCGGCGCGTTCGTATGAGAGCTTCGGTCTCGTGGTGGTGGAGGCGTTCGCGCACGGGGTGCCGGTGGTCGCATCCCGGCTGGGAGCGCTGGCGGAGTTGGTGGACGACGGTGAGACCGGCGCGCTGACCGAGCCCGGTGACCCGGAAGGGCTGCGCAAGGCCCTGGGGTTGGTGACCGATCCCCGGACTTCGGTAGCCTTCGGCGAACGAGCCCGACAGGTCTATCTCAACCGCTTCACCCCGGAGCGCGACCTCGAGGCCACGGAGAGGATCTACACCGATGCGATCGCGCGGCACGCCGACGGCGGGCGGACGCGTCGGGGGCGCCGGGCTGACCGTGACTGACCGGTATAGTGCCGCTGACGCGGGGGGACGCGTCGTACCGGGCCGTCGAGGCTCATCGAGAGACGGCTCCTGCCCGGAGCCACTGGGGGATCAGAGTTTGTCGCGGATCGGATTTCTGGCTGGAGTCTTCGACCTGTTCCACGTCGGGCATCTCGACGTGCTCGGACGGGCCGGGCGGGCCTGTGACCGGCTGGTCGTGGGTGTACTGACCGACGAGTGGGCGATGGACGCGTGGGGTGCGCGGCCGTTCGTGCCGTTGCCGGAGCGCATCCAGATCATCGAGCACCTGCGCTGCGTCGACGAGGTGGTTGTGGTCGACGGCGTACGGTCCGACTGGCTGACCGGCGTAGTAGGAGTACAGACCGTGTTCGCTGCGAGTGGTACCGACGGCGTGCTCGGCGTGGACGAACTCGACGGGATACCGGGCGAGCTGGTCAGCGTCCTGCCGGCCGGTCGCGGATCCCGCAGCCCGATCCTGCGCGCCGCCATCGATCAGCGGCAGTCGCGCAGTTCCGTCGCATGACCGCCCTGGGTGAGGTCGTCGGTCAGCTCTCCCGGGCCCAGAAGCCGTCAGCCGGGACACCGGCGTACTCGCGCTTCGTCAACCGGCGGATCGGCCGGGTCTTCGCGGCCGCGGCGTTCCTCGGCCGGCGTACGCCGAACCAGGTGAGCCTCGCGTCCGGCTTCTGCTCACTGATCGGCATCGTGCTGGTCGCGACGGTCCGGCCGTCGCTCGGCCTAGCGTTGATCGTGACCGCGCTGCTGGTGCTCGGCTACGGCCTCGACTCCGCGGACGGCCAGTTGGCCCGGCTGCGCGGTGGCGGATCGCCGCTGGGCGAGTGGCTGGATCACATGATCGACGCGGTCAAGATCGTCCTGCTGCACAGCGCGGTACTCATCTCGTTCTACCGCTTCGATGCCTTCAGCAACGAGTCGCTGCTGCTGATCCCGCTCGGCTACGTCTGCATGTCGTCGGTGCTGTTCTTCGGGCTGATCCTGATCGATCAGCTGCGCCGGCGCCACGGTGTAACGCAGCAGTCCAACCAGCGCGGCGACTCGGTGGTCAAGTCGTTGCTCATCGCACCGACCGACTACGGCGTCCTCTGCCTGGTGTTCCTGGCCTTCGGCACCCCGTCGCTGTTCATCGTGCTGTACGGCGCCCTGCTCGCGGCCAACCTGGTGTTCCTGGCGGCTGCGATCGCCAAGTGGTACCGGGAGATGGCCACCCTGCAGCCGGGGGTGGGCTGATGGGGATCGTCGGCTACGCGCCCGGTGTGTACGACATGTTCCACATCGGCCACCTGAACATCCTGCGCCGGGCCCGGGAGCACTGCGACCACCTGATCGCCGGTGTGGTCGAGGACGACGTGGTCGCGCGGATCAAGGGCCGGCCGCCGGTCGTGCCGCACGACGAGCGGATGGAGGTCGTCCGGGCGATCGGCCTGGTCGACGAGGTGGTCAGCGACTGGTCCAGCGACAAGTTCGAGATGTGGAAGCAACTCCGGTACGACGTCTTGTTCAAGGGCGACGACTGGAAGGGCACGGAGAAGGGGACCCGGCTGGAGCGGCTGCTCGGTGAGGTCGGTGCGTCGGTGCACTACTTCCCGTACACCGCGTCCACCTCGAGCACGGATCTGCGCAGGTTGCTGGAGGGGATGGGCTGATGCCGACCCGGCCGAAGGTCCTGCTCAGCGCGTACGCGTGCCGGCCCAAGGGCGGGTCGGAGCCGGGTGCCGGCTGGGCCTGGGCGAAGGCCGCGGCGCGGGACCACGACGTCTGGCTGCTCACCCGGGGCAAGTTCGCCCACGAGATCGCCGAGGAGCTCGCGATCCGGCCGGTTCCGGCGCTGACCGTCGTACCGCTGGAGTTGCCGAAGTGGGTCCTGCGGCTGCGTCGCCGCCCGTCCGACGTGTACTGGTACTACCCGCTGTGGCAGGGCCTGGCCCGGCGTACCGCGCGACGGTTGCATGCGGAGCACTCGTTCGACGTCATCCACCACCTGACGTTCGCGGTCGACTGGATGCAGGCCGGCGTCGTCGAGGAGTCGTCCGCGAGGGTGATCTGGGGACCGGTCGGTGGTTCGACGACCGCGCCGCTGTCGATGGCGCACTGGCTCGGGCCGCGTGGAGTGGTGGCCGAGCTGGTACGGCGTACCTACACCGGCATCCGGCGTCGCCTCACCGGCCGGAAGCTGGCCCAGAAGGCCGACCTGATGGTTGCCCAGAACAAGGATGTGGCCGAGGCCTTCCGCCCGTACGCGCGCGAGATCGTGGTGCAGCCGAACGTCGCGATCCGGCGGTTCACCGCGTCCGGGCCGTACGAACCGTTCGGTGCGCCCGGGGTGAAGACCGCGCTGTTCGTCGGCCGGCTGATCCCGTGGAAAGGCGTGTTGCTCGGGATCAG
The DNA here is from genome assembly GCF_040655855.1 of Kribbella sp. NPDC050281. NCBI lineage: Bacteria > Bacillati > Actinomycetota > Actinomycetes > Propionibacteriales > Kribbellaceae > Kribbella > Kribbella sp. NPDC050281. Next base: position 329,826 of record NZ_JBFAKS010000003.1, on the reverse strand, counting down.
CGCGCTGGCGCGTCCCGAGGCGGCGAACTGGGAGCTGCGGATCATCGGCGACGGTCCGGACTGGGGACGCGCCGAGCACCTGGCGGAGGAACTGGGCGTCCGCGACCGGGTCGAGTTCATGGGTCAGCTACCGCGCGAGGACGTACTGGCAGCAATGTTCCGCGCCGACGCCTTGCTCGCACCCGCCCTCCGCGAGGCCGCCGGCTGGGCCGTCACCGAGGCGTTGGCGTCCGGGTGCCCCGTGGTCTGCGTCGACCGCGGCGGCCCCGCAGTGATCGTCGGCCCAGAAGATGGCGCCGTCGTCTCTTGGCGCGGTGACGTGGTCGGCGAGCTCGCCAAGGGCCTTGCGTCCCTCCACGGCCGCATCACTCCGGTCGACCGCTGGGGCCCGGACCGCCTCCCGGACCTTCTCGCCAAGTGGTACGCCCCGGCCCGCGTTTCGTCTTAGTCCTGGGCGGTCTTACCCGGGAGGGCGAGCATGCGGTCGAGGGCCAGCTTGGCGTACTTCTCGGTGTCGGCATCGACCGTGATCGGGTTGACCACGTGGCCGGCGACCAGGTTCTCCAGCGCCCAGACGAAGTGCGGCAGGTCGATCCGGTTCATCGTCGCGCAGTAGCAGACCGTCTTGTCCAGGAACACGATGTTCTTGTCGGTGTGCTGCTTGGCCAACCGCTGCACCAGGTTGAGCTCGGTGCCGACCGCCCACGACGTACCGGGCTCGGCCGTCTCGAGGGTCTGGATGATGTACTCCGTCGAGCCGACCAGGTCGGCCTTCAACACGACGTCGTGTTGACACTCCGGGTGCACGATCACGTTGACGCCGGGGACGCGCGCCCGTACGTCGTCGACCGATGCGGCGGTGAACCGGCCGTGCACCGAGCAGTGCCCGCGCCACAGGATCATCTTCGCCGCGGCCAGTTGCTCACGGGTCAGCCCGCCACCCGGCTTGTGCGGGTCGTACACCACGCACTCGTCCAGCGAGATGCCCATCTTCAGTACGGCGGTGTTCCGCCCGAGGTGCTGGTCGGGCAGGAACAGCACCTTCTCACCTTGCTCGAACGCCCACTCGAGCGCGGTGTCAGCGTTGCTCGACGTACAGACCGCTCCGCCGTTGCGGCCGCAGAACGCCTTGATGTCGGCGCTGGAGTTCATGTAGGTGACCGGCACGGTCACGTCCGCGACACCAGCGTCCGCGAGCGCGTCCCAGGCCGCCTCGACCTGCTGGATCCGGGCCATGTCCGCCATCGAGCAGCCGGCCGCGAGGTCCGGCAGGATCACGGTCTGCTGGTCGTTGGTGAGGATGTCGGCGGACTCGGCCATGAAGTGCACGCCGCAGAACACGATGTACGGCGCGTCCGGCCGGGCCGCGGCGTCGCGGGCGAGCTTGAACGAGTCACCGGTGACGTCCGCGAACTGGATCACCTCGTCGCGCTGGTAGTGGTGCCCGAGCACGAACACCTGGTCGCCGAGGGCCGCCTTGGCCTTCAGCGCGCGCTCGACCAGGTCCGGGTCGGAGGCGGGAGGAAGGGCTCCGGGGCACTCGACCCCGCGCTCGGAGTGGGGGTCGGTGCTCTGGCCCAGGAACAGCAGCGGGAGGGACTTCGGGCCGTCCGCGATCGTCGTCACGTCAAACATCGTGCCATGCCGCGTGCCCCTCGCCGCGTGGTGCACATCACTGCCCGGACTGTGAAATCGGTACTCTCCGGTTGTGAAGATCGCAGGCCTCGTCCTCGCCGCCGGTGCCGGCCGCAGGATGGGCACACCCAAGGCGCTGGTCCGCGACCCCGACGGCCTGGCGTGGGTGGTCCGCACCGCCCGCCTCCTGGCCGATTCCGGCTGTGCTCCGGTCCTGGTCGTCATCGGCGCCGCGGCCGACCAGGTCCGAGCGGTCCTGGTTGACGAGCCCGTCCAGGTGGTCGAGGCAACGAATTGGGATGAAGGGATGGGCGCCTCCCTCCGGGCGGGGTTGAAGGCGTCACCGCAGGATGTCGACGGAGTGGTCGTCGTACCGGTCGACGTCCCAGGCCTCACAGCAGCCGCGGTACGCCGGGTCACGGGGAACCGCTCGGCGTTGGTACGAGCGGTGTACGACGGCCAGCCCGGGCACCCGGTGTTCCTGGGCCGGGACCACTGGGACGGGATCATCGCAACTGCGCAGGGGGACAGCGGGGCTCGGGAGTATCTGCGCAAACATCAAGTAGAAAAGGCTGAATGTGCGGATGTCGCAGAGGGTGCCGACGTTGACACAGTGCATCAATTGCCGGACGGACATCATCCCGGCTGAGCCTTGGCAACGGCGTCGCCGCTGCGAGATGCTGAAAAGATGAACTTGTTCGGTTCCGCGGGAGAGCTTGCCGAGCGGCTGCGCGGAACCGGATATCTGGCCGGCGACGGCCTGGCCACGGTCGGGTACCTGGCGCTCGCCCTGCACCGGCCGTTGCTGCTCGAAGGCGAGCCCGGCACTGGCAAGACCTCCCTGGCCGCGGCGATCGCCGAAGCCCTCGACCTGCAGCTGATCCGGCTGCAGTGCTATGAAGGCATCGATGCGACCCAGGCGCTCTACGACTGGGACTTCCCCCGCCAGATCCTGCACCTGCGCACGGTCGAGGCGACCAGCTCGGACCCGGCCGTCGAAGAGGTCGAGAAGTCGCTGTTCGACGAGCGTTTCCTGCTCGCCCGCCCGGTGCTGCGCGCGCTCCGCGAGAGCCCGGCGGTGCTGCTGGTCGACGAGATCGACCGCGCGGACGACGAGTTCGAGGCGTTCCTGCTCGAGGTCCTGTCGACGTACGAGGTCACCATCCCCGAACTCGGCACGATCACCGCCGAGACCCCGCCGATCGTCGTACTCACCTCGAACCGCACCCGCGAGGTCCACGACGCACTGAAGCGCCGGTGCCTGTACCACTGGATCGACCACCCGGGCCTGGCCCGCGAGGTCGAGATCGTCCGCACCCGGCTGCCGGAGGTCTCGCACCGGCTGGCCGAGCAGGTGGCGCGCTCCGTGCAGCGGATGCGTGAGCTGGATCTGCTCAAGCCGCCCGGGGTGGCCGAGACGCTCGACTGGGCTCGCGCACTCGATGCCCTCGGCACCGAGATCCTCGACGTGGAGACCGCGGCGGCGACGTTGGGTGCCGTGCTCAAGTACCGCGAGGACACCGACCGGGTGCGCGAATCACTAGACCGATTACTGGCGAGCTGAGGACAGATGGCCGCACCAGATCTCGCGTTGGCCGGCTTCGCGTCGGCGCTCCGGCACGCGGGACTGGCAGTCACGTCCGATCGGGTGCACCTTTTCCTCCAAGCGGTCGCCGCGCTCGACGCGGGCGTCACCGCGGATGTCTACTGGGCCGGCCGCGCCGCGCTGTGCACGGGACCCGACGACACCGCCCGGTACGACGAGGTGTTCGCCGCCTGGTTCTCCGGAGAACGGTCGAACGGCGCGGCCCGGCGTACGACGGCGCAGTCCTCGGTGCAGGCCGCCCTCGAGGTGGACGACAGTGCGGGAAGCCAGGACGGCGACCAGTCGTCGAACGCCTCCGCGAGTACGACGGAAGTCCTCCGGCACCGCGACGTCGCCGAACTGTCCGCGAGTGATCGGGCCCACCTGAACCGACTGTTCGGGTCGCTGCGTCCCCGGATCCCGGTACGTCGTACTGTCCGGCGACGTCCATCGCATCGCGGCGACATCGATCCACGGCGGACGCTCCGGGCCCAGCTCCGGCAGGTCGGCGAGCCCGCTCGCGTCCACTACCGCCGCCGCGGCACCCGACCGCGCCGGGTCGTCGTACTGGTCGATGTCTCCGGTTCGATGCGCCCGTACGCCGACAGCCTGTTGCGGCTCGCGCACACGGTGGTCCAGCGGGCTCCACGGTCGGTGGAGGTGTTCACGATCGGGACTCGGTTGACCCGGGTGACTCCGGCGTTGCGCCGAGGCGATGCGGAGTCCGCGCTGCGGTCGGCGGGGAGCGTCGTACCGGACTGGTCGGGTGGCACCCGGCTCGGTGAAGTGCTCAAGGTGTTTCTCGACCGGTGGGGCCAGCGAGGGATGGCGCGCCGGTCGATCGTGGTCGTGTGCAGCGACGGTTGGGAACGCGGCGACACCACGTTGCTCGGTGCACAGGTGCAGCGGCTGGCTGCGCTGGCGCATCGGGTGGTCTGGCTGAATCCGCATCGCGGCAAGCCCGGATACCTACCGGTGCAGACCGGGATCGTTGCGGTGCTCCCGTATCTGGACGAACTCGTCGCGGGACACAGCCTGGCCAGTTTTGCTGATCTCCTGGAGGTGGTTGCCGATGCGTGATGTGCTCGAGCGATTGATGGAGTGGTGGCGCGCGGGCGAGTCGGTTGCCGTGGGCACTGTTGTCGCGACGTTCTCGTCGGCGCCGCGGTCGCCGGGTGCGGCGATGCTGGTCGGGCCCGAGGGCGAGGCGGTCGGCAGCGTGTCGGGAGGGTGTGTCGAGGGCGCGGTGTACCAGTTGGGCGAGGAGATCCTCGAGTCCGGCGAGTCGATGCTGCAGCGGTACGGCGTGAGCGACGAGTCGGCGTTCGCCGTCGGGCTCACCTGTGGCGGGATCATCGACATCTTCGTCGAGCGGGTCGATCGCTCGTCGTACCCCGAGCTGGGAGAGGTGGCGGCCGACGTCGAGGCCGGGCGGCCGGTGGCGGTGGCGACCGTGATCGCGCATCCCGATCCGGCAAGGGTCGGTCGCCGGATGGTGGTGCGCCCGGTCGGTCAGCCGATCGCGGGGACGCTCGGGTCGTCGCGGGCCGACGACGCGGTGGCCGACGACGCGCGCGGGCTGTTGGCGAGCGGGCGGACGGAGACGTTGGAGTACGGGCCGGAGGGGCAGCGGCGCGGCGAGGGGATGCGGGTGTTCGTGTCGTCGCACGCGCCGGTGCCGCGGCTGTTGGTGTTCGGTGCGATCGACTTCGCCGCGGCGGTGGCGAAGCTCGGATCGTTCCTGGGGTATCGGGTGACGGTGTGCGATGCGCGGGCGGTGTTCGCGACGGCCTCGCGGTTCCCGTCGGCCGACGAGGTGATTGTCGACTGGCCGCATCGCTACCTGAAGGCCGAGGCCGAGGCCGGGCGGATCGACGGACGGACCGTCATCTGTGTGCTGACCCACGACCCGAAGTTCGACGTACCGCTGCTGGAGGTGGCGTTGCGGTTGCCGCCGCTGGCCTACATCGGGGCGATGGGTTCGCGGCGGACTCACGACGACCGCGTGAAGCGGCTGCTCGAGGCGGGACTGACCGAGGAGGAACTGGCCAGGCTGGCGAGCCCGATCGGTCTCGACCTCGGCGGGCGGACGCCCGAGGAGACCGCGGTCAGCATCGCCGCCGAGATCATCGCCCTGCGCTGGGGTGGTGCCGGCGACCGGCTGTCGACGGTGCCAGGACCGATTCACCATTGAACATCTCTTGTGGTGGACATCACAGGAGAGCAGGATCGGACGGACGACTTTGCTCACTTCTGGAGGCGGGGCGATGACCCGGATCACGGTGAAGGTCGACGGAAGCAGCTTCACGGACGAAGTGGAGCCGCGCACGCTGCTCGTGCATTATCTGCGCGAGCAACTGGGGAAGACAGGGACCGTGGTCGGCTGTGACACCGGCAACTGCGGAGCCTGCACGGTTCACCTGGACGGCCGGAGTGTGAAGTCCTGCTCGGTGTTCGCGGTCCAGGCCGACGGGCACGAGGTGACGACGATCGAGGGTCTCGCGGCCAACGGGCAGTTGCATCCGATGCAGCAGGCCTTCCATGAGAACCACGCGTTGCAGTGCGGCTACTGCACGCCAGGAATGATCATGCAGTCCATCGATCTGCTGGCCGACAATCCGGACCCGTCCGAGGACGACGTCCGGCTCGGGCTCGAAGGCAACCTCTGCCGGTGCACCGGCTACCAGAACATCGTCAAGGCCGTCCGCGCCGCCGCCGCTGCGGGAGGTGCGCAATGACGACCACCGAGGCACGCCCGGCCGCAGAGGTCGGCAGCCCACGCTGGCGCAAGGAGGACGCCCGCCTCGTCACCGGCCGGACGCGCTGGACCGACAACATCGTGCTTCCGGGCATGTTGCACCTGGCAATGGTGCGCAGCCCGTTCGCGCATGCGCGGATCACCGCGATCGACACCGAGGCCGCCCGGGCCGCGACCGGGGTGGTCGCCGTAGTGACCGGGGCCGACATCGCCGACGAGCAGGGCGCGTTGCCGAACGCCTGGGCGATCGTGCCGGAGCAGAAGGCACCGGTGCACCCGTCGATGGCGGTCGACCACGTCGCGTTCGCGGGCGAGATCGTTGCCATGGTCGTGGCCCGGAACGCGGCCGAGGCGAACGACGCCGCCGATCTGATCGACGTCGACTATGAGGAGCTGCCGCCGGTCCTCGACCTGCGCCAGGCCGCGACCGACGCGTCGCTCGCGCACCCGGACCTGGGCACCAACGTGTCGGCGGTGTGGTCGTTCGACTCGGCCTCGGCCGGCACCGGTGGCGACGTCGAGGCCGCGATCGCGGCCGCCCGCGACGGCGGCATCGTGATCGAGAAGGAGATCCGCCAGCAGCGGCTCATCCCGGCGTTCATGGAACCGCGGTCGATTGTCGTCGATCCGACGCCCGAACAGATGACGGTGTGGTCGTCGACCCAGGTACCGCACTTCGTCAAGATCTTCATCGCACTCGTGCTCGGCATCCCGGAGAGCAAGATCCGGGTGATCGCGCCGGACGTCGGCGGCGGGTTCGGCGGCAAGCTTCAGTTCACTCCCGAGGAAGTGCTCACCGTCATCGCGGCCCGGTGGACCGGGAAGCCCTGTAAATACAGCGAATCCCGGTCGGAGTCGCTGATGGCCGGCCACCACGGCCGGGACCAGTGGCAGAAGCTGACGCTGGCCGCGACCAATGACGGCGACGTGACCGGTCTCAAGGTCGAATTGCTGGCCGACATGGGTGCCTACCTCGGCCTGGTCACGTCGGCGATCCCGTTGCTCGGCGCCTTCATGTACAACGGCATCTACAAGTTCCCGTCGTACCACCTGAAGTGCACGAACGTCTTCACGAACAAGACCTGGACCGATGCCTATCGCGGCGCGGGCCGGCCGGAGGCGACGTTCGCGGTCGAGCGGCTGATGGACGAACTGGCCGCGAAGGTCGGGGCCGACCCGCTGGCGATCCGGGAGCGGAACTGGATCAAGCACGAGGAGTTCCCGTTCGCGACGGTGGCCGGGCTGAAGTACGACTCCGGCAACTACGAGGCCGCGACCGCGAAGGCCCGCGAACTCTTCCGGTACGACGAGTTGCGCGCCGAACAGCTGAAACGGCGCGAGTCCGGTGACCCGGTCCAGCTCGGCATCGGCGTCTCGACGTACACCGAGATGTGCGGGCTGGCGCCGTCGCGGTGGCTCGGCTCGATGGGGTACGTCGGTGGTGGCTGGGAGCACGCGTCGATCCGGATGCTGCCGACCGGCAAGGTCGAGGTCATCACCGGGACGAGCCCGCACGGGCAGGGACACGAGACCGCGTGGAGCCAGATCGTGGCCGACCGGCTCGGCGTCGGCTTCGAGGACATCGAAGTACTGCACGGTGACACGCAGGTCGCGCCGCGCGGCCTGGACACCTACGGCTCGCGGTCGCTGGCGGTCGGTGGGATGGCGGTGCTCGCCGCGGCCGACCGGGTGATCGAGAAGGCCAAGCCGATCGCGGCGCAGTTGCTGGAGGCAAATGTCGACGACCTCGAGTTCGCGGGCGGCCGGTACGGCGTCCGCGGGACCGAGTCGGGGATGACGATGGCCGAGCTCGCGTTCGCGGTCTTCCAGGGGCACAAGCTCGACGGCTCCGCGGAAGGTTGCCTGGACGCCGACGCGACGCTGGATCCGGAGGACTTCTCCTTCCCGCACGGTACGCATCTGTGTGCGGTCGAGGTCGACACCGAGACCGGTGCCACCACGATCCGGTCGTACGTGAGCGTCGACGATGTCGGGGTTGTCGTCAATCCGATGATCGTCGAGGGTCAGGTCCACGGCGGTCTGGCGCAGGGCATCGCGCAGGCGCTCTTCGAGGAGGCCGTGCACGACGAGACCGGCACGCTGGTGAGCGGGTCCTTCGTCGAGTACCTGGTCCCGTCGTCGGCCGACCTGCCGTCGTTCACCACCGCCCGGACCGAGACCCCGTCGACGACGAACCAGCTCGGCGTGAAGGGAGTCGGCGAGGCAGGCACGATCGCCTCGACGCCTGCTGTCGTCAATGCGATTGTCGACGCCGTCCGCCACCTCGGCGTGTCGGACGTGCCGATGCCCTGTACGCCGTACCGGGTCTGGAAGGCGTTGCAGGAAGGGGCGCGGTCATGATCCCGGCAGCTTTCGAGTACTTCACGCCGTCGACGGTCGACGAGGCAGTCGCGCTGCTGCGCGAGCAGCCCGACGCGAAGGTGCTGGCCGGTGGCCAGAGCCTGATGCCGGTCCTGCGGCTACGCCTCGCGGCACCCGAGACGATTGTCGACATCGGGCGGATCGACGAACTGCAGGGCGTTCGCGACGACGGCGACGCGCTGGTGATCGGTGCGATGACCCCGCACAGCACGGTGCAGACCGATCCGCTGGTCGCAGAGCACGCCCGGCTGGTGTCGTTGGCGACGGCAACGATCGCCGATCCGCAGGTGCGGCACCGCGGTACGTTCGGCGGTTCGCTGGCGCATGCCGACCCGGCCGGCGATCTGCCCGCTGTCGCGGTTGCCCTCGACGCGTCGTTCGTGATCGCCGGCCCGGACGGCCGACGTACCGAGGCCGCTGCCGACTTCTTCCAGGGCGTGTTCAGTACGACGCTCGCCGAGGACGAACTGCTGGTCGAGGTGCGGGTGCCGAAGTACACCGGTTGGGGCGCGCACTACGAGAAGTTCAACCGGGTCGCGCAGCAATGGTCGATCGTGGCCGTGGCGGCCGCGGTTCGGCTGGACGGGGACTCGATCGCGGAGGCGCGGGTCGGGCTCACCAACATGGGCTCGACTCCGATCCGGGCGAGCGCGGTCGAGGCCGCGCTGGTCGGCCGGCCCGCGACCCCGGAGGCCGTGCGCGAGGCCGCGGCCCGGGCGGCCGACGGGACGTCTCCGGTCTCCGACCTCAATGGTGATGCCGACTATCGGCGGCATCTCGCGTCGGTGCTGACGCGGCGTGCGGTGCTCGCGGCGGCGGGGACCGGATGAAGCTCGAGCACAAGTTCGTCGTACCGGCTCCCGTCGACGAGGCGTGGGTCGCGTTCAACGACCTCGGAAGGGTGGTGCCGTGTTTCCCCGGCGCCACCCTGACGTCGGCCGAGGGTGACGAGTTCACCGGCTCCTGCAAGGTGAAGCTGGGGCCGGTGTCACTCCTGTACTCCGGCAACGGCACGTTCGTCGAGCGCGACGAGTCCGACCATCACGCCGTGATCGAGGCCAGGGGCAAGGACCGCCGAGGCAACGGCACGGCCAGCGTCCGGGTAGTCGCCCGCCTGACCGCGGCCGACGCCACGTCGACCCAGGTCACCGTGGACACCGACCTGACCATCACCGGCCGCCCCGCCCAATTCGGCCGAGGCCTCATCCAAGAAGTCTCCGACCGCCTCCTCGACCAATTCACCACCTGCCTGACCACAACCCTCCAAACCCCCACCACCCGCACAACCCCGTCCGCGCCCACCCCTTCCAGCACCCGCACAACCCCGTCGGCGCCCACCCCTTCCACCACCTCCGCGACTCCGGCGGCGTCCGCTCCCTCCACCGAACCCACTGCCCAGGCCGGCCCAGCCCAGCCCGCAGGCCCGGCCCAGCCCGCCGGCCCGGCCCAGCCGGCAGGCCCGGCCCAGCCCGGGGACCCAGCGCGTGCTGCCCGCGTGGATCAACCCGCGGACTCAGCCGAGCCGGCAGGCCCAGCGCGCGCCGCCGGCGCGGGTCAGCCCGCTGACCCATCAGCACCTACCTCGGACCTCGGCACATCGTCCGCGTCCGCTTCCGGTGCGGCTTCCGAGCCGCCGGCGCTCAACCTGGCGGCGACCATGCTGCCGGTGCTGGCCCGCCGCGTCCGGCCCTACCTCATCGGGGCAGTCGTGGCTCTCGTCCTCAGGCGCCTGCTCCGCCGCTGACTGGTCACGGCTGCTCAGGCGTGGGTGGGCCGCCGGGTGGCCACTCGACCAGCTCGATGCGGTAGCCGTCGGGGTCTGTCACCCACGACGTCTTCGGACCGTCCTGACCTCCTGGCAACTCGACAGCGCCAGGCTCGAGACCAGCAGCGGTCAGCCGGTCGACGGTTGCGCTGAGCGACTCGACCTCGATCGCGAAGTGTGCGAACCCGCCCAGGACAACCGGCCCGTCGGCCGGGCGGTGCACCAGCTCGAGCGACACCGCCGGCTCGTCGGGCAGTTTCAGCCAGACCAGGCTGGACCCGTCCTCGAACGGCACCGTAGTGAGCTCGGTGTAGCCAACAGTCCGGTAGAAGGCGAGCGAGCGCTCGAGGTCACTCACGCGCAACGCGAAGAGGATTGTCTTCATGTTGACGATCCAACTGACGGCGCCCGCGCACGTCAACGCGGCCCGTGGGAGAGGATGTCGGCATGCGAGTGCTGATTGCGCCGGACAAGTTCGCGGGCACGCTGACGGCCGTCGAGGCGGCCGCGGCGATCGAGGAAGGGTGGCGGCGGCGGGATCCGCAGGCCGAGGTGCTGGTCGCACCGATGGCCGACGGCGGCCCCGGGTTCATCGACGTGCTGTCCGCCGTCGTCGGCGGGACGCTCCTGTCCGTCACCGTCCGCGGCCCGCTGGGCGTCGACACCCCGGCGACCGTGCTGCTCGCGGGCGAAACGGCGTACGTCGAGACTGCGCAGGCGTGCGGCCTGCACCTGGTGGAGCCGAAGCAACGCCGGCCCGAGGACGCGACGACATACGGCGTGGGTCAGCTGATCGCGGCCGCAGTGGAGGCCGGTGCGAAGCGGATCATCCTCGGACTCGGCGGTTCCGGGACGAACGACGCGGGCGCCGGACTGCTGGCGGCGCTCGGTGCAACCGCGACCGGAGGCCGCCTGGACGCCGGTGCCACCGGGCTCGCGGAGCTGACCGCCGTCGACCTGGAGCCGGCCCGGGAGCGGATGGCCGGGATCGAGTTCGTCGCGGCGAGTGACGTCGAGAACCCGATGCTCGGGCTGCGCGGCGCGACCAACATCTTCGGCACCCAGAAGGGCATCACCGACGAACGCAAGCCGGCGGTTGACGGCTGGCTGACCAGGTTCGCCGAGCTGGCCGGGCGCAAGACCGCCGACCAGAAGGGAGCGGGCGCCGCCGGTGGTCTCGGCTACGCGCTGCTACTCCTCGGCGCCGAGCGCATCTCCGGCATCGACCTGGTCGCCGACCTGACCGGCCTGAAGGAGAAGGCGTCGAGGGTCGACCTGGTGCTGAGTGGTGAGGGCGCGTTCGACTTCCAGTCCCGCGACGGCAAGGTGATCGCCGGCGTCGCGAAGGTCGCGAACGACGCCATGCGCCCGTGCGTGGTCCTGGCCGGCAAGGTCCAGATCGGCTCCCGCGAGATGCGCACGATGGGTGTCGAGTCGGCGTACTCGCTGGTCGACGCGGTGGGGGAGGAGCGCGCCTTCGCCGACCCGCACGGCTCCCTGGCGGCGGTTGCGGAGCGTGTCGCCCGGACCTGGGCCCGCTGATCACCCTGCGACCGGGGTTGTTGATCCTGGAAATTGGTGTGCGACCATGGGAATGGTTCCGGATCGGCGCTTGTTGGTTCGGAATGACAGCGGACTTTCCGCGCACGGCTGCCTGCCCACACAGCAGCCGGGCGCTCACGAGATGACTGGAGTCAGGAATGACTGAAGCGCAGACCGAGCAGACCGTCGCCACGGGTGTTCTCCTCACCGACGGGGCCGCCGCCAAGGTGAAGGCGCTGCTCGAGCAGGAAGGCCGCGACGACCTCGCGCTGCGGGTCGCCGTGCAGCCGGGTGGCTGCTCCGGGCTGCGGTACCAGCTGTTCTTCGACGAGCGTCAGCTCGACGGTGACGTGGTGGCCGACTTCGGCGGCGTGAACGTGGTGACGGACCGGATGAGCGCGCCGTACCTGAAGGGCGCCTCGATCGACTTCGTCGACACGATCGAGAAGCAGGGCTTTACGATCGACAACCCGAACGCCACCGGCTCCTGCGCCTGCGGCGACTCGTTCAACTGAGCCTCCTCGAAGCCCCCGGCACCTGTTGGTGCCGGGGGCTTCGTCGTGTCCGGACCCGCTCCGGCGGCCGTACGCCGACGTCCCGCCCCACAGGTACTCCAGCCCGAGGAACAACGCCCCCAACCGCAGCCGATCCTCAGGTGCGGACGGCTCCTCGACGGACCGCAGTACGTCGTCCGCCAGCCAGCCTGACCCGCCATCCGGGGTAGCCACCCGGGTGTACCCGTCGGCGTGCTCGGTCGACGCCAGGACGGTCGCGAACGAGAGCTCGCCCAGCGGCGCGCCCGCGCCCGGCTCAGCGAGCAGCGTCGCGGTCGGGACCGTGATCGCGACGGGTGCGGTCGCGCTGCTGGGCAGCTCACCCAGGTGGCTCGACGGCACCCAGCCCGGGTACCCGAGCTCGTCGTTGGACGACGGCTGCCAGGGTGCCAGGATCTCCGACCAGCCGTCCCGCTCCGAGCGGACCAGGACAGGTTCGGCGAACAGCAATTGGGTCAGGGTCCGGCCGTGCAGGCCGAGCCGGGTCTCGGTGTCCATGGACTTCGCCCACGCGGCGACATCGGGCTGGGCGGCGACGGCCGCGGCATCGATGTCACGGGGCGCATCCGGCGCGGTCCAGACGGTACTGACCGGGACTTTGGCGGCGACTAGCTTCATACGGTCAAGCCTGTCACGCCGAGGCCAGGAGCCGCAGGCAGGTGGATCAGCGCGCCGTCGTACCGGATCCCGCCGGTCACCGGCGGCTGCTTCAGCCACCAGGCCGCGTCGAGGTCGTTGACCGCCGACGTCGGGTAGGCCGACACCAGCGCCGCCGCCGCGCCGACGCCGACGTGGCTCTCCATCATCGAGCCGACGATCGTCCGGATCCCGTGCTCGCGGGCCAGTTCCAGCAGGGTCCGGGCCGGCCCGAGTCCGCCGCACTTGGCCAGCTTCACGTTCACCATGTCCGCGGCGCCGTACCGGATCACGTTGACCAGGTCGCGTACGCCGTACACCGACTCGTCGGCGAGGATCGGCGTACGGACCCGGTCGGTCACCCACGCCATGCCCTCGAGGTCGGCGGCAACGACCGGCTGCTCGACGAGTTCGAGGTCGCAGCCCGCGTCCTCCATCGCCCGGATGGCGGTGACCGCGTCGCGCCGGGACCAGCCCTGGTTGGCGTCCAGCCGCAGCGTCGGTTCCGGGCCGATCGCCTCGCGAACCCGCCGGACCCGCTCGACGTCGGCGCGGGCGTCGGTGCCGACCTTGACCTTCAGTACGTCGAAACCGTCCACGAGCCGGGCCTGTGCCGCTGCCGCGAGCGCATCGGGATCGCCGACGGACAGCGTCATGTCAGTGCGCACGATGTCGACGGTCGAGCCGAGGAAACCGTGCAGCGTCTGCCCGCGACGCCGCGCGGCCAGGTCGTGCAGCGCGACGTCGACCGCGCCCTTCGCGCCGAAGTTGCCGGCCACGGCGTTCTGCACGCGGCGCAAGGCCTCCGTGAGGTCGTCCGGGCCGAGACCGTCCAGGGCCGCGGTGATCGGTCCCTCGACGCAGGCCTGCGACCCGGCCAGCGAATCGCCGGTCACCTTCCACACCTGCGGAGCCTCGCCCCAGCCGCTGAGCTCGCCGTCGCTCACCTCGACGAGCAGCGAGTCCGCGTGCGTCGCAGTCCGCAGTGCCGTGATGAAGGGCGTGTGCAGCGGCGCGGAGACCAGATGCGTGCTGACCTTCATCGGACCCCTCCGAGGTCGCGCCGGTGGTTCCACGCCTCGAGCGCGATGTTCGCGATCAGCTTCTGCGCATCCGCGTCGGCCAGGTCGGACGTCGTACACACGACCAGCACGAACGGTTCGGCGTCGGGTGGGCGGACGATGCCGCCGTCGTGCCGGATCCGGCTGTCCCAGCCGTTCTTGTGCTCGACCCGGGTCCCGGCCGGCAGCAGGGCAGGGATCTCGCCGTTCCACTGGTTGCCGGCCAGCAGGTCGCGCAGATAGGTGCCCGAGGCGCCCTGCTGATTGCCGACAGCAACCAGTACGCCGGCCAGCCCCGCCGGGCTCATCAGGTTGCTGATGCCGGCCCGCACGCCCGGCCCGTCGTCGATCCCGCGCCGGATCGCGCTGTCTCCGGGGCCGTATTCCGCGAGCACCGCGTGGGCGGCATCGATCCCGACCTGCTCCAGCACGAGGTCCGTCGCGAGGTTGCTGGACCGGGTGATCATCTCGGTCGCCAGCCACCCGAGCGGCACCTGCTCACCCAGCTTCGTCCAGGTCGCCGGCGCCTCGTCCTCGTCCGGGTCCACCCCGAACCGCCCGCCGGCCGCGGACGCGAAGTCGTTGTGCACGGTCACCGGCTGGTCAAGCGCCAGCTCACCCGCCTCGACCTTGCGCATCATCGCCATCGCCACCGGGAGTTTCATCGTGCTCGCGGAGTAGTGCGTCCGCTCCGCCAGATGCTCGAACACCGGTACGCCGTCCAGCCGCCCCAGCCACACCCCGAAGGCGCCGCTCCCGTCGACGTCCCGGAGCAGTTCCGCGATTCCCATGCCGATCACCCAACCACACCTCCACCTGGCAGACTGCCAAGGGTGTTGAGTACCCCGTGGTGGAGATCCTTCGGCGCTTCCGGCGCCCAGGCACGCACCTCGCGGCACTTGAGGTTCGTCCACGATGGAACCGCATCGAGGACGCCCCTCAAGCACCGCGATGCACGCACCTGGACACCGCAATCACTCGAAGCCTCTCCACCACGGGGTACTAGGGCATTCGGTCTCCTCCTCGGCTTTGCGGCCGACCGTGTTCTTGGTGATCCCCGCCGCTTCCATCCGGTGGCCGGCTTCGGGCAGGCCGCGTCGCGCGTGGAGTCCCGCTGGTACGCCGATTCCCGCGCGGCCGGTACGGCGTACACGGTCGCCCTGGTCGGTGCGACGGCAGCCGCCGGAGTTGTGCTCGAGCGGCTGACCCGGAATCGTCCGATCGTTCACACGCTCGTCACGGCGGCCGCGACGTGGACGGTGCTCGGCGCCCGCAGTCTGGAGCGCGAGGCCGAGGTGATGGCCGGGCTGCTCGAGGAGAAGGACATCCCGGCGGCCCGCGACCGGCTCAGCCACCTGTGTGCGCGAGACGCGACCAGCCTGGAAGCCGACGAGCTTGCCCGCGCGACCGTGGAGTCGATCGCCGAGAACACCTCCGACGCGTGCGTCGCTCCGCTGCTCTGGGGCGGGGTGCTCGGCGTACCCGGGCTGCTCGCCTACCGCGCCGCCAACACTCTGGACGCGATGGTCGGCTACAAGTCCGCGAAGTACCTCAACTTCGGCTGGGCGTCCGCGCGGCTGGACGACGTACTCAACCTGCTGCCTGCTCGCGTGTGCGCCTTGCTGACCGGACTCGCCGCCGGCCGGCCCGGACAGACCATCCAGGTCTGGCAGCGGGATGCGCGGAAGCACCCGAGCCCGAACGCCGGGCCGGTCGAGGCCGCGTTCGCCGGTGCCCTCGATCTGACCCTCGGCGGCACGAACAGTTACGGGTCGTACCAGGAGGACCGAGGCACACTGGGCGACGGACCCACACCGGCGGTTGCGGACGTACGACGTACCGCGGCGCTGGCCAGGCGTGTCGGTGTGGCTGCCGCCGGGGTCGCCGCGATCCTGGCCGTCGCCGGCCGGAAGGGAACACGATGGGGTTGAGTCACCGCCCGATGCGGATCGCACTGATCCGGCACGGCGAGTCCGAGGCGAACCTGGACAAGTCGATCTTCGAGCGAGTACCCGACCACGCGATCCCGCTCACGCCGCACGGGCACGAGCAGTCGGCCAAGGCGGGCAAGTACCTGCGGGAGCTGTTCGAGAACGAGCCGGCCCGCGTGTATGTCTCGCCGTACGTGCGGGCCTTGCAGACGCTGGACTCACTCGGGCTGGACGACCTGATCGGTGAGCCCCGGGAGGAGCCGCGGCTGCGGGAGCAGGACTGGGCCAACTACCAGGACACCGCGGACATCGAGCAGCAGGAGGTGCTGCGGGACCGGTTCGGACACTTCTTCTACCGGTTCACCCACGGTGAGTCGGGGTCGGACGTGTACGACCGGGTGTCGACGTTCCTGGAGACGATGCATCGCGACTTCGAGTCCCCGGACGCGCCGCGGAACGTGTTGCTGGTGTCGCACGGGCTGACCATGCGGCTGTTCTGTATGCGCTGGTTCCACTGGTCGGTCAAGTTCTTCGAGACGCTGCGGAACCCGGACAATGCCGAAACACGGGTCCTGCTGCGGCAGCCGGATTTCCGGTACAAGCTGGACCGGCCGTTCGAGCAGTGGACGACGTACGAACCGACGGAACGGGAGCGATCGGCCTGGCTGTGAGGCGGCAGCCGACAGGTTCACCCGCGCACGGCGGCGAGGATGAACAACGCCGCGAGCAGCATCGCCGCCACCCCGGTCACCATCAGCAGCAGTGCGAGGCCGATGGTGAACGCCCGACTCACCGGCCCGGGATGCTCCGGATCGTCACCGCGCCGACGAAGGATCCACCAGGGGTGGATGCGCTTGGTCCACGCCCACCGCACAACTGCGAAGCCCGGCGGGCCGATGACGGCTGCGAACGGAAGCGTGATCGCCTTGTACGGGTCCGCAGTGACCAGGTACAGAACGAACAGGAAGACCAGGTAGACGGCCAGCATCACGCCAGGCCTGCTCAGGGAGCCCACCACGACAGAGACAACGCCGCGAGCCCCTGACTGTCCAGACACCAGCGCAGCGTACGACGGCGTCGGGTCCTACGTGTCGCGACCGGGACGAGGTGGTGGTCGTAGGCTGGGCGAGGCATTCTGGTCGACGGAACGGGAGCATCGGCATGGTTGTGGAGCAGACCCGGGAAGCGGTTCTCGAACTCTTGGCGAGCCTGTCGCCGGCGCAGCTGGACAAGATCAAGGCGGCGTTCGACACCCCGGACCACAAGCAGTGGACCTACCTGCCGGGTGCGGTACCGGGCCTTCCGCTGACGGAGCTGACTCCGGCCCAGCAGCAGTTGGTGGAGCGGCTCGTCGCGATCGGGTGCAGTGAGCGCGGTGCGGCAGACGCCTGGGCGGTGTGGGACGCGGAGATCATCGTGCGCGGGATCCCGGCGCTGCCGGCGAGCGGCGAGTGGGAGGGATCCGTCGTCGGCGACCGGTACTTCCTGCGGGTGCTGGGCGATCCGGCCGGGACGGAGCCGTGGGCCTGGCGGCTGAACGGGCACCACCTGGCCTTGCACGTGACGCTCGTGGACGGGGCGATCTCGTTCACCCCGCAGTTCCTCGGGTCGAACCCGGCCGAGGTCCGGTCCGGGCCGCAGGCCGGCCGGCGTTTCCTCGCCGCCGAGCAGGACCTGGGCTTCCAGCTCCTGCACGCGCTCGAGCCGGCCCAGCGGGAGGTGGCCGTCGTCTCGCCGGAGGCACCCGACGACATCCTGACCCGGCACGACCCGGTCGCCGACGCCAGGCTTCTCCACCAGGGCCTCGCGTACGGCGACATGACCGCGGAACAACGGCAGTTGTTCAGCCTCCTCATCGGCCAGTACGTCGGACGGGCCGCCGGACCGATCGGGTTGCAGACCTGGCAGGACATCACCGACCAGGGCATCGAGCGCCTGACCTTCGCCTGGGCCGGCGCGACCGACCCTGGCGTCGGCCACCGCCACTACTACTCGATCGCCGGCCCGACGTTCCTGGCCGAGTACGACAACACCCAGGACGACGCCAACCACATCCACTCCGTCTGGCGAGACCTCCGCAACGATTGGGGCACCGACCTCCTCGCCGCCCACTACGCCATGCACCGCTGAGGTCAGCGCCGTTGGAACTCGTGGTTCGCGGTCCAGGACGCCGCCTGGTGGCCGAGCTTGTTTCCGTCGTCCATCGCCTGCCGGAAATGCAGCCCCAGCCAGATCCGCGCGTTCTTGGTCTCGGCGTCCAGTGCCGCGGCGGTGCGGAATTGACGAGTCGTCCCCGTCACGGTCGACGAGACGGTCAGGTTGATTGAATGCGCTCCGAACAGGCGGCTGAAGGTCTCGGACGTGGCCCCGCTGGCGCAGGCATGCCCGCTGACATAGTCCGGGTACGGCGGTGTCGCGACCAGCGGTGTCCAGGTCGGATCGGGCTTCGTCGCGCGGTTGCCGTCGGTGTCCGCCAGCCGGATCGCCGTGATCGGCCGCCAGTAGGCGTAGTCGTACTTGGCCCGCCAGCACGCGACCAACGCATCGGCCGTACTGGTGCCGAGGAGTGCGAAGGCACGTGCGCTCTTCACGATGTCCAGCCCGCGCTTGGTGACCTGATCTCGCAGTGCTGCCTGGTACTGCGCGACCGCGTTCGCGTTCCAGAACAACGCGGTCTGGGTCTGCGCGGGCGTCCGGTCGGAATCGTCTCCGGCTGCGCCCATCGCCTTCACCTCGGCGAAATCGCGCGCGTACGCCTTCGACGTGATCGGGTCTGGACCGGGCAACCGCACCTGCGTCGGTGACTTGAGAGCGAGCGGCTCAACGAACCCGAGCCACGGCACGAGCATCGGCGCGAACGCATCCGGAGTCGGACGCCACACGCCCGGTGCCGGTGTGACGTCGAGGGTCACCGCCGCGCCCCGCCCGTCGTTGAGTCGCGCCTCGATCAGGGATGCGGCGGCGGTATCGCCAACCTGCTGCCCACGGGTCTTCGCCGAGCCGTCCGGGATGTTGCTGAGTGATCCGGCGTAGTCCGCCGCGAGTTTCTGCGCGGACGCCGGGAAGTAGTAGCTCAGCACCCGGTACGCCGCCGTCACTGCCGCGGCCTCCGTCGACGCCTTGGCTCGGACGGGAGGCTGTTTCAGATACGGCCGATACCGTCCTTCGATCGCCACCACCGCGTCGTACACGGCGATGGAGACGAAGCCGAAGTACAGGCCCGAGGACGGAATCGGAGTGGCGTTCTCGGCGAAGACGGTCCGCTCGGCGATCGCATTCCAGGTGGTGATCACGGCGGGATCGGCGTGCTTGGTGCCGGTCGCGAGACTCGGTGGGACGGCAACGGCCGAGGTGGCGAGGCCGGCCACGACGACCGCGCTCACGAACGCAGAGTGGTGGAAGCGCACAGGAATCCCCTTCAGTAGAAGTCGAGTGACTTGTGCTGAAGCAGCGTTGTGCGCGATGCCGGAGGAGGCCAGCGGACAAGCCCGATCATTCCGGCCTAGCACCGTCGAGCCGGACGGGTCAAGAACTCGCCGCGCTCCTTCGGAAATCAAGCGTCCGATAGAGTCTCGGCGTCAAGCGATGGCAACTGCAGGAACCCGGTGTGAGTCCGGGACGGTCCCGCCACTGTGACCCAGCGCCGTAGTCAGGCGCAGGGGAGTCAGGAACTGCCGCTGTCGCACCTCCGGACGGGGCGTGGACACCCCGAGGAAGGACCGGTCGCGCATGCCCGCGAACCTCCTGCTGCTCTCCACCGCCGACACCGATCTGCTCGCCGCCGCCGAGGCGGACGCCGGCTGGAAGGTCGCGAACCCCGCCCGGCTCGACCTCGCCGACCTGACCCCGTTGCTGGACGCGGCCGAGATCGTCGTGGTCCGGTTGCTCGGCGGTCGCCGGGCCTGGGAGGAGGGCCTCGGCGCGGTGCTCGCCTCAGGCAAGCCGGTGGTCGTCGTCAGTGGCGAGGCCGCGCCCGACGCCGAACTGATGTCGTTGTCGACCGTGCCTGCGGGCGCGGTGACCGAGGCGCTGGCCTATCTGCGCGAAGGCGGCTCCGAGAATCTGCGCAACCTGGCCGGCTTCCTGAGCGACACGCTGCTGCTGACGGGCGACGCGTTCGACCCGCCCCGCGCACTCCCGGCGTACGGCGTCCGCGGGACGTTCGTCGAGGATGAGCGGCCGGTGGTCGGGATCGTCTACTACCGAGCGCACGAGATCTCCGGGAACACGGCCTTCGTCGATGCGCTGGCAAGTGCGGTCGAGGCCGCCGGCGCGCAGCCGCTGCCCGTGTACTGCGGGACGCTCCGCGGACTCGATCCGACCAGCGATGAGAACGCCGGACTGTTCGACCTGCTGCACAAGTGCGACGTCCTCGTCACGACCCTCCTCGCCGCCGGCGGGTCCGTCGCGGCCAACGCGAGCGCGGGCGGCTCGGACGATGCCTGGGACGCCGGAGCGCTCGCGTCCCTCGACATCCCGCTGATCCAAGGCCTCGCGCTGACCTCGACCCGCGAGCAGTGGCTGGCCAGCGACGCCGCGATCAGTCCGATGGACGCCGCGACCCAGGTCGCGATCCCCGAGTTCGACGGACGACTGATCACGATCCCGTTCTCCTTCAAGGCGTACGACGCCGACGGTCTGGCCCGGTACGCGCCGGACCGGGAGCGGTGTATCCGGCTGGCCGGGATCGCGGTGGCGCATGCCCGGCTCCGGCACGTCCGGAACCGCGACAAGCGACTCGCGCTGGTGCTGTCGTCGTACCCGACCAAGCACGCCCGGATCGGGAACGCGGTCGGCCTGGACACTCCGGCGTCGGCGGTCGTCCTGCTCGGGCAGCTCGAGGACGCCGGGTACGACCTCGGCGGCCTCGACCTCAGTGAACTGCAGGGCGCGGACGGCGCAGACGGGCTCATTCACCGGCTGATCGCGGCGGGCGGTCACGACGTCGACTGGCTCACCGACGAGCAGCTGGCCAACGCCGTCGCGACGATCCCGCGGTCGGTCTACCAGCAGTGGTTCGGTCGCGTGCCGGAGTCGTTGCGCGAGGCAATGACCGAGGCGTGGGGCGAGCCGCCCGGTGCGCTGTACGTCGACACGTCCGGGAACGAGCCCGCGATCGCGTTGGCGGCGCTGCGCTTCGGGAACGTGGTCCTGATGATCCAGCCGCCGCGCGGCTTCGGGGAGAACCCGGTCGCGATCTACCACGACCCGGACATGGCGCCGTCGCACCACTACCTGGCGGCGTACCGCTGGCTGGAGGCCGCGCCGTCGGATGGCGGCTTCGGTGCGCACGCGGTCGTCCATCTGGGCAAGCACGGCACGCTCGAATGGCTGCCGGGCAAGGGGATCGGGATGGCGGCCGGCTGCGCGCCGGACGCCGTCCTCGGGAATCTGCCGATGGTCTACCCGTTCATCGTCAACGACCCCGGTGAGGGGACGCAGGCGAAGCGGCGCGCGCACGCGACCGTAGTCGACCACCTGGTCCCGCCGATGGCGCGGGCCGAGACGTACGGCGACATGGCGAAGCTGGAGTATCTGCTCGACGAGTACGCGAGCGTGTCGGCTCTCGACCCGGACAAGGTGCCGACGTTGCGTGCGCAGATCTGGACCCTGATCCAGGCAGCTCAACTGCATCACGACCTGCACACGTCCGAACGGCCCGAGGACGACGACTTCGACGAGTTCGTCCTGCACCTGGACGGCTATCTGTGCGAGATCAAGGACGTTCAGATCCGCGACGGTCTGCACATCCTCGGTGGTGCGCCGGCCGGTGAGGCACGCGTCAACCTGGTGCTCGCCGTACTGCGTGCGCGGCAGCTCTGGGGTGGTTCGTACTCGATTCCCGGTCTGCGCACGGCGCTGGGGGAGACCTTCGGAGTCGACGAGGCGGCCATGCTCGCCGATCCCGGCCGGGCCGTGCCGGAGCTTGCCGAGCTGGCGACGCTCGCGGATCTGCCGGCGGTGAGTGGCGCCGACGGTGTCGACCTGCTGGAAGCCGTCGCCCGCAAGCTCGTGGTCGGGATGGAGACGCTGAGCTGGGAGGCCGCGAAGGTCCCGGTCGTCGTGATCGAGGTGCTCGGGCGGCCGTCGGAACAGGTCGAGGCGTCGCTCACCTTTGCCGCCGAGGAGGTCGTGCCGCGGCTCGCGCGCACCGGTGACGAACTGACGAACGTACTGCGCGCTCTGGACGGCCGCTTCGTCGAGGCAGGTCCGTCCGGCTCGCCGACCCGCGGTCTGGTCAACGTGCTGCCGACCGGGCGCAACTTCTACGCCGTCGACCCGAAGGCGATCCCGAGCCGCAACGCCTGGGACGTCGGGGTCGCGCTGGCCGATTCGCTGCTGGCCCGGCACAAGGCGGAAACGGGGGAGTGGCCGCGATCGGTCGGCCTGACGGTCTGGGGTACGTCGGCGATGCGGACCCAGGGCGACGATCTCGCCGAGGTGATGTGGCTGCTCGGCTGCCGCCCGGTCTGGGACGACGCGTCACGGCGGGTCACCGGCTTCGAGGTGGTTGGCCTGGAGGAGCTCGGCCGACCGCGTGTCGACGTGACGATCCGGATCTCCGGTTTCTTCCGGGACGCGTTCCCGCACGTGGTCACGCTCTTGGACGAGGCGGTGCGCACAGTCGCCGCCCTGGAGGAAGGGGCTTCGGACAACTACCTCCGGGCGCACGTCGACGCTGACGTTGCTGCGGGCAACGACGTACGGTCGTCGACCGCTCGGGTGTTCGGCTCCAAGCCGGGCTCGTACGGCGCCGGCCTGCTGCCGCTCGTGGACGCGCGGAACTGGCGGACCGACGCCGAACTGGCCGAGGTGTACGCGGTCTGGGGTGGGTACGCGTACGGCAAGGGCCTCGACGGTGCCGAGGCTCGCGGCTCGATGGAACGCGCCTACGCCCGGATCCAGGTGGCGGCGAAGAACGCGGACACTCGCGAGCACGACATCATGGACTCCGACGACTACTTCCAGTACCACGGCGGCATGATCGCGATGGTCCGTCACCTCACCGGGTCCAACCCCAAGGCGTACGTCGGGGACTCCGCCGTACCGGCGCAGGTGAAGACGCGGACCCTGGAGGAGGAGACCAAGCGCGTCTTCCGGGCCCGGGTGGTGAACCCGCGGTGGATGACGGCGATGCGGCGGCACGGGTACAAGGGCGCCTTCGAGATGGCCGCGACGGTGGACTACCTCTTCGGGTACGACGCGACCGCCGGCGTGGTGGACGACTGGATGTACGAGACCCTCACCACCGAGTACGTCGCCAATCCCGAAATGGCCGAGTTCTTCCGCAAGTCCAACCCCTGGGCCCGCCACGGCATCGCCGAACGCCTACTCGAGGCAGCCCAGCGAGGACTGTGGGCAGAACCGTCACCGGAGGCGCTGGAGACGCTCCGCAGCGCAGTACTTGAGACGGAAGGCGATATCGAGGACCGCGGCTGACGTCCTGTGATTGGGTAGAGGTATGGCGCCTCCACAGCTGAGAGTCCTGATCACCAACGACGACGGTTACCAGGCTCCGGGGATCCGGGCGCTCGCACCCGCGATCGCCGCGCTCGGGCATGAGGTGCTCGTGCTGGCTCCGCTGGACGACGAGAGCGGCGTCGGCTCGGCGCGCGCCGGGATGGTCGGGCGGCCGATCCGGACTGCGACGTTCGAGGAGAACGGCGTCACCTACATCGGCGTCGACGGTACGCCGGCTCTTGCGGTGACGCTGGCGTCCGTCGGGGCGTTCGGGCGGGCCCCGGACGTGGTGTTGTCGGGGATCAACCGCGGCCACAACATCGGCGTACCGATCTTCCACTCCGGCACGGTCGCGGCGGCGCTGACCGCGGCGGGACAGGGGTTGTCGGCGGTCGCGATCAGCATCGACTCCGAGGCCCCGGACCACTGGCCGACAGCGGCCGCGGTGGCAGCCGAGGCGCTCACCTGGATCGTGCCGGAGCCGGCCGGTACCGTCCTGACCATCAACGTTCCGGACCGCCCGCTCGACCAGCTCAGCGGTGTCCGGCACGCCTCGCTGGCGCCGATCAAGCGTTCGCGCGTCGTCGGAACCACCGCTCCGAGTGGCGAACCGATGATCGAGCTCGAACCACCCTCGCCCAACCCGGTATCCGACTCCGACGAGGCGCTCCTGAAGGCCGGATACGTCACCGTCACCCCGATCGTCGGCATCCGCGAGGTCAAGGACGACGCGGCCGCCACGGCCCTCGCGAAGCGCCTCTCCTAGAGGTAGCCCAGTAGGTCCGCGCTAGAGCTGACGGGCTGTCCCTCGGGGCCTGTCGGCATGTCCTCCAGCCCGACCCGCACGTCGTACCCCTGCGCCGAGGCCCAGCGCAGTACCGGCCAGGCCCACTCGCCCTCGCCATGCACCAGCACGTCCCGCGTCGGCACCGCGTCGAGCACCGCCCGAGTCGCCTCCACACCATCCGCCCCTGGCGACACTCCCGGAATCGCGCGCTCCGCGCCGTCCTCATGAAAGTTCACACTCGCGAAGTCCGGCTCGGATGTCGTCCCACCGCAGGCGCTCAGCACCTCCCCGCGGATGCACATGCAACGCCTGCGCTCCCGCCCGCACCGCAGCCGCACCCTCGGCCGCCAGCTCCTCCGGAGTCACCGGTACGCCGCAGTGATCCGCTCGCGACCGATCACCGTTCAGGCACCCCTTGATCAGCACGGCCCCAAGCTACCTAAGGGGGTACGCCGCGGATCTGAGGTGGACTGCCCGATGTGGCGACTCCGGGCCTGGCCGCAGGGTGAATGAAGACGGCGATCCGCGCCGTGAGGAGGAACCGTGAAGCACATCCGTACCCTCGTCGCCGTACCTGCGCTGACCCTCGGCATCACCGTGGCGATCGCATCCCAGGCCTCGGCGCGCGAGATCTATCCCGAAGGCGACTACCGGCAGCCTGTCGTGGTCGTCCACGATCCGGGCCCGACGATCGAGGTCGACGACAACCTCGATGAAGCTCGGCAGGCCGGCGCAAGCGCCATCGGTGGGGCCGGTATCGCCCTGGCAGCCCTCTGGGCCTACCGACGTCGCCATCCGGTCGACCTTCAGTGACCAAGCAGCCGCCGCTCAGCCAGAGCGGCGGCTGCCACCCGGCTCGTAGTCCCGGTCTTCCGCAGAATGTTCGAGACATGAACACTGACCGTCTTGTCACTGATGAACAGATCCTTGGCGATCTCGGAGTTCGACCGCCCGACGACGAGGAAGGCCAGCACTTCCCGTTCGCGGTCGGTGAGTGCGGCCAGTCGTGGGTCGTCGACGGTCGGAACGACCTCGACCGGGCTCAGGTCAACCTTTGCCCGCCGCGCCAGCGACTCGACCTCTCGACGCAAGGGCTCGGCGCCCAACTCGACCGCGCACTCATGAGCCTGCCGCAGGAGGCCGCGTGCCTGCGCCGAAGTCGGTCCACTGGTGAGCTCAGCCTCGGCGCACCGCCACTGCGCGACCGCTTGATCCCAGCGACTTCCGGCGCCACCGCACGCGTCTGCCGCGCGGCGCCAGAGCTCCGGTTGGTCCGGGGTGTTCCGGCAGCGGCCGATCTCGGCCGCAAGGAGTGCCTCATTCATCGCTTGGACATCCACGCCACCCATGGCGTCGGCGAAGGGCGCCCGCGGCCATCCGTCGATGACGCTGTCGAGCACGTCCGCGGCCGCAGCGACGGCGGCGACATCACCGCGGTCCCGGGCAGCGCAGGCTGCGTCGGCCGCCGCCCGGGCAAAGCCAGGAAGTACCTCGTCATCCCACGCATCAGGCGGCTGATCCATCGCGGTCAGACGTGGGCGTGCCCAGGCCACGGAGAGCGCGTCCTTGCCTTCCGCGGTCATCAGCTCGATGCCGACGCGGGTGATGGACGGGCGGAGCGGATTGAAGTCGTCGGAGATCAGCTCCAACGCCCGATCGAAATGCTGCCGGGCCTCTTCGGTCCGGCCCGACCGCACGGCGAGCAGGCTCGCGGCCAACCTGACGCCTGCTCCAGGGATATCGGCCGCGCGGGCCGCCAACGCGGACCGCAACAAGCCTCGGCAGTCGTCCCAGCGGCCGAGGTCGATCAGCTCGCTGGCGGCTTCGAAGGCGAGGAAATACGCCCAGACGCCGGCGCCGGCGGAAACAGCGTCGAAGTACGCAGCGCGAGTGACGTCAGCTGCATCGGATCGCCGGCCGAGCGCGTGCAGAGCATTGAAACGGAAGATGGCGGCATTGGTGGCGGTGTCCACATCTCCGCAGGACCTGGCCAGCTCTTCCGCAACCTCCGCACCGGCGAGCGACTCGAGCGGCGCGCGGCTGTCGGACACAGCCGCCAATGCACCCAAGCCGCGCCCGATGGCTTGCGCCGAGCCTGACCTGTGCGCGATCCGGACCGCTTCCTCTGCGTGCAGTACGTCGTCCGGCAGGCCGTGCAATGTCTCGCTCTCGGACAGCTCGGCGAACGCGACGGCGCGCTCCGCGCTCGCGGGGAAGTCTGTCGTCAATTCGATCGCTTCCAGAACGTCGGCCAGGTCTGGCATGCCGGGCGCGGTCGAGCTCCAGCGGGCGTTGGACCGCGCGACCAGGAGATCGCAGGCCAGCAACGGCTCGCGCGTTGTGTCCACCAGGCTCAATGCATCGGTCAGGAGCGGGACGGCCGCGTCGGCCAGGCTTGCCCGGAGACAGATCGTGCTTGTCCGTCGCAACAGGCGGATCCTGTCGTCACGCCCGCCTCGGATCGCCGGTGATGCCGACTCCCAGAGAGCGCACGCGCGGCGGAGTTGGATCGCCTCTTCGGACGGGGCCCGTAGCTGTGCTGCCTGGTCGGCCGCCACGAGCGACCAGCGGAAGGTCGCATCGATGTTGCCGGCCCGTTCGTTGTGGACCGCCAGGTCGGCGGCCGTCAACTCGGCGGGCCGCGACTCGAGTACGCCGACGTAGTCGGAATGCAGCTCGATCGCTTGGTCGGGGGACAGGCCGTCGTACAGGACCTCGGCCAGCAGCGGATGGCGGAACCACCAGCTGCCGCCGTCGTTGCGCACGACACCGCGGTCCTGCGCCTCGGACAGGCTGGGGGTGATCTGATCCGCCCGGATCCCATGGCTGGAGGCGACCTCGGTCAGTACTGCGGATGGCGTCGGGCGACCGCCGACGGCGAGAATTCTGGTGACCAGCCGGGCTCGTTCGGACAGACCGTGCCAGGTGGCGAGCAATGCTTCCCCGAGTGCGGCCGGGACTGTCGGAGGCAGACTTCGCTCGGAGCCGGACAGACCGCGGACCATCAGTTCGACGAGATAGGGGTTGCCGTCCGACCTGGCCAGGACCTCGGTGGCGAGCTCGATGTCGGGCGTGTGGCCGAGCAGTCCTTCGATCTGGTTGCTGACGGCGTCCAGGTCGAGCGGTTGCAAGGAAATCTCGCCGAAGTACGGCATCCGGCGCATGTCGGCCAGCCAGGAGTGGAGTGGATGCCCCTCGCCGCGTTCCTCGGTCCTGCAGGTGGCGATCAGGACCAGCCGCTGGACCCGGAATCCCGCGATCAGGTAGGACAGCACGTCCAGAGAGGCCACGTCGGCCCACTGCAGGTCGTCGATGACGACCACCGTCGGGCGCTGGTCCGCGATCCGGTTCAGCACGAGATCGACCAGCATCGGCAGCCGCGTCGAGTCGCTGCCGTCGGCAGCGTCGCCGCTGCCGTTCGTTCCGATCGAGGGAAGCAAGGCGGTCAGCCCATCGGTCGCGGCGAGGATCCGCTCCCGCTCGTCCGCGTCGGCCTGGCTGAGCCAGTCCTGCAGTGCGCCGCTGATCGGGGCGAACGGAACCGACGCGCCACCGAAGTGCACGCACGATCCCCACAGGACGGTCAGCCGCGGATCCCGGCACATCTCCCGCGCCAAGCGGCTCTTTCCGATGCCGGCTTCACCGTGGATCACGATCGCGCGCGGGATCCCGCCGACGGCGTCGCGCACCACGTCGCCGAGCAGTTCCTGTTCGACGGCCCGTCCCGCAAACCGATGATCGGCCCGAAGACCCCCCATGTCACCTCAGTGAACACCCATCCGCGCCCAACCGACAGGCCCACCACCGCCGGGTGCGGGTGTGAACCTGGTCGCTGAGGGATGGGTGGCGTGTGTCATGATCGGGCGGACGGTTGTGGAGGAACACCGGTGACCGGCTTCGGCCGGGAGTCCGGGGCGGTCCCGCCACTGTGACCGGGATGAATCCCGGAAGCCAGGACATCCACCTCCGTCCGTCGGGCTGCGGTCTCCGTGGTACGGCGTACCAGCTGCCGGCGGGCGTGGATACCCGCTCGACGAAGGGATCCACCGCTCATGCGGCCTGCCTCACCGTCCAGTGGTTTCCCGTTCACCGCCGTAGTCGGGATGGACGATCTTCAGCTCGCCCTGATTCTCGCGGCGATCTCGCCGGCGATCGGTGGGGTGCTGATCCGGGGCGAGAAGGGTACGGCGAAGTCGACCGCGGTCCGCGCACTGACCGAGATCCTCCCGACGGTGGACGTCGTACCGGGCTGCCGCTTCTCCTGCGACCCCGACCACCCGGACCCGGCCTGTCCCGACGGACCGCATTCGTCGGTCAGCGAATCCCGGCCGGCCCGGCTGGTCGAGCTTCCGGTGGGTGCGACTGAGGACCGTGTGCTCGGGTCGTTGCATCTCGAGAAGGCGCTGGCCGAGGGCATCACGGTGTACGAACCTGGACTGCTGGCGGCGGCGCACCGCGGGATCCTGTACGTCGACGAGGTCAATCTGCTGCACGACCATCTGGTCGACGTACTGCTCGACGCTGCGGCGATGGGACGCGCGACGGTCGAGCGTGACGGGGTATCGGTCACGCACCCGGCGCGGTTCGTCCTGGTCGGCACGATGAACCCGGAGGAGGGTGAACTGCGGCCGCAGTTGCTCGACCGGTTCGGGCTGACTGTTGATGTCGTCGCCAGCCGGGATCCTGCCGTCCGGGTTGAGGTGATGCGGGCTCGGCTCGGATACGAGGCTGATCCGGATGCCTTCATTGCTCGGTACGACGGTCCGCAGCGCGAGCTCGCCGAGCGCATCGTCAAGGCTCGTGCCCTGCTGACCGAGGTGATTCTCACCGACTCCGCCTTGCGTCAGATCGCGGAGATCTGCGCGTCGTTCGACGTCGACGGGATGCGGGCCGACCTGGTCACCGCGCGGACGGCGGTTGCCCACGCTGCCTGGTCCGGGCGGACTGTGGTCGAGGTGGATGATGTGCGCGCGGCCGCCAAGCTCGCGTTGCCGCACCGGCGTCGTCGAAATCCGTTCGACGCTCCAGGTCTCGACGAGGACCAGCTGGAAGAGGCGATCAACAACAGCACTCCGCCTCCGGATCCGGACGATGACCCGGACGGCCCCGATGGTTCGGATGATCCTGGCGGTCCGGGCGGAGGTGTGGATCCCGCTGATCCTGGTGATTCTGGTGCAGGTGATGACAGCGCGCCCGGCCTCTCAGGTCCCGCACCCGCAGGTGAGGTCGCGGGCAGCTCGGAGCCCTACAAGGCGCGGTTGCTCAGTGTGCAGGCCGCCGGGACAGGCGTCGCCGGTCGGCGGTCCCGGGCGATCACCGAGGTCGGGCGCGTGGTGGGTGACCGTTCACGCGCAGGACGGGAGGCAGGCCGCCCGCATCTCCTGGCAACTATCCGATCCGCGGCGCCGCATCAGCATGCGCGGGGGCGGACCGGGCCGGGGCTCGCGGTGCGGGCGGCGGATGTGCGGCTCGCCGTACGAGAAGGGCGTGAGGGCAACCTCGTGCTCTTCTGCGTGGACGCGTCCGGCTCGATGGGGACGAAGAAGCGGATGGGCGAGGTGAAGACCGCGATCGTCTCGCTCCTCCTGGACGCGTACCAGCGCCGTGACACCGTCGGCCTCGTCACGTTCGCCGGTGCCGCGGCGACGGTCGCCCTGCCGCCCACCGGCAGCGTCGAGACCGCCGTACGCCGGCTTGAATCGCTGCCGACGGGTGGACGTACGCCGCTCGCCGAGGGACTGCTGCAAGCCGCCGAGGTACTGCGGATCGCCGCGATCCGAGACCCACGTCGACGCCCACTGCTCGTGCTCGTCACCGACGGCCGAGCCACCCACGGAGACAACGCGTTCGCCCGCGCCCGTCAGGCGGCCGGATGGCTCGCCCAGCACGGGATCGCCACGGTGGTCGTCGATTGCGAGCCGCGCCGCGGCGTCCGGCTCGGGCTGGCCGGGGAGCTCGCGGCCGACCTCGGCGCCGAGTACATCGACCTCGGTGAAGTTGCCGCTGGCAACCTCATCCGCACGGTGACGGACCGGAGGGCGGCCTGATGCCGAAGGGGCAGCCCAGTGTGGTGCCGAAGGACGGCCTGACCACCCGCCAGCGCCGGAACCGGCCGCTGCTGATGGTGCACACCGGTGAGATGAAGGGAAAGTCGACGGCCGCCTTCGGGATGGCTCTGCGCGGCTGGAACCAGGGCTGGGACATCGGCGTGTTCCAGTTCGTCAAGAGCGCGAAGTGGAAGGTCGGCGAGGAGAGCGCGTTCAAGGCGCTCGGTGAGTTGCACACGGCAACCGGTCAGGGCGGGCCGGTCGAGTGGCACAAGATGGGCGAGGGCTGGAGCTGGTCGCGGAAGGCCGGCACCGAGGAGGACCACGCCGCCGACGCACTGGAGGGTTGGCGTGAGATCCAGCGCCGGATCGCCGCGCAGACACACGACCTGTACGTCCTGGACGAGTTCACGTACCCGATGAAGTGGGGCTGGGTCGACGTCGACGAGGTGGTCGAGACGCTGACGAACCGGCCCGGGCATCAGTACGTCGTGATCACCGGACGCAACGCGGACCAGCGTCTGCTGGACGCAGCCGACCTGGTCACCGAGATGACCAAGGTCAAGCACCCGATGGACACAGGCCAGAAGGGCCAGAAGGGCATCGAGTGGTAACGCCCGGCGGGGTCAGGGAACGCGCCGAAGCGGGGGAGACCCGGTGATCCCGCGGGTTGTGGTGGCGGCGCCGGCTTCGGGGGCTGGGAAGACCACGGTTGCCGTCGGGTTGATGGCGGCGCTGCGGCGGGCCGGGCACACGGTCGCCGGGTTCAAGGTGGGGCCGGACTACATCGATCCTGGGTTCCACGCGGTCGCCACTGGTCGTCCTGGGCGGAACCTCGATCCGATGCTGTCTGGCGAGGAGCGCGTCGGCCCGCTGTTCGCACACGGTGCCGCTGGTGCAGACCTCGCCGTTGTCGAAGGCGTGATGGGGCTGTACGACGGCGCACTCGGGACCGAAGGGTTCTCGTCCACCGCCCACGTCGCGAAGTTGCTCAAGGCACCTGTCGTGCTGGTGGTCGATGCGTCGGCTGCGGGTCGCAGCGTCGGCGCCGTCGTCCAGGGATTCGTTGCTTTCGACACCGAGATCCGGATCGTCGGCGTCATCCTGAACAAGGTCGGTTCGGACCGGCATGAGGCCGAGGTCCGGGCCGGAGTGGCGCCGACCGGTGTACCTGTGCTCGGTGTGCTTCGGCGTGACACCCGCCTCACCGTGCCCAGCCGTCACCTCGGTCTGGTTCCGGCCGACGAGCAGCGCGAGCAAGCCTCGGCGGCGGTTGAGGCTGCCGCCGAACTGGTCCGCCAAGGCGTCGACCTGGAAGCGTTCGTCGCCGCTGCCCATGCCGCCACAGATCTCGACGTCCAGGCGTGGGACCCGGCCGCGGAGGTGACTCAGGCGGGTGAAGGTCGGCCGGTGGTGGCGGTTGCCGGTGGCCCCGTGTTCTCGTTCCGCTACACCGAGACCGCCGAGCTGCTGGTTGCCGCGGGCGCCGATGTTGTTGCCTTCGACCCACTGTCGGATCCATTGCCTGAAGCAACCTCGGCGCTGTATCTGGGGGGTGGCTTCCCGGAGCTGCACGCTGAAGCGCTGTCGGCCAATGACGTACTCCGTCGGCAGGTGGCGACCGAGATCGCGGCCGGGTTGCCGGTCATCGCCGAGTGCGCCGGGCTGCTCTATCTGTGTCGCGAGCTGGACGGCCATCCGATGACAGGTGTGCTACCTGCTACCGCCCGGATGACCGACCGCCTGACCCTCGGCTACCGGACGGCGATCGCCGCCACGACGACTGCGTTCTTCGACGAGGGTCGTCGGGTCCGCGGTCACGAGTTCCACCGGACGGCGATCGAGCTGGACGCCCAGGTGGATCCCGCGTGGCACCTGCCCGCTGGTGCCGAGGGCATTGCATTGCCTCGGGTGCACGCGTCGTACCTGCATCTGCATTGGCCGGCGAGCCCGGACGTCCCGGCCCGCCTCGTCGCGGAAGCACGCGTGCATGCGGGGCTCGAGAAGTGAACCTCGTCGTCGGCATCGGCCTCCGCTCCGGTACGCCGTACCGCGAACTCCGTGACCTCGTGCACGACGCACTACAGGAGGCCGGTGGAGGCACGGTCCGACTCGTCGTCACGGTCGCCGGCCGCGAAACCGAGCCAGGTGTCCAACGCCTGGCCGCCTCCCTGAACGCCGAGCTACAAACCGCGCCCGCCGAAGAGCTGGCCCGGCAGCCCGTCCCCACCCCCAGCGAGAAGGTCGACCAACTGACCGGCACGCCAGGCGTGGCAGAAGCTGCAGTGCTCCTCACCGGCGCCGAACTGCTCGTCGCGAAGCGCCGCTCCGCGGCGGCCACTGCGGCTGTAGGCCGGCTGCCGCACGCCGGCACTGCCCCGGCGACCGGCGATACGCCGACTGCCGACCCCGCTCCCGGATATGCACGCGCGGAGCGCGCGGCGGTGCACCGCGTGATTGCCGAGCGGCGGGATGTGCGGAGGGGGTTTCTGCAGCGAGAGATTCCCGATGATGTGTTGGGGCGGGTGTTGGAGGCTGCGCATCGGGCTCCGAGTGTGGGGTTGAGCCAGCCGTGGGACTTTCTGTTGATTCGGGACGTGGCGACGCGGCGGAAGGTGCATGACCTGGCGTCGACTCAGCGGGACGCGTTCGCGGCGAGTCTGCCGTCCGACCGCCGGCAGTCATTCGACGGCCTGAAGATCGAAGCCATCCTGGACACCCCGCTGAACATCGCGGTCACCTGCGACCCGGGCCGCGGCGGGCGGCATGTGCTGGGTCGGCACGCGGACCCACGGACCACCTGGTTCTCCGTGGCGATCGCGATCCAGAACCTCTGGCTCGCCGCGCGAGCCGAAGGGCTGGGCGTCGGCTGGGTTTCCTTTTTCGAGCCCGCCGAGGTCGCCGCGGTACTCGACCTCCCCGCCCACATCGAGCTCGTCGGCTACCTCTGTGTCGGGTACGTCGAGGGGTTCGCCGCCGCACCCGAGTTGGTACGCACCGGCTGGGCCGCACGCCGCCCACTCGCCTGGGCAGTCCACCAAGAGGAATGGGGCCGGCGCGGCCTTCCCGGCGTCGCATCCACGTCGATCGTCGACGACGCGGTGCAGGCACAGCAGAACGCCGTACAGACAAACGGCCGACAGCTCGTCCGACTTATCGTGGGCGGCGAGCCGGCGCAGTACTTGGAGCAGCCCGAGGCGCTCGTCGTACAGCTGAATCCACAGAAACCCGCAGTCGACTTCGGTGTGCTGTGGCGGCCTGCTCGTACGCCGGTCGAGGCCGTGGAGCTCGGTGTCGAGCTCGCACGGGACCTGGCGTTGCAGGGCGTAGGCGAGTTCGACATCCAGATCGTCGAGCAATCCGAACTGGCCGATGCGCTGGCGCGGGGACTGCGCGTCGGTGCTTCGGCCTGCGGGGTGACGACTGCTGGATGAGCCGGGAAGGCTGTCACACTTTCGACATGACCGTTCCTCCTGAGGGCCCAGCCGCCATGTACGTGCCCGCGTTCTCGATGAAGCAGCGGGTCACGATGATGGCGAACAAGTACGAGCTGATCACGACCAACCCGGACGGCTCGGACGGGCCGCTGCTGGCGTTCGCGCAGCAGAAGCGGATGGCGTTCAAGGAGCAGGTCACGTTCTACACCGACGACACCAAGACCCGGCCGGTGTTCTCGTTCAAGGCGCGCAAGGCGATCGACCTGAGCTCGGGGTACGACGTGACGGACGCCGAGGGCCGGCCGATCGGCTGGTTCAAGAAGGAGTTCGGCAAGAGCCTGCTGCGGTCCAGCTGGCAGCTGAGCGCCGGCCAGGTGCTCTCGAGCGGGACGGAGCGTAACCCCACGATCGCGATCGTCCGCCGGATCTGGGACTTCGTGCCGTTCATCGGCGAGATCCCGCTGCCCTTCATCTTCCACTTCGACTTCACCGACGTGAACAGCGGTCAGCCGGTACTGTCGGTGGAGCGCAGGCTCTCGGTCCGGGACCGCTACCGGATCACGGTCCAGGACCAGCGCCTCGACTTCCGCGTGGCCGCCGCGATGACGGTGGCGCTGGACGCGCTGCAGAGCCGTTGAGCCGTCGGACGAGGCCCCGCGTACGACCCAGGTCGTAGATGCGGCTCACTCTTTTGGGTGAACCCACCCTGAGACCTCTTGGTTCCGCCGCGACGCGGTGCGAGTCTTGACTACATGGGCGTAACGCAGCGCAGTCGACGGTGGTTGGTTCCGGTCACGGCAATCGCGGTAGTGGCAGGTGTGGGGGCACTGGGGCCAGTGGTCGCGGACGCCTCCCCGAAGCTGCCCGGCATCACGGCGCAGGATCTGCTCGCCAAGGTGCAGACGGCCAAGGTCGACGGCCTGAGCGGCACGGTCCGCTCCTCCGCGGATCTCGGCCTGCCCGCGATCCCAGGGGTCGAGGGCGGCAACCCTGTCTCCGAGCTGCTCAGCGGTCAGCACACCGCCCGCGTCGCCTTCGCGACCCCGGACAAGGCCCGGGTGTCCGTCCTGGACAACCAGGCCGAGCGGGTCTGGACGACCGACGGCAAGTCCGCCTGGGCGTACGACTCGTCCCGGCGTGAGGCCGTCAAGCTGACGCTGCCGGCGCGCTCCGCGAAGCCGGACAAGCCCAAGGCCGCGCCGCAGAACTACGACCCGCAGGCGGTCGCGAAGCAGTTCCTGGACGCGATCGACCCGACCACCAAGGTCGAGGTGAGCGGCACGGAGAAGGTCGCCGGCCGGGACGCCTACAAGCTGCGCCTGGTGCCGAAGACGGACCGTACGACGGTCGGCTCGGTGACGCTGGCGATCGACTCGAAGACGTGGGTCCCGCTCGACGTGACCGTGATGCCGCGGACCGGCAACGACCCGGCCGTGGAACTCGGCTTCTCCTCGGTGTCCTTCGACGTACCGGCGGCGAGCACGTTCACCTTCACCCCGCCGAAGGGTGTGAAGGTGACGGACAAGAAGGTGCCCGCGACGCGCGAGGCCCCGCACCCGGTGAAGCCGCCGACGGCGGTCGGGCCGAAGGGTGAGAAGGCGCCGGCCCAGAGCGGCGACAAGCCGACCGTGATCGGCACGGGCTGGGAGAGCGTGGTGATGGTCCGCGGCGTGAAGACCACCGGCAACGGCCCGGTCGACCAGCTGCTCGCCAACGCTCGTACGGTCGAGGGTTCCTGGGGTAAGGGCAAGATCCTGACCAGCAAGATGGTCAGCGCCCTGATCACCGACGACGGCCGCGTGTTCGCCGGTCTGGTCACCCCCGACACCCTGCAGGCCGCCGCAGCCAAGGCTCCCCGCTGACGTGACGACCCCGCAGGAGCCGCCGCCCCCCGCGGCATCGGCCGCCCCACCCATCGTCACGCGGGGACTGACGAAGCGTTTCCGGGGTGGCCAGGTGGCGGTGGACACCGCGGACCTGGAGGTCCCCGCGGGGAGCGTGTTCGGGTTCCTCGGGCCGAACGGGTCCGGGAAGACGACGACCATCCGGATGCTGCTGGGGCTGATCGCGCCGACCTCGGGGTCGGTCGAGCTGCTCGGCGAATCGATGCCGAAGGCCCAGCTGAGGGTCTTGCCGCGGGTCGGCGCGCTGGTCGAAGGGCCGGCGTTCTACCCGTTCTGGACCGGACAGGCGAACCTGCTGCGCTTCGACGCGGCCGACCGGACCGCTGACCCACGCACGCGTAAGGCGCGCGCGGCCGAAGCCCTCGAGCGGGTCGGTCTGTCCAATGCCGCAGGCAAGAAAGTCCGGGCCTACTCGCTCGGTATGCGCCAGCGGCTCGCGATCGCGGTCGCGTTGATGCAGCGTCGCGACCTGCTGGTGCTCGACGAGCCGACCAACGGCCTCGACCCGCAAGGCACCCGCGAGGTCCGGAACCTGATTCGCGAGCTGGCGAGCGACGGCACCACGGTCTTCACCTCGACCCACCTGCTGGCCGAGGTCGAGCAGGTCTGCACCCACGCGGCCGTGATGAGCCGTGGCAAACTCGTCCGCCAGTCGACCGTGGCCGACCTGCGCGCCGAGCTCCGTCCGCGTCTGGTCGTCCGTACGCCGGACCTCGCGCAGGCAGCCGAGACCCTCAAGAGCCTCGGCGCCACCGATCTGAAGACCACCGAGGAGACCGTCGAAGGCGACTCCGGCGACCTCCCGATCGACAAGTTCGCGGCGGCCCTGGTCGCCGCCGATGTTCGCATCCATGGCTTCGGGCTGGAACGCCCCAGCCTGGAGGAGGCCTTCGTCGCGCTCACGGGGGAGGGGTTCGATGTCGCTGAGTAGCACTGTCGAGGACGGCCGGAGGGTGACGGCGGGCCGGCACACGCTCGGTCTGTTCCGCTCGGAGCTGCGCCTGGTCTTCGGCAGGGCCCGTACGCAGGCCGGACTCGGCGTCCTCGCCGCGGTCCCGCTGCTGATCGGGATCGCGATCAAGCTCTCCGGCTCCGACGGCGACGCCCAGGGGTTCCTCGGTCAGGTCGCCGGCAACGGCCTGTTCCTGATCGTCGCGAGCCTCGGCCTCTCACTGCCGTTCTTCCTGCCGACCGCGGTGACCGTGATCTCGGGCGAGTCCCTCGCCGGTGAGGCCAGCCTCGGCACGTTGCGCACCATGCTCACCGCACCGGCCGGGCGCAGCCGGCTGCTCGCGGCGAAGATGGTCGCGCTCGCGGTGTTCTGCCTGGCCGCGACGATGACGATCTGGATCTCCGGGCTGATCGTCGGCTTCGTTCTCTTCCCGGTCGGCGACGTACTCCTGCTGTCCGGTACGACGGTCTCGCTGGCGGAGGGCCTGCTGCGTGCCCTCCTGATCGCTGTGGTGATCTCGCTGTCGCTGCTCGGGCTGGCCGGAATCGGCCTCTTCGTCTCGTCGCTGACGTCGACCCCGCTGGCCGCGATGGCGGCGACCTTCGGCGCGTTCATCGTGCTCGGCATCATGACCGCGATTCCGCAGCTGCACGCGATCCATCCGTGGCTGCTGATGTACCGGTGGCAGTCGTTCGCCGACCTGCTCCGAGATCCGCCGTACTGGCATGAGATCGTCCGCAACCTGCTCGTGCAGGCCGCCTACCTGGTCGTCTTCTATACGGCCGCCTGGGCGCGCCTCACCAGCCGGGACATCACCTGACCCACCCGGGGGACTGAGACACTGGGTCGGTGGATGCCGACCTGGTCGCCGTACTGCGCTGTCCCGTCTGCGCGGACGCACTCGCCCTGACCGACCGTACGGCGCGCTGCCCGCAAGGGCACACGTACGACCTGGCCAAGCAGGGCTACCTCAATCTGTTGCCCTCGGCATCCACCGGGATCGACGGCGACTCGGCCGCGATGGTCGGTGCCCGGACGGTCTTCCTCGGCGGCGGCCACTACACCCCGATCCGGGACGCGCTGATCCTCAGCGCCGCCGCGAGCCTGCGGCCGGACGGCCAGGAACTGGTCGTCGAGGTCGGCGCCGGCACCGGCTACTACCTCGCCGGTGTCGTGGGTGCCTCAGCCGCCCGTCGCGGCCTCGCCCTGGACGTCTCCAGGTACGCCGCCCGCCGCGCGGCCAAGGTGGATCGGCGGATCGGATCCGTGGTGTGCGACGCGTGGCAGCAGCTGCCGCTGCTGGACAACTCCGCGCACCTGATGCTGAACGTGTTCGCGCCGCGCAACGCCGCCGAGATGGCCCGGGTCCTCGCGCCCGGCGGTTCGCTCCTGGTGGTGACACCGAATCAGGAGCACCTCGCCGAACTGGTCGGCGTACTGGGGCTCGTGACGGTCGACGAGGAGAAGGAGCGCCGGCTGCGGGAATCACTCGCCGGTGCGTTCGTGAACACCGGCCGGGAAGTCGTCGAGGAGACGATGCGGCTCGACCGGGGTGCGGTGGAGCAGTTGGTGCTGATGACGCCGAGTGCGCGTCATCTGAACTATCGCGAGCTGGCGCAACGGATCGCCGTACTGCCCGAACCCTCGATCGTCACGCTGTCGGTCACGCTGTCGACCTGGCAGGTCGCCTGATCCGGTGCCGGCTAGCACGGCACCGCACCAGGCTCGCGGTCAGGCGAGCACGACGCGTGGAGGTCAGGCCGCGTTGCCGATGAGCTCGCGGGCCACCACGGTGCCGTGTTGCTCAGCGGTGACCCGGGCCTCGGATTCGGAGACCTTGGACGCGTCGACGAGCTCCTCCATGCCCGGGGTGACCGGGGCCAGGGTGAATTCGGCGGCGGCGGTACGGATGTTCATGCCGAAGATGTCCGCGAAGACCCGCTCCAGGTACGGCGTGGCGTGGTCCCAGCCGTGCTTCGGGGTGCCGGGGCTGTAGCCGCCGCCGCGGGCGAGGGTGAGGATGACCGGCCGGCCCGCCGTCCCACCGGTGCCGCGGACCAGCTCCGGGTCGATCAGCAACAGGTCGATCCAGGTCTTCACGTTGTTGGCGATGCCGTAGTTGTACAGCGGGACGGCGAGCAGGATGGCGTCCGCGGTCTTGACCTCGTTGGCGAGCTGCTCGGCGAGGGCCTTCGCCTCGGCGAGCGGGGTGCGGTGGGCGCCGTCGGCGGGCTCGGCGCCCACCTGCGCGGCGGCCAGCGTCGGCCAGATGGTCGACGGCAGCGGGTGCAACCCGAGATCGCGGCGGACCACGATGCCGTCCGGGTGCTCCGCCTTCCAGGCCGCCTCGGCGCTGTCCGCCAGAGCGCGGCTCACCGATCCTTCGACCCGGATGCTGGCGTCGACGCGTAACAGGGTGGTCATTCGTTCATCTCCATCAGATTGGGGGCGGCTCATACGAGCTGTCCTGAAGATAATCTGTTAAGCAGAACATATTCAAGCCAGATCGTATTCCGAGTGGCGTACACCACGTACGATGGGGGCGTGACCAGTACTTCGCCCGACGTCGGGAGCCGGGCAGCCAGAGGAGCGCCCCACCGGACTGCCAGCGGTGCGCCGGTCGAGACGGACCTCGGCTGGGCGCTGGGCGTCGTCTTCCGGCGGTACGCCAAGACGGCCGCCGCGGTGCTCGACGACGTACCGGGCGGCCCACGCGGCTACCAGGTGCTGGCGGCCGCGCATGGGGAGGGCCCGAAGCGGCAGCTCGACCTCGCGGCCCAGCTCGGCGTGGACCGGACCGTGATGACCTACCTGCTGGACGACCTGGAGAAGGCCGGCCTGGTCCAGCGACAGCCGGATCCGGCCGATCGCCGGGCGCGGCTGATCGTGGCGACCGAGCAGGGCCGGGAGACCTTGTGTGAGCTGGAGCAGCGACTTGCGACGGCCGAGGAGGAGGTCCTCGGCAGTCTGGAGGACTCCGAGCGCGCCAGCTTCCGGATGCTCCTGCAGCGTGTGGCGGTCAAGGCCGACACCGTCGACCCGCTGCACAACGCCTGTGTCCTCGCCGACGAGAACGTGAACCCGGCCGACACCTGACCGGTCAGGTCAGTGCAGCGGGACGAAGCCCGACTCGTAGGCCCGGATGACGGCCTGGGTGCGGTCCCGGGCGTTCAGCTTGGCGAGGACGTTCGCCACGTGGGTCTTGACCGTCTGCAGGCCGAGGATGAGTTCGGTGGCGATCTCCGCGTTCGACAGTCCGCGCGCCATCAGACGGAGTACCTCTTGCTCCCGTTCGGTCAGCTGGTATTCGTCCAAGCCGGTCGGTCGCGGCGACTGCCCTCCCGCGTGGGCCCGGGCCAGCGCGCGGATCGCCTCGGGGAACAGCAGTGACTCGCTCCCGGCGACTGTACGGATCGCCGCGATGATGTCGTCCGGCGGCGTCCGCTTGAGCAGGAACCCGGAGGCTCCCGCGCGCAGGGCGTCGTACACGTAGTCGTCGTTCTCGAACGTCGTCACCACCAGCACACGCGGCGCGGGGTCGAGGTTCTCCAGGAGCAACCGGGTCGCTTGGATCCCATCGACAGCGGGCATCCGGACATCCATCAGCACCACGTCGGCACCGGTACGGCGGACGACCGGCAGCACCTCCGCGCCGTCGCCGGCCTCGCCCACCACCGTGAGGTCGGGCTCGGCGTTGATGATGGCGCGCAGACCGCTGCGGATCAGCGGCTCGTCGTCGACCACGACCACCGACAGGTTCATGTCATCCCTTCGTCGTCACGGCGACCGGCAAGGTCACGGCCAGCCGCCAGAGAGGCCCGTCCAGACCTGCTGCCACGGTGCCCTGCAGTACGGCGACCCTTTCACGGATACCGGCCAGGCCACGGCCACCGCCCGCGTGGTCCGACGTACCACTGACCGGGTTGGTCAGCTCGAGGCGGAGACCGGAACCGTCCAGCCGGATCGAGAGGTCGATCGTGAGCTCGCCGGCACGGTGACCGGCGTGGCGGATCGCGTTGGTGAGGCCCTCCTGGACGATCCGGTACGCCTCCCGAGAGACAGCCGCGGGCAGCCGTTCCAGGTCGCCCTCCCGCCGTACGTCGACCGTGATGCCGCCGGCCCGGGTGGCGTCGACCAACCGGTCGAGGTCGCCGAGGGTCGACTGCGGCGTCGTCTGCGACCCCGGGCGCCGGTCGTCGCGCAGGAGTCCGAGCACGTGGTCGAGTTCGGCCAGCGCGGACCGGGCGGACGTCTCCATCGCGGCCAGCGCCGTCTCGGCGAACTCCGGATCGGTCGCCAGCACCCGGCGCGCCGCGGCAGCCTGGATCGTGACGAGGCTGAGCGCGTGCCCGACGCTGTCGTGCAGCTCCCGGGCCAGACGGTTGCGCTCGGCAAGTGTCGCCGTACGGCGCTCGAGCAGCTCGATGCGCTCCGCGGCGGTCGGCCCGAGCACGCGCGGGGCCAGGTGGGCGAGCAGGGCACCCACGGCGGCGGAGAGCAGGAACAGGCCGACGATCCCGCCCACGGCCGCGGCCGGCAGCCACAGATCGCCCCAGCCGCCAGTGATCTCGTATGTCCAGCCCGGCACGATGTCCCGGGTACCGGGGGAGCGGAACGGCACCGCGAGCCAGATCGCTCCGACGCCGAACACGATCGTGCTGAGAACGCCCACCGCGCCGCCCGCGACCAGGTGCAGGCAGAACCAGCTCGCCGTCCGACGGCGCTGCGGCCAGGTCCGCGCCGGACCGAGCGGCCGCTCCTCGAACCGGACGCCGAGCAGCGACTCGACCGCGATCCCCTCGACCTCGCGAACCGCGGGCAGCACGCCGAGGGCGATCGGCGGACCGGCCGCGATCACCGCGATGACGATGCCGATGGCAACTTTCGGCAGCTGGAGATCCTGGGCCACCGCGACCAGCGC
The DNA here is from genome assembly GCF_040655855.1 of Kribbella sp. NPDC050281. Classification (NCBI taxonomy): domain Bacteria; kingdom Bacillati; phylum Actinomycetota; class Actinomycetes; order Propionibacteriales; family Kribbellaceae; genus Kribbella; species Kribbella sp. NPDC050281. The sequence continues at coordinate 288,468 of NZ_JBFAKS010000003.1, read as the reverse complement.
GCTGTCCACCAGGATGAACGCGAGCACCAGGGCCGCGCCCAGCAGGAGGTAGACCCAGCGCAGGTACGTCGACGCCCGGCCGAGGCTGGTGACCGCACGCAGCAGGGCCGGCGCCCCACGCACGGGACGCGCCGATCCGCGCACCAGCCCGTTCGCCACCCCTCCATGGTGTCAAACGCCCGGTCCGGAGACCTCCCTCCGGGGAGCCGGAGACCTCCCTCCGGGGAGTGAGGACCGCGACGTGCCGCTCGACCCTGGGACATGGCTGGGTCATGGCTGGGTCATGGCTGGGTCATGGCTCCGGTTACGTGCCGTGCGTCACTCGAAACTGACGGTTTACACAAATTTGACACCGCACGGACGGTTTCGGAGCCTGCGGCCGTCGCGATCTGCTGTCCGGGCAGGTACGGTCTGTGGTCGGGGCGGGATGCCGGTCCTAGACAGGACGGGTAGGGGGAATGGCTCCAGGACGGGTGGCCGAAGGGCTCTGCGGGGACCTGGCACGGGGACGTAAAGTCCCGGTGAAGTCCCCAAAGGCCGATTGACCACCTTTCTGAATTTGATGTTTGATCAAATATCGGACGAGAGAGGTCGATATGAGGTTGAGGCGTTCCGTCATCGCGTTGGTGGCGGTCCTGGGGCTCGCCCTGGTCAGCGCGTGCAACAACGACGATGAGGGAAAGCAGGCCGACACTGGCCTGACGAAGGTCAGCTATCTGACCTCCTTCAACACCTTCGGCCGGGAGGCTTACGCCTACGTGGCCCTGGAGAAGGGCTACTTCAAGGACGCCGGCTTCGATGTCACGATCAACCCGGGCTCCGGCACGGTCGACGTGATGAAGCTGGTGGCCGGCGGTCAGGCCGACTACGGCATCGGTGACTTCACCGGCGCCGTCATCACCCTGGGCAAGCAGAAGCTGCCGGTGACCACGGTCGGGATGATCCACCAGCGCTCGCTGGCCGCGATCGTCTCGCTGGAGGGCTACGGCATCACCAAGCCGGAGGACCTGGTCGGCAAGTCCGTCGGCGACCAGCCGGGCTCGACCAACACGGTGATGTTCCCGGTCTACGCCAAGGCGGCCAAGATTCCCGCCGACAAGACCGACTTCATCCCGTCCCCGCCGCCGGCGTTGCCACAGCTGCTCGCGTCCGGGAAGGTGCCGGCGATCGGACAGTTCGTGGTCGGCGTACCGCTGGTCGAGAAGGCGGACCCGAAGCACCGCAAGGCCGTCGTCCTGCCCTACGGCGACGTACTGCCGGACCTGTACGGCAACGCGATCATCACCCGGACCGACCTGGCCAAGGACCACCCGGACCAGGTGAAGAAGTTCACCGCCGCGCTGCTCAAGGGCCTGCAGGACACCATCGACGACCCGGCCGCGGCCGCCGCGATCCTGAAGAAGTACGTGCCGCAGACCGACCTCGGCGTCGCCACCGAAGAGCTCAAGCTGATGAAGCCGTACGTCAAGCCGGACGGCTTCAACGACCCGCTCGGCTCGGTCGACCCGCAGCGGGTGCAGACCATCCTGAAGCTGCTGGACGAGGCCGGCGCGATCACGCCCGCGGGTTCGGTCAAGTCCGAGGACGTCGTCAGCATCGACCTCGCGCCGAAGAGCTGAATCCCGTCGATGATCCGGCTGGACGGTGTGGGGCAGGTCTTCGACGGGCGCGAGGGCCAGGTCACGGCCCTCGAGGAGATCGACCTGCACGTCCAGCAGAACGAGTTCGTCACGCTGATCGGCCGGTCCGGATGTGGCAAGTCCACCCTGCTCCGGCTGATCGCGGGACTGATCTCACCGACGTCCGGCACGGTCCGGGTGGCGGGCGACCCCGTCACCGGTCCGCGCCGCGACGTCTCGTTCATGTTCCAGCGGCCGGCGCTGCTGCCGTGGCGGTCGGTGCTGTCGAACGTCATGCTGCCGATCGAGATCGACGGCGGCGACGGCGATCGGGGCCGGGCGGCGTACCGCGACCGGGCCTACGAGTTGCTGGAGCTGACCGGGCTGACCGGATTCGAGCGGCGGCTGCCGCACGAGCTGTCCGGCGGCATGCAGCAGCGCGTCTCACTGTGCCGGTCGCTGATCCGCGACCCGCAGGTGATGCTGATGGACGAGCCGTTCTCCGCGCTCGACGCGCTCACCCGGACCGAGCTGTCCGACGAGCTGCAGCGGATCAAGATGGAGCTGGACACGACGATCGTCTTCGTCACCCACTCGATCGAGGAGGCCGTGCTGCTGGCCGACCGGGTGGTCGTGCTGACCCCGCGGCCGGGCCGGCTGCGCGAGGTCGTCGACATCGACATCCCGCGCCCGCGCACCCTGGGCCAGAACGCACACCTGACCGAGGTCGCGCGGATCAGCGGACTGCTGCACGGTCTGCTCGCGGAGAAGGTGGCGCCGGTTGACGAGCCGGCGCCGCGGCAGGTGGACGAGGTGCGGCCGCGATGACCAAACGGTCCTGGCTGAAGGACTCGCCGGTCGCGGCGGTGCTGCTGCCGATCATCGGCCTGGCCGGTGCGATCGCGCTGTGGTGGCTGGCCACGATCGTGTTCGGGATCGAGTCCTACCTGCTGCCGAGTCCGAAGGACGTCGTCATCAGCTTCAAGGACCAGCCGTCGTACCTACTGACCGAGACCGGGACGTCGATCCTGGAGACGGTCGAGGGCTTCCTGCTGGCGATCGTGGTCGGCGTACCGATCGCGCTGCTGATCGTCCGGTCGGTGCTGCTGGAGCGGCTCGTGTACCCGCTGCTGCTGATGGTGAACGCGATCCCGAAGGTCGCGATCGCTCCGCTGCTGGTGGTCTGGATGGGCTTCGGTCAGTGGCCGAAGGTGGTCATGGTGCTGCTGGTCTGTTTCTTCCCGATCGTCATCTCGACCGCACAGGGGATGAAATCGACGCCGATCGAGCTGGTCGAGTTGCTCCGGTCGCTGAATGCGAGCCGGGCGCAGGAGTTCTTCAAGCTGCGGCTGCGCTACGCGATGCCGCAGATGTTCACCGGCCTGAAGGTGGCGATCTCGCTGGCGGTGATCGGTTCGGTGATCGCCGAGTTCGTTGGCACGACCCACGGCCTTGGCTACGTGATCTACCAGTCGGGCGCGAGTGCGGACACGCCGCTGGCGTTCGCCGCGATCACCCTGCTCAGCATCCTGAGCATCGTCTTGTTCTACATCCTGGTGCTGCTGGAGCACCTGTTCCTGCCCTGGGCGCAGGAATCGCGGTGAGCGCCCGGTGACCGCACAAGCCTCCGACGCCGACCGCCGGGTCCTGGTCCGGCCTGCCTGGCTGGAAGCCACCGTCTCGGCCGTCTTCACCGCGCTCGGCTTCGACCCGGCCGACTCCACCAAGATCGCCGCGGCCCTCGTCGAGGCGGACTTACGCGGAGTAAGTTCGCACGGCATCATGCTCGTCCCGATGTACGTCGAGCGCCTCAACGCCGGCGGTGTCACCCGGGAACGCGAGCTCGACATGCTGTACGACGCGGGTGCGGCGATGGTCGTGGACGCGCGCGGCGGGATGGGGCAGCTGTCGAGCCCACAGGCGATGGGCCATGCGATCGAGCGCGCCGGCCGCTACGGCCTCGGCCTGGTGTCGGTCCGCAACGCGCACCACTTCGGTGCGGCCAGCCGCTGGGCCATGCAGGCCGCGCAGGCGGGATGCATCGGCGTGGCGATGTCCAACACCACGCCGCTGATGCCCGCGCCCGGTGGCGCCGAGCGGATCGTCGGCAACAACCCGCTGGCGATCGCCGTGCCCACCTCGGCCGGGGTGGAGATCGTGCTCGACATGGCCCTGTCGGCCGTTGCCCTGGGCAAGATCCGGCTGGCCGCGTCGGCCGGACGGCCGATCCCGGAAACCTGGGCCACCGACCCGTCGGGCACACCGACCAGCGATGCGGAAGAGGCCGTCCTGGGCATGCTGCTGCCCGCCGCCGGGCACAAGGGTTTCGGTCTGGCGCTGATGATCGACGTCCTGACCGGCGTACTGAGCGGTGGCGGCTGGGGTGACCAGGTCCGCCCGCTGTACCGGGAGCCGGACCGGCCGAACGACTGCGCGCATCTGTTCCTGGCCATCGACCCGGAGTTGATGGGCGGGGTGGAGAGTTTCCGGCGGCGCTCGTCCGGGCTGGCCGCGCGGGTGCGCGGCAGTGCGACCGCACCGGGGGTGAACCGGCTGTACCTGCCGGGGGAGATCGAGGCGGAACGGGCAGCACACCAGCGGCGGCACGGCGTACTGATCGAGAGGTCGGGGCTGGACGCGCTGCTGGCGGCCGCACGGGCGGTCGGTGCTGTCGTTCCGGCGGGAGGGGTACTGAGCTGATGCCGAAGAAGCAGATCTCGACGGACACGCTGCACAGCCCGAACGGCGTGTTCTCACAGGCCACCACGATCGAGGCGACGGGGCGACTGGTGTTCGTCTCGGGGATGACCGCCCGCCGTCCGGACGGCAGCATCGCCGGCGCCGGCGACATCCGGGAGCAGACGCGGCAGGTGCTGGAGAACGTGCAGGCGGCGGTCCGGGCCGCCGGCGGCACACTCGCCGACGTCTGCCGGGTGGACGTGTACGTGCGCAACATGGAGGACTTCGCCAAGATCCACGAGATCCGGGCGCAGTACTTCGCCGAACCGCTGCCGGCCTCGACCATGGTCGAGGTCAGCAAGCTCGCGCACCCTGACTACCTGATCGAGATCAACGCGATCGCGGTGATCTCATGAACGAGCGAAGCGAGTTCATCATCAAGCACAGCCCCGTTTCGTGCCTCATCCGCGCCCGGAGCGAAGCGAGGACGTGGATGAGTTGGGGGGATCTGATGCGCGGCGTCGAGTGGACCTGAGATGCGGTACGTGATGGTGGAGCACGCCGGCCAGGAGCGGCCGGGCGTGCTCGACGGAGACTCGGTCCTGTTGCTGGAGGCAACGGACCTGACGGCGGTGATCGAGGCCGGCGCCGTGCCGACGGGGGAGAAGATCCCTTACTCCGAGGGGTTGCTGCGGCCGCCGTTGCGGCGATTCCGCCGCGACATCCTGTGCACCGGGTGGAACTACTGGGACCACTTCGAGGAGAGCACGGGCAAGCGCGAGGGCCAGGACGTGGATCGGCCGAAGCACCCGACGTTCTTCACCAAGGGCCCGGATGTGGTGATCGGCCCGTACGACGACATCGCGTGGGATCCGGCGGTCTCGGTCAAGTGGGACTACGAGGCAGAGGTCGCGCTGGTGATCGGCAAGACCGGGCGGAGCATCCCGGTCGACCAGGCGCTCGACCATGTCTGGGGTTACACCCTGGCCAACGACGTGTCGCAGCGCGACCTGCAACGGGCGCACGGCGGGCAGTGGCTGAAGGGGAAGAGCATCGACGCGACCATGCCGCTCGGCCCGTGGATCGTTACGGCTGACGAGCTGGGAGATCCGCAGGACGTGCGGCTGCAGTGCCTGGTGAACGGTGAGGTGCGGCAGGACGCGTCGACGCGCCAGATGGCGTTCGACATCGCGACTCTGATCAGCGAGCTGTCCTTCGGTATGACACTGCGGCCAGGCGACCTGCTGCTGACCGGCACACCGGCAGGCATCGGCAACGCGCGGGAGCCGCAGGTGTTCCTGCAGGAAGGCGACGTCGTGGTGAGGCGGGCAGACAAGATCGGCGAGTTGCGCAACACCGTCGTCCGGCAGGTGCTGTCATGACCGGCCCCCTCGAGCTGTTGCCCGGCGGCGGACGCGGCGGCCGTCGTACCCTCGCGGAACATGCCGCCGCCGAACTGCACCAGCTGATCCTGTCCGGAGAGCTCCCCAGCGGTACGCCGTTGCGCCTGGTGGAGCTGGCGAACCGGCTTGAGATGAGTCAGATGCCGGTGCGGGAAGGGCTCCGGCGGCTGGAGGCGCTCGGACTGGTCGAGATCATCCCGCACCGCGGTGCGTGGGTCCGCGACCTGTCGCTGGAGGATCTGCGGGACACGCACGAGACCCGGCTGGCTCTGGAGAGCCTGGCGGTGCGTGCGGCGGCGGAACGGTTCGCCGACGGAGACTTCCAGCGGGCCGCGGCCGCGTTGGCCGAGCACCTGCGGTTGTCGCGGGCAGAGGACTCGATCGGCGCTCGGCAGGCGCACGCGGACTTCCACTTCACCCTTTACCGGGCCAGCGGCTCGCAGTGGCTGGCCAGGGCGATCGAGCCGGTCTGGCAGAACAGCGAGCGGTACCGGTTCGGCAGCCGGCCGACCGATTTCCTGATCGAGCGCAACCGGCAGGAGCACCAGGCCATCCTGGACGCGTGTGTCGCCCGCGACTCGGATGCGGCGGAGCGGGCCCTGCGCAACCATCTGGCCGGCGCGTTCCAGCGGATCACCGAGACCATGACGAGGCGGGCCGAGGGGAATCAGCACGGCCCGTCGAAGCAGAAGGAGACGTCATGAAGGTGCGCTTCGACGCGACCGGCGAGGTGGTGGTGATCACCGGCGGCGCGCAGGGCATCGGTGCGGCGCTGGCCGCGGCTGTCAACGCATGTGGTGGGACGGCGGTCGTCTTCGATGTCGTGAAGCCGGCCGACGCCGCCGTGGAGTACGTCGAGGTGGACGTGGCCGACCGGTCGGCGGTGGAGTCGGCCGTCGCGTCGGTGCTGACCCGGCACGGGCGGATCGACGGTCTGGTCGCCGGAGCGGCAGTGCAACCGCGGTCGCAGGTGCTGGACACGGATCCGGCCGAGTGGGCCCGCGCCCTTCAGGTCAACCTCGACGGCGTGGTCTGGGTGTGTCAGGCCGTCGTACCGCATCTGGTGGCGCGGCGGTCGGGATCGGTGGTCGTGTTCACATCCGGCATGGCCGCCAGCGGTTATCCGGGTGCGTCGGCGTACGCGTCGAGCAAGGCGGCGCTGGTCGCCTTCGCCAAGTCGCTGGCCGCGGAGGTGGCCGAGCACCGGGTCCGGGTGAACGTGGTCTCGCCGGGGGTGATCGACACCGAGCAGTTCCGCGGTGCGAACGCCGGTGCGGACCGGGACCACTGGCGCGACACCATAGGTATCGGCGACCCCGAGGACGTGGTCGGCCCGTTGCTGTTCCTGCTGTCCGACGCTGCGGCGATGACCGGGTCGATGCTGACCCGGGAACGTGCCTTTGCCAAGCTCACGAGCTTTGTGGAGTGATGTGTGACTGATCAGCTGCCTGTTGCGGTGGTGGGTGCCGGACCGATCGGCCTGACGACGGCCCTCGGGCTGGCCCACTACGGTGTCCCGTTCGTGCTGCTCGAGGAGGACGCCGTACTGTCCTCCGACACCAAGGCCGGGACGACGCTCAGCCGGACCCTGGAGATCTGGAACCGGTACGGCGCCGTCGACGGCATCCTGGCAGCCGCCTTACGGATCGACGAGATCGGTGACATCGACCGGGCCACCAACACGCCGCGGGCCTCGGTGCAGCTGGCCGAGCTGGTCAACGACACCCAGTTCCCGTTCGTCATCAACCTGCCGCAGCAGAAGATGGAGCCGATCCTCGCGGCCGCGCTGCCGCAGCCGGTCCTGACCCGGCACCGGATGACGTCGTTCGAGGTGCGCGACGACCGCGTCGTACTGCGCGTGGAGACCCCGGACGGGCCGCGTGAGCTGGAGGCGTCGCACCTGCTCGCGTGTGACGGTGGCCGCAGCAAGATCCGGGATGCGCTCGGTGTGAAGGTGGTGGGGGAGACCCTGCCCGAGCGGTACATGCTGATCGACGTCATCGTCGACTTGGATGTGGACAACGCTCGCGACTACCCGTACCTGGCGTACTTCGCGGACAAGTCCGAGTGGATGGTGCTGATCCGGCAGCCGGACAACTGGCGGTTCCTGTTCCCGCTCGGCCCGGGGACGGAGCCGCCGAGCGACGAGGACATGCTGGTCAAGGTCAAGCAGTTCATCGGCGAGGTGGACCGGATCGAGCTGATGGGCTCGGTCGTCTACAACGTGCACCACCGGGTCGCTGAGCAGTGGACTGCGGACCGCAGGGTGTTCCTGATGGGCGATGCGGCACACCTGATCACCCCGATGTGGGCGCTGGGCCTGAACACGGGTGCTCTGGACGCGTCCAACCTGCCGTGGCGGCTGGCCTGGGTACTGCGCGGCTGGGCCGATCCGTCGTTGCTGGACGGCTACGAGCAGGAGCAGCGCCCGGTGGCGATCAACGGCTCGGGTGAGATGGCCGAGGCCGCCCGCATGTACATGTCGCACCAGCGTGGTGCCGTCACCGAGACCGCGGGCGACTGGGCGACGGCGTACAACCGCACGCTGCTCAGCGTCCGGCTGGACGTGGAGGGCACAGGGGACTGGTCGATGGTGGCCACCGCCGCAGCCCCTCCAGCCGTACGGGCCGGTGACCGAGCGCCTGACCTCGTGCTGCAGAGTCCGACCGGTCGCGTGACGATCCACGACCTGTGCCGCGACTCGTTCGTCGCGCTGTACTTCACCGACGTACGGCGTCGTCCGGACATCCCGGTCAACGACTCGCCGGCGTTGAAGCACTACGCCGTCTCCCGCTGGGACGCGCCGCACGACTCTGGTCTCAGGGACCGGTCCCTGTTCGACCCGGGCAGCATTGCCACGAACAGGTACGGCGTACCCGCGGAGAGCGTCGTACTGGTCCGGCCGGATGGGCACATCGCCGCGGTGGCTCCGATGGCCGCCGGCGTGGCCGAGGAGCTGTACACACATGTGACCGGCCGGGAGGTCCCGTGAGCTTCGACGAGTCGCTGCGGGAGGTGTTGCTGCAGACGGACGACCTGGACTGGGTGGAGAAGTCGCTCGCCGGGCTGTCGCACAAGATGCTGTGGCGCGACCCGGAGACCGAGGCGTCGATCGCACTGGTGCGGTTCGAGAAGGGGTCCGGGATCCCCTCGGAGCACAAGCACGCGTCGAACCAGTTCATGTTCTGCCTGTCCGGGCGGTACGTGTACCTGCCGACCGGGACCATGCTGACCAAGGGCAGCTTCTACTGGAACCCCAAGGGTGTGGTGCACGGTCCGACCCGGGCCGAGGAGACCTCGATCCTGCTGGAGGTGTACGACGGGCCGCACTATCCGGAGCGCCCGTCGTTCTACGACAACGACGAGGACGCCCGCTGACATGGGTGGCTGGGACATCCACACCCACCTGATACCGCCGACCGTCCTGTCGGCGGCGCACAAGGGTGAGTTCGGGCTGGCCGTCGACAGCGGCTCGCTGGTGGTCGACGAGGAGAGGCTGCCGCTCAAGCGTTTGGCAGACCCGGCCGCACTGCTGCACTGGATCGACGAGCAGGACCTGGACGGCGCGGTCGTGTCCGTGCCGCCTGCCCTGTTCCGGTACGACGCCGGCGTCGAGTGGGCCGAGTTGGTCAACCAGGGCCTTCGGGAGCTCGCCACACCGCAGTTGCGCGTGCTGGGCCACCTGCCGCTGCTGGATGCCGAGGCGCCGTCTGTCGCCGCGTCGCTGGCCGGTGAGGGCGTCTTCGGCGGCTTCGCCCTGGGTACGCCGAGCTACGCCGGACTGGACCCGGTGTGGCGGGTGCTGCACGAAATCGAGGCTTTCACTCTTGTTCACCCGGGCCACAGTGGCGACGAGCGCCTCCAGTCGTTCTACTTGACGAACCTGCTGGGGAATCCGTACGAGACCGGCCTGGCCGCGGCGTCACTGGTCTTCGCGGATGTGGTGGGCCGGTTTCCGGGGATCCGGTTCTGTTTGTGCCATGGGGGTGGGGTGACGGCAGCGGTGGCGGGGCGGTGGCAGCGCGGGATCGACCAGGCGCGGCCGGGCATCGTCGCGCCCTCCTTGCCGGTGGTCGACGCGTTGCGCCGGTTCTACGTGGACGACGTGGTGCACGACGAGGGGATGCTGGAGCTGCTCGGGAAGACCTTCGGGGCGGAGCGGGTGCTGGCCGGGAGCGACTGGCCGTTTCCGATGGGCAGTGACTCGATCGTGGCCGCGCGGGCGACCGCGGCCGACGAGCTGACCCGGCCGCTGGCTCAGGAGGTTGTCGCTCAGTGAGACGCGCTCTTCGTCAGAGCGTGGGTGTGATCAGATATCAAATCGTGAACGGGGTAGAGGCATGAACGTACGGGGGCCGGTCCTACGAAGTCATGGGCCGGGACTGCAGTTCAAGACCGAGGACATCGAACTGGTCGCGGGGCCAGAGGAGACGCTGGTCGAGATGCGGCTTGCCGCCGTGACCCAGCAGGACCGGTCGGTGGTGGCCGGCAAGCAGCCGACCCAGCCGTTCGTTCCGGGCTCAGAGGGTGCCGGTGTCGTGGTTGGCTCTGCCCTCCACGAGGCAGGGACTCCGGTGGTGATCCGCGGCGAGGGCGTCGGCGTCACCAGGCAGGGCCTCTGGGGCAGGTACGCCGTCGTACCGGACGCCGCCGTACATCGTCTGCCTGCTGGGCTGGAGCCTGCGGCCGCAGTGAGCCTGCTGACTCCCGCGCTGACCGCCCACACTGCAGTACGGCGGGTAGCGGGCGTACTCGAGGGTGAGTCGGTAGTCATCACCGGGATCGGCGGACTGGTCGGGCGACTGTGCGCTGCGGTGGCGCGGTCGGCTGGTGCGTCGCGGGTGATCGGGCTGGCCTGGGCCGGGGAGCCCGTCGATGCGGTGTCCGGGCTGGTCGACCAGATCGTCCGGGTGGACGAGCTGGGGCAGGTCGGCCGCGAGCTGCAGTGGTGCGACGCCGCGATCGACACCGTCGGCGGTCCGGTGACCAGTGGAGTGCTCGGACACATCACTCCCGGTGGACGGATCGCCGTACTCGGTTACAAGGCCGGCGAGTTCACCACCATCGACCTGCACCAGCTGATCGGTCGGGACCTGCGGGTGCTGCCGGTGAACGTCCAGCGGACCACCCTCGAGCCCGGTGCGGTCGGCCAGGCGCTGGCGGACATCGCGCTCGCGCACCCCAGAGTGGACGCCGAACTGGTGGCGGCGGACCGCGTGGGCGAGGTTCTGGACGGTTCGACGATCGGCGGACGCGTTCTGCTGGACTTGACGACGCTGAACTGACTGCCTGATCTAGGCTGCCTGGCCTGGACCGGTGATGCCCCGGGCTGGGCAATCTGTTGTCGGAATGCCCGAGATCACCCGGTGGCGGATACGGTTACCTCCCAGAGCTTGTCTGCGATGAAGGAGAGAGGCAGCCCGTACCCGATGACCCGACGACTCGAGCTCACACCTGGGGGACCGACCGGCCGTCGTACTCTCGCCGAAGAAGCCGCCGCCGAGTTGCACGAACTGATCCTTTCCGGTGAGCTCCCGAGTGGTACGGCGCTCCGCCTGGAGGAGCTCGCCAAGCGGCTGGACATGAGCCAGATGCCGATCCGCGAAGGACTGCGGCGGATGGCGGCCCTCGGACTGGTCGAGATCGTGCCGCACAAGGGCGCGTGGGTGCGTGAGCTCTCGATGGAGGATCTGCGCGACACGCACCAGACCCGGCTCTCCCTGGAGACGCTGGCGGTCCGGGCGGCCGCGACCCGGTTCGCCGACTCGGACGCGACCCAGGCCCGCGACGCGCTGGCCGAGCACGTGCGGCTGTCGAAGCTCGGCGACAACATCGCATCCCGGCAGGCTCATACCGAGTTCCACTTCGCCATCTACCGGGCCGGCGGATCCCGGTGGCTGCCGCGAGCGATCGAGCCGGTCTGGCAGAACAGCGAGCGCTACCGGTTCGGCTCCCGGCAGACGAAGGCGCGGATCGAGCAGACCCGGCGCGAGCACCAGGCCATCCTGGACGCGTGCATCGCACACGACGAGGAGGGCGCGGAGACGGCGCTGCGTGACCACCTGGAAGGCGCCATGCAGCGCATCAGCGAGACGATGGCCCGCCGCTCCGCCAAGCCCTAGGCGAGTACTTCGAACCGGTCCTGCTGCCACCCCGCGGCGTCGAAGACCGCTCGGAGGAGCAGCCCGTCGCCGCGGCCGCCGTACGTCGTGACGAGCTCGGGGAGAGCCTTGGTCCCGAGACCGTCGTAGTACTGGTCCATCGCTCGGCGTCGGGACAGCTCGGGTGCGCCGGAGATCTCCTCCAGGGCTCTGCTGTCGGGGCAGCCGACCACCTGTCCGGAGCCGACCTGCTCGTCCGGCAGCAGTCGGCGCACGAGATCCTCGCCGGCGCGGACGTCCTCGGCGCGCAGCCGGGCTCCCAGAGTGCGGCATGGATGTCCCTGGACGGCGAGCTGCACGGCCCGGGAGACGGCGATGTGGTCCGGGTGACCGGTGAGGCCGTCGCTGCCGACGGTGAGCACCAGCTCCGGCGAGAGGTCGCGGACGGTCCTCTCGACCGCTTCCGCGACCTCGCCCTGGTCAGCACTCGCCAGTGTCCGCGGTCCGTTCCTGCCGCCGTCGTCGATCCACTGACCGGACTCTCCGAGCCAGTCCCATTCGTCGATCCCGAGCAGCTCGCAGGAGCCGGTCAGCCGCTCGGCCGCCGTACCCATGCCCGGTGTGGCGACGCGGAGGACGACGCGCCAGCCGGTGGAGTTCAGCACCCAGGTCGCGGCGCCGGTGGCGAACACCTCGTCGTCCGGGTGGGCGTGGACTACGAGCGCCGTACGCATCCCGTGGTCAGTCGGCCAGCCGGGCCGGGAACCCACCCGTCGCGATCGGACTCCAGCGTTCCGGGGTGATGCGGATCAGGCACTTGCCCTGCGTCCGCATGGCCTCGCGGTACTCGTCCCAGTCGGGGTGCTCACCGGAGATCGACCGGTAGTAGTCGACCAGGGGCTCCACCGCGTCCGGCAGCTGGATGACCTCGCCCCGGCCGTCCACCTGCACCCACGCGCCGTTCCACTCGTCGGACAGCACGACCACACTGGTCCGCGGGTCGCGCTCCACGTTGGTGCTCTTGGCCCGCTCCGGGTACGACGAGATGACGATGCGGCCTTCGCCGTCGACACCACCGGACACCGGCGACGCCTGCGGCGTACCGTCCGCGCGGGTGGTGATCAGCAGCATGTGGTGACGGGGCCGGACGAACTCAAGCAGTCCGTCCAGATCGGTCTTGGTGTTGGTGGCAATGGTCCTCGGCATGCCTCCCACCCTATGTTCGATCAGCGCACGGGGAGGTCCGCTAGGGTGATCAGTTGCTCCAGTTCGTCGTCGGTGAGCTGGTTGATCAGGTGCTTCGCGCGCTGCGCCTGCGGGGTGGTGGGGAGTACGCCGTCGAGCAGATCGGGCAGGAGGAGCTCGTAGCCGGCGCGGGCTCGGGGTGAGTACCGGTGCCTGGTCCTGGCCACGGCGGAGGCAACCCGGATGGCATGCTCGTTGCCCGCAGGTACGTCGGGCCGGTCCACCTCGCGGGCGGCGAACCGGTAGCCGTTGGCCCGGTCGCAACTCGTGCAACCGGTCGGGCCTGCGCCCAGGCCGGAGCCGCATTCCGGACAGGTCAGCTGCTTGAGCGCACCGTCCACCACGCGCCACGCGAACTCGGAGGTGTCCTGCAGTACGACCTCGGCCAGTTCGTGCTCGTCCGGCGTACCTTGGTGGACGCCGGAATCGGCGCAGAACCGCTGCCAGGCGGCGTCGATACTGTCCTCGATCCGCTGCACAGCGGTGATGAACCGCGGATGATCGACCCGTCGCATGCCCGGGACTCTAGCTGTCGCGAGGGCTGTGGACGCCCGCATTGACATGATCGAACAGGTGTTCGAACATAGGTCTATGACGGGGGTCAGCGCGATCGACCAGAAGCCGGACCAGAAGGTCACGGCGCTCGACCATGCCCGCCAGCTCCTCACCCGGGCCAAAGCCCAGAAGGCCGCCCAAACCCAGTCCCCAGACCCCGAACTCGCCCCCCACCGCCCGCCCGCCCCCTCCGCCCCTCCCTCCGGCGGCGAACTCGCTCACCTCGCCCCTCCCACCGACCCTGCTCGCCCCGCCCTGCCCGGCGACTTGTCCGACCCCACTTCCTCCCGCTTCCCCTTGTCCCACTCCAGCTCGTCCGCCGAGCCTGCTCGGTTCGTGCCCTCTGCGGAGCGGATGCGGCGGGTGCAGCAGGCGCTGGATGCCGGCGAGGTGGATCGGCAGCTGCCGACGCTGCCTGCTGTCGCCGAGCTTCTGCCCGGGGCCGGTCTGCGCAGCGGGGCGGTCTACTCCGTGCGTACTTCGACCGCCCTGGTGATGGCGATGATGGCCGGTCCGTCCGCCGAGGGCGCCTGGTGCGGAGTGGTCGGGATGCCGTCGTTCGGCGCGGAGGCGGCGCGAGGGCTCGGGGTCGACCTGGAGCGCCTGGTGCTGGTGCCGGACCCCGGGCAGGACTGGCTCAACGTCGTCGCAGCGCTGGTCGACGCCCTGACCGTGGTCGTCGTCAGGCCGCCCGGCGAGGTGACCCCGGGGGAGGCGTCCCGGCTCGCCGCCCGCCTGCGGACCCGGAAGGCGACGCTGATCTCGGTCGGTTCCTGGCCGGGGAGCGAGGCACGGCTGGAGGTGGAGAGCAACGCCTGGACCGGCCTGGGTGACGGCGAAGGGTTGCTCTCGGCGCGGCAGGCGACCGTCGTGGTGAGCGGCCGCAGAGTCGTCGGTGGCCCCCGGCGGCACCAGCTCTGGCTCCCCGCCCCGGACGGCACCATCCGCTCGGTCGACCCCGCCCCTGAGGAGGCCCCAGGCTGGCCGGCAGAGACCACCTGGCCCGAAGGGACCGCCTGGGCCGAAGGGACCGCCTGGGCCGAAGGAACTGCCTGGCCGGAAGAGGCGGTGGGCTGATGGGCGACCACGGGCTGTCCGGCACAGGGGTGGTGGGTTGATGGGTGGTGGGCTGACGCGCACGTTGGTGATCTGGGTGCCGGACTGGCCGGTGACCGCGGCCGCTGTGGCCGCCGGCCGTTCCCCGGACGAACCGATCGCCATCCTCGAGAAGGGCAAGGTGCTCGCCACCTCCGCCGCCGCGCGGGCCGGCGGGGTACGCCGCGGTCTGCGCGCCCGGGACGCGCAGTCACGCTGCCCCGAGCTCGTCGTCCTGAAGTACGACCCGGTGATCGACGCCCGGGCGTTCGACCCGGTGATCAGTTGCCTGGAGGCGATCACGCCCGGCATCCAGGTGATCCGCCCGGGCATGTGTGCGTTGAAGGCGCGCGGCCCGACCCGGTTCTACGGCGGTGAGTCCGAGGCCGCGGAGAAGCTGCTCGACCGGCTCGAGACCTTCGAGGTCCTCGGCGGCCGGGTCGGGATCGCCGACGGCCCGTTCGCGGCCGAGCAGGCGGCCCGGGCGAGCTCGGCACGGACGCGGATCCTGGTGGTCCCGCCCGGCGGGTCGCCGGAGTTCCTCGCGCCGCTCACCGTCGACGTACTCGAGCAGCCGCAGCTCACGGATCTGCTTCGCCGGCTCGGACTGCGGTCGCTGGGTGCGTTCGCGCAACTGTCCGGCACCGAGGTGCTGACCCGGTTCGGTCCCGACGGCGCCTTCGCCCACCGGCTGGCCCGTGGATCCGACGACCGTCCGGTTGTGGCCCGGGAGATCCCGCCCGAGCTCACCCGGACCCTCGACTTCGAGCCGGCCGTGGACCGGGTCGACCAGGTCGCCTTCGCGGTTCGTTCGGTCGCCGACGAGCTGATCGCCCGGCTGACCGAGCTCGGCCTGGTGTGTACGACGCTCCGGGTCGAGGTCGGCACCGAGTCCGGCCGGATCCACGAGCGGGAGTGGCTGCATCCGCGCTGGTTCTCCGCGGCCGACGTGGTGGACCGGGTCCGCTGGCAGCTGCAAGGGAGCGGTACGGCGACCAGCGAGCTGACCTCACCCGTCGTGCGGCTGCGGCTGGTCCCCGATCAGGCGGATCCGGTCGGTGCCCATGTCGACGGGCTGTGGGGTGGCGGGCCGGACGAGCGGATCCACCGGGCGCTGTCCCGCGTGCAGAGCATGCTCGGTCATGGTGCCGTCGCGTCGGTGGTGATCGGCGGCGGCCGGGGGTTCGCGGAGCGGCAGACCCTGATCCCGTGGGGCGACCGCCCGGTGCCGGCTCATCCGCCGGACCAGCCGTGGCCGGGCGCGATCAGCTCCGTCGACCCGGATCGCTGGCCGACGCTCGCACCCACCACGATCTTCCCCGCGCCGCTGCGGGCGAAGGTGTACGCCGAGGACGGCAGCGAGGTCTCGGTCAGCGCCCGGGGCGCCCTCACCGGCGCCCCCACCGCCTTCCGCCTGGACCCGGCCCCGCAAGTTGCCGACAGCAACAAGCTGCATCCGATCACCGCCTGGGCCGGGCCCTGGCTGACCCACGAACGCTGGTGGGACCCCAGCACCGAGTCCCGCCAGGCCCGCTTCCAGTTCCAGACCGCCGACACCCGCGCCTGGCTCTTCACCCTGCACCGAACCACCTGGCAAGCCCAAGCCACCTACGACTGAGACGCTGTGGCCACCCGGAGAACCGTCTTGCCAGAGGTGCAGGCTGACTCCAGTTGCTGATGAACGGCGGACGCGGCGGCCAGCGGCTCGACCTGCGGATCCGGCAGCGTGAGTCCACCGGACTCCAGCGCGCCCAACGCGTCCGCCAGATAGTCACCGATGGTGGCGGGAGAGCGCCGGGCAAGATCACCGATGTTGAAGCCGGCGATGGTCTTGTTGGTCTTCCACAGGTCCCAGACGTCGGCGGTCCAGTCCTCGTGCCGGCCGAGATCGCCGTACACCACGACTCGGCCGAACGGAGCGAGTGCTTCCAGGCTCGCCTTGCGGACCAGGCCGCCGACCGGGTCGAGCACCAGGTCGGCGCCGCGGCCGTCGGTGGCTTCGAGCACCTGTCCGGCGAAGTCGTCGCGGCTGAACAGGGCGTCGTACCCGAGCGAGCCGGCCAGCGCGAGCTTGTCCGCCGAGCCGACCGTGCCGAAGATCCGGCCCGCCTTCAGCGTCCGCGCGATCCTGGCCGCGGCCGAGCCGACACCACCGGCTGCCGCGTGGATCAGCACCGTCTCGCCCGGACGCAACCGGCCGGCGTCGTGGAGTACGCCGTACGCCGTCGGGAAGACGCACGGCAGTCCGGCCGCCACCGCCCCCGGTACGCCGCCGATCGGCCGGACCAAGGTGGCATCGGCGACGGCGTATTCCGCATAACCGCCGAAGCCGGGAAGGTACGCCGCCACCGTCTCGCCCTCGGTGAGACCGCCGACGCCGGCCCCGATCGCGGCGATCGTGCCGGAGATCTCCAGGCCCGGTACGTCGTACCCGTCGGGTCCGTCCGGCGCACCGAACTCACCTCGGCGGTGCTGCACCTCCGCGAAGTTCACCCCCGCGTACGCCACCTGGATCAGCACTTGCCCGACGCCGACTTCGGGGACGGGGCGATCGATCTCCTCGAAGACCTCGGGACCACCGTTGGTCCTGAAGGCAAGCGCACGCATGAAGGATCCTTCCGATCGGCGGACAGCGGTGACCGCCGACAACCGCATGCTCGGCCCGGATATTCCGTGCGTCTCCGGGGGGGGTGGCGCGGTTAGGTTTGTCCGCATGCACAGGAGCAGGGTGTCGACGTTCTTGATCGATGTGCACCAGGACGAGGTGCCCGGAGCGGTCGGGTTCTGGTCGCAGGCGCTCGGGGTGCGGACCTCGTCGCCGCCCGGAGAGCCGCAGTTCACGTCGTTGCACGA
The DNA here is from genome assembly GCF_040655855.1 of Kribbella sp. NPDC050281. Taxonomy (NCBI): domain Bacteria; kingdom Bacillati; phylum Actinomycetota; class Actinomycetes; order Propionibacteriales; family Kribbellaceae; genus Kribbella; species Kribbella sp. NPDC050281. The sequence goes on along the minus strand of NZ_JBFAKS010000003.1, from coordinate 270,918 downwards.
CGGCGTGCCCGGGTATGTGCTGGCGATCCAGTCGATCGACGACGCGCCGCGATACCACCTGGACATCGAGACCGACGACGTCGCCGCGGAGGTCGCGCGGCTGACCGGGCTGGGTGCCGTCGAGGTATCAAGCTGGCAGGGCTGTCATACCTTGCGGGCACCCGGTGGGCATCTGCTCTGCGTGATCCCGATGCACAGCGAGCCGGAGTACTTCGCCGAACACTCGACCGCGTGGGGGAGCGAATGACGGTCGTCGTCCGGGACCTCGTGCCCGCCTTCCTGGAGTTCTGGACCGACCCGAACAGACAGTGGGACGAGTACGCCGGCCAGCAGCCGGAAGTGCTCAACGACTTCACCCGCACGGGACGCACCCTCGAGCCCGAGCGCCTGGAGAAGACCCTTGCGACCTACTCCGAACAGGAAGCACGCATCCGCGCCAACGCACCACACGCCACCCGCTGGATCGAGGAGGCGGCAGCACGCGTCGTACCCGTGCTGGAGGCGGAGCACGTCGACATCCACGGCGTCGCGATGGTCGGCCTGGGTACGTCGAACGGCTGGGTCGACAACGGCACGCTGTACTTGGCCGTCGAGATGATCCCGGACGAGCGGTCGGCCGAGATCCTCGCAGCCCACGAGATCGCCCATGCGCTGCAGCTCCCACTGCCGGAGCACCCCTGGCCCGACGACGGACCGCTCGGCCGGTCGATCTACAGCGAGGGCTTCGCCACCGCACTGACCGCGGAACTGTTCCCGCAGTACGACCTCGCCGAGCATCTCTGGTTCGGGCCCGGGTACGACGACTGGCTCGCCGACTGTGAGAGCGGGCGGCAGGAGGCTGAGGCCGCGATCCTGGCGGACCTCGACTCCGAGGGCGACGCCGTCGGCGGTCGCTACCTCACGATGAGCGGACAGACCGGCTTCCCGAAGCGCATCGGGTACTTCGTCGGCACTCGCCTGATCCAGGCGTTGCGCCGCGACCACAGCTGGCCGGAGCTGGCCCGCTGGTCGACCGACCGGGCGATGGACGAGGTTCGTGCGAGGCTGTCGGCATGAGCGACCTGGCGGGAACGTTCCAGTACGAGGCAGTGGCAGAGGCGTATCAGCATCGTCCGCCGTACCCGGACGAGGTGTTCGACCGGCTCGAAGCGCTGATCACCGACGAGCCGAGGACGGTGCTCGACATCGGCGCCGGCGAGGGAGCGATCGCGCGGCCGCTGGCGCCGAGGGTCGAGCGGGTCGACGCGATCGACATCTCTCCGGCGATGGTCGACGCGGGCCGCAACCGGCTGGGCGGTGATCACCCCAACCTGCGCTGGCAGGTGAGCGGTATCGAGACCGCCGAGCTGCATGGTCCGTACGCCTTGGTCACCGCGGGCGCGAGCATCCACTGGATGCCTTGGGAGGAGACGTTCGCCCGGATCGTCCCGCACCTGGCACCGAAGGCGCAGCTCGTGATCATCGAGCACGGCCCGGTGGACATGCCGTGGTGGGACGACGTCGCGGTCACGACCAAGCGTCATTCGCGCAACCAGAACTACGACCCGGCGTACAGCGTGGTCGATGCCATCCAGGAGCGCGGACTGCTGGAGCCGACGGGCACGGTGCGGACCACGCCGATCACTTTCGAGCAGCGCGTTGCCGACTACATCGAGCAGTTCCACTCGACCTCGTCACTCGCTCGGGACCTGATGTCCGACGAGGAGGCTGTCGAGTTCGACACCGCGATCGAGCAGGCGGTCACGCCGTACGCGAAGGACGGCGTCCTGGAGTTGCAGGTGGTCGCCCAGCTGAGCTGGGGCCGTCCGCTCGCGCCTTAGAGGGCGTCCGCGCGACCCTGGAGGTAAAGCTGCTCGGGAACGCTCTGCGTCAGCCGCGCCGCCTCCTGGTATGCATCCCGAGCGGCGTCGCGGTCGCCGGAGAGCTCGAGCAGGTGCGCGCGTACGGCGGCCAGCCGGTGATGGTCGCGCAACGCGGGGTCGGCGTCGTCGAGCAGCGCGAGCCCGGCCGTCGGCCCGTGCACCATGGCGACGGCGACGATCCGGTTCAGCGTGATCATCGGGCCGGGTGCCATCGTCTCGAGGAGTTCGAACAGCATCAGGATCTCGCGCCAGTCGGTGTCCTCGGCGCGCTTCGCCTCGTCGTGGACCGCCGCGATCGCCGCCTGCAGCTGATACGGCCCGACCGGTGCGGTGCGCAGGGTCGAGGCGATCAGCTCAGTACCTTCTGCAATCGCGCCGGCGTCCCACACCGAGCGGTCCTGCTCTGGTAACGGCACCAGCGCACCGTCGGCCGTCGTACGGGCGGGCCGGCGGGCATCCGTGAGCAGCATCAGCGCCAGCAGCCCGGCGACCTCGCCCTCGTCCGGCAACTGCTCGCGCAACTGCCGGGTCAGCCGGATCGCCTCCGTGCTCAGCTCAACCCGGTGCAGCGACGAGCCGGACGACGCGGTGTACCCCTCGTTGAAGATCAGATACAGCACCTGCAGTACGGCGGCCAGTCGCTCGGGCTGCTCGGCCGCCGGCGGCAGCGCGAACCGGGCACCCTGCAGTTTTGCCTTCGCCCGGCTGATCCGCTGCCCGATCGTTGCCTCCGGCACCAGAAAGGCCCGGGCGATCTCGCCGGTGGTGAGACCGCCGACCGCCCGCAGAGTGAGCGCGATCTGCGACTGCGGCGTGAGCGCCGGGTGGCAGCACAGCATCAGCAGCGTCAGCGAGTCGTCGACCGACGGCGCCGGATCCGGCGGGGGAGCCTCCAACGCGACCGTCTCCTCGCGCCGCTGCCGCGCCGCCTCGCTGCGCAGTACCTCGATCCGCCGCCGCGACGCGACTGTGATCAGCCAGCTGCGCGGGTTGTCCGGTACGCCGTCCCTCGGCCACTGCTGCGACGCTGCCAGCAGCGCCTCCTGGACCGCGTCCTCACACGCGTCGAAGTCGCCGTACCGGCGGACCAGCGCGCTCAGGACCTGAGGTGCTTGCTCGCGCAGCAGCTCCTCGATCGGCATCAGGTGTAGGCCGACAGATCGCGGACCGGTCGTACCTCGACGATGCTGAACGGCGCCTCCGGGATCTGCCCGACGATCTCCACGGCACGGTCCATGGAGTCGCAGTCGAGCAGGTAGAACCCGGCCAACTGCTCCTTGACCTCGGCGAACGGGCCGTCGGTGGTCATCGGGAGACCGTCGCGGATGAGCACCTGCTTGGTGGCGGCAGGGTCGTCCAGCGACTCCGACGCGACCAGCTCTCCGCGGGCCGCGAGCGCCTCGTGCAGGGCGGCGTACCCGGCCATCCCTTCCTTCTTCTGCTCGTCGCTCAACGCGTCCCAGACCTTGCGCGACTCCGGATTGCCGTAGATCAGCACCAGGAACTTCATCGCCACCCCTCCCGTTCACCAAGCTAAGCATCACCCTTGCGTATCGATCGGGTCACTGGTTTGCAGCGGGCATAGCGGGATCCGTGGCGACGCGTTCTGGTATTCGGGGGGCCAGTATCAATGGGGGTGCCCGGGCCTGCCCCGGGATGGCCGGGCGTAAACCTGTCCGGCCGCCCAAGTACAGTTACGACCGGTAGCCAGGGTGAGAGGGAGGGGTCGCGTGCCGGATGTGGAAGTGTCCGATCGGGTACTCACGATCCCGAACGCGCTCAGCTTCCTCCGGTTGCTGGGAGTGCCGCTGTTCCTGTGGCTGATCCTCGGGCCGCAGGAGGACGGCTGGGCGCTGCTGGTGCTGGCCGTGTCCGGGTTCACCGACTGGGCCGACGGCCAGATCGCCCGGCGGATGAACCAGACCACCCGGCTCGGGCAGATGCTCGACCCGGTCGCCGACCGGCTCTACATCTTCGCCACCGTGATCGGCCTGGCGCTGCGCGACATCATCCCGTGGTGGCTGGCGATCGCGCTGCCGCTGCGGGACCTGCTGCTCATCTTCACGCTGCCAGCGCTGCACCGCCGCGGTTTCAACGCGCTGCCGGTGCACTTCCTCGGCAAGTCGGCCACCTTCTGCCTGCTGTACGCGTTCCCGCTCCTCCTGCTCGGCGACGGCGACAGCACCCTCAACCTGCTCGCCAGGGTGTTCGGCTGGGCGTTCGCGATCTGGGGGACCGGGCTGTACTACTGGGCCGGTGTCCTGTACTTCGCCCAGCTCCGCCACCTCGTCCAGACGGTGAAACCGATCAACGACCCGGCCGGGTAGAGCCGTGACCCAGTCTGCGCCACCGAAAGAGGGCCCACCCAAGCCGCGGCGCGTCGACGCGTCGATGTCGCTGCTGAACAACCTCATGGCCCACCCGCTCGACGAGGGGTACGCCGTGGCGGCCCGGACCCGCCCGAAACAGGACGGCCGCCCGGCGAAGACCCGGCACCGCGTGATGCTGGTGGTGGCGCTGCTCGTCCTCGGGTTCCTCCTCGCGGTCGCGGCCTCGCAGAACTACCGCAGCGCGCCCGAGGCGGAGAAGCAGCGCAAAGAGCTGATCACCCGGATCAACCAGGCCGACACCCAGCTGAACGGCCTGCGCACCCGGCAGTCGCAGCTGGCCGACGAGGTACGCCGGTTGCAGGCGAGCGGACTGAGCAACACGAGCTCGGGCGCGGCGCTGCAGCAGCAGCTGGACGCCGTCGAGCTGCAGACCGGCGCGATCGCGGCCACCGGGCCGGGGATCAAGGCGGTCATCGACGACGCGAAGGACGCCGACAAAGAGGGCCGGCTGCTCGACGTCGACCTGCAGCAGCTGGTCAACGGGCTGTGGACCGCGGGCGCGGAGGCGATCTCGGTGAACGGTCACCGGCTGACCTCGATGACGGCGATCCGCGGCGCCGGGAGTGCGATCACGGTCGACTACAGCTCGCTCACCCCGCCGTACACGGTGCTCGCGATCGGTGACACCACGACCATGCCGGCCCGGTTCTCGCAGAGCTCGGGCGGTCAGTGGGTGCAGTACCTGGTCAGCAACTTCGATGTCCGGATGACGATCACGACGGAGGACTCCTTGCTGGTGCCGGCCGATGCGACCATCGCGCTGCGATACGCGAAGGTGAGTGGACCGAGATGATCGCCGTACTCGGGCTGGTGATCGGTGTCGTGATCGGCCTGCTGGTCGCGCCCGATGTCCCGGAGTGGGCCCAGCCCTACCTGCCGATCGCGGTGGTGGCCGCGCTCGACGCCGTGTTCGGGGCGCTGCGCGCGTTCCTGGACGGGATCTTCGACGACAAGGTGTTCGTCGTGTCGTTCGTGTCCAACGTGCTGATCGCGGCGCTGATCGTCTACCTCGGCGACCAGCTCGGCGTCGGCTCCCAGCTGTCCACCGGCGTGGTCGTCGTCCTGGGCATCCGCATCTTCACCAACATGGCCGCGATCCGGCGGCACATCTTCCGGGCCTGACATGAGCGACGACATCCCTGAGACCAACAAGCCTGACTCGGTCGAGCAGCCGCATCCGGACGAGCCGACCCCGATGCCGCAGGCCAAGCCCAAGCCCCGGACGCCGAACCTGGCACTGCGCCGGCTGCGGACCGGGTTCAAGCCGTCCCGCGGCCAGGCGATCGTCGCCGTCGTACTGGCGCTGGTCGCCTGCGTGGCCGTGGTTCAGGTGCGGGTCAACCGCGCCGACGACGGGTACCAGAACGCGCGCCGCGAGGACCTGATCGCGATCCTGGACGGCCTGGGGCAGAACACCCGCCGGCTGGAGAGCGAGATCGCCGAGCTGGAGGAGCGGAAGAACTCGCTGTCCTCGAGTGCGGACAAGGCCCAGACCGCCCGCGAGCAGGCCGAGGCCCAGGTCCGCACGCTCGGCATCCTGGCCGGCACACTGCCTGCCCAGGGCCCGGGAGTCCGCATCACGCTGAACGACCCCGAGGCGAAGATGACGTCGAGCAACCTGCTGGACGCGATCGAGGAACTGCGCGACGCCGGCGCCGAGGCGATCCAGATCAACGGCGCCGCCCGGGTGGTCGCGAGTACGGACTTCGTGGACGACGCCCCGGGGATCCGGATCGACGGCCAGAAGCTGAACTCGCCGTATGTGATCGAGGCGATCGGGGAGTCGCACAATCTGGCCGAGGCGGCCAACTTCCCTGGCGGCCTGGTGAGTGAGGTGACCGGTCCGCAGGTCGGCGGAACAGCCGAGGTGACCGAGGTTCCGCAGGTCCAGATCACCGCCTTGCACGCCGCGGAGGAGCATCGCTACGCTCGCCCGGCGCCCAGCCCGACGAAGTAGCAGTTCGAGCGAAAGAGGAACGAAGGTGTATCCCGAAGACCTGAAGTACACGGCCGAGCACGAATGGGTGAAGGCCGACGGCGACGCCCCGGTGCGGGTCGGCATCACCGACTTCGCGCAGGACGCGCTTGGTGACATCGTGTACGTGCAACTGCCCGAGGTGGGCAGCGCGGTACGGGCCGGTGACGCCTGTGGCGAGCTGGAGTCGACCAAGAGCGTGAGCGACTTGTTCGCCCCGGTGAACGGCACGGTGACCGCGGTCAACGAGTCGCTCGCCGACCAGCCGGACCTCGTCAACAGCGACCCGTACGGCGAGGGCTGGCTGCTCGACATCGACGTCGAGGACACCGCCGAGGTCGAGGCGCTGATGGACGCCGAGGCGTACCTGGGTCAGCTCGACCGGAGTTGACCGGAGCCGGCTTGCCGGCTCCTGATAGGTTGGCCGGACCTCAACCGCTGGTCGAGGGTTGAGGTCCGCGAATCTGCGTCCACACTTGTTCATACGGGGTCTACGAAAACGTCGCCGGACCGCCGGCGATCGGGAGGATCACAGCATGCCGTTCTGCAACCAGTGCGGGCACGAGAACTCCGAGGGCAGCCGGTTCTGTTCGCAGTGCGGAGCGATGCTTCCTGGCGCGGATCGCCCGGCGGCAGCCCCGGCGACGCCGCCGACCCCCGGTGTCACCGACACCGCGATGCTGACCCCGATCGGCGCCGAGCCGGAGCCCGAACGGGCCGGCGAGCCGCTGTCGCTGGAGGACGAGGCCGCGGTCGGCGCACTGCCGGCCGGCTCTGCCCTACTGATCGTCCAGCGCGGTCCGAACGCGGGCAGCCGGTTCCTGCTCGACGTCGACGTGGTCACCGCCGGCCGGCACCCGGACAGCGACATCTTCCTCGACGACGTGACCGTGTCCCGCCGGCACGCGGAGTTCCGCCGGGACCCGAACGGCGTCAAGGTGCGCGACGTGGGCAGCCTGAACGGGACCTACGTGAACCGCGACCGGATCGACGAGGTCCAGCTGACCAACGGCGACGAGGTCCAGATCGGCAAGTACCGCTTGGTGTACTACGCCAGTGGCCAAGCCTGAATCGTCCGCCGAAGGCCGCGGCATCGGGGAGGTGCTGCAGCTCCTGCGGGCCGAGTTCGCCGACGTCACGATCTCGAAGATCCGGTTCCTCGAGGCCGAGGGACTGGTGACGCCGGCCCGGACCGCGTCGGGCTACCGGAAGTTCAGCTCGGCCGATGTCGAGCGGCTGCGTTATGTGCTGACCGCGCAACGCGACCAGTACCTGCCACTGAAAGTGATCAAGGAACATCTCGGCGCGATCGACCGCGGCCTGCGCCCGGCGGCCGGTGGTCCTCCGGTCGCGCCCGGTTCGCTGCCGGAGACGCCCGGTCTGCCGGTCGCGGAGGATTTCGGTGCCGCGGGCATCGAGCTCAAGCTGACCCGGGACGAACTGCGAGCCGCCGCGGGCATCTCCGCCGAGTTGCTCGACCAGGTCGAGAGCCACGGGCTGGTGGTGGCCCGCGGCAACCACTACGACGGCGACGCGATCCTGGTCGCCAAGCTGGCCGGTGAACTGGCCGGCTACGGGATCGAGCCACGGCACCTGCGCCTGTTCCGTACGGCGGCCGACCGCGAGGCCGGCCTGATCGAGCAGGTCACCGGGCCACGCCGTACCGAACAGACCGGCGAACTCGCGGCGCTGGCGGTCCGGTTGCATGCTGCCCTGGTCCGCTCCCGCCTACCACACTGAGCCGACCGGCCACCGCACCCGCCGGGGACTGCCCGGGCCTGCCCCGCGGAGTAGGCTGAAGGTGTGCGCGAAGTCGACGTGGTCGGAGTCCGGGTTGAGATGCCCTCGAGTCAGCCGATTGTGCTGCTCCGGGAGGTCGGCGGAGAGCGGTACCTGCCGATCTGGATCGGCGCGGCCGAGGCCAGCGCGATCGCCTTCGCCCAGCAGGGCATGGAGCCGCCGCGGCCGTTGACGCACGATCTGTTCGCCGAGACCCTGCGAGTGCTCGGGCACACGCTCAGTCAGGTCCGGATCGTGAATCTGACCGACGGCGTGTTCGAGGCGATCCTGGTGTTCGACGACAAGACCGAGATCTCGGCCCGGCCGTCGGACTCGATCGCGCTGGCGCTGCGCACCGGGACACCGGTGTTCTGCACCGAGGAGATTCTGGCCGAGGCGGGCATCCCCGTTCCGGACAGTGAGACGAACGACACCGACGAGGTGGAGGAGGAAGAGGAGGTCGAGCGGTTCCGTGAGTTCCTCGACCAGGTGACTCCGGAGGACTTCGACAAGAGCTGAGGACCGGGCTCGTTTTGACCTCCGTGGTACAAGACCAGGTAGGTAACGATTCGAGCGGCAACCGCGACACGCTCACGGCTCGGTGCGGTTGTCGTTGACCCTCCCTGGTCGGCGGCTTACCTTGAAGGAGTTGTGGGGTGTTGTCACTCCACGGAAGTGACCCGTTCCAGTCGGTACCCAGGGAGGCTCAGGCGTGACACGCACCGGCGACACGGATCTGACGGCGCAGTCGACGTCCGAAGCACGCGCCGAGGCGGCCGCTGCCGCCGGCGTCCAGGGCCTGCTCTTCGACGACGACCTGCGGCCGATGCCGGAGGATGTCGGGTTCCGCGGACCGACGGCGTGCCACGCGGCCGGGATCACCTACCGTCAGCTCGACTACTGGGCCCGCACCGGCCTGGTCTCCCCGTCCGTGCGCCCGGCGACCGGTTCCGGGACGCAGCGGTTGTACGGTTTCCGTGACGTCCTGTTGCTGAAGGTGATCAAGCGGCTGCTGGATGCCGGGATCTCGCTGCAGCAGATCCGGACCGCGATCGCCCACCTGAGCAAGCGCGGCATCGACGACCTGACCCAGATCACGCTGATGAGCGACGGCGCCTCGGTCTACATGTGCACCTCGCCGGACGAGGTCATCGATCTGCTGGCCGGCGGCCAGGGGGTGTTCGGCATCGCCCTCGGCGGTGTCTGGCGCGAGGTCGAGGGCTCGCTGTCCGAGCTGCCCACCGAGCGGGCCGACGGTCATGAGGACGGCGATCAGCACGCGAATGATGAACTCGCGGCTCGCCGCCGCGCCCGCATGACCGGTTGAGACCTTCCTTCCTCCTGTGCGCCCACTCACTGCCGATTCGCTGCGCGGTGTGTGGGCCACTGTGTTGTTGCCCCTCAACGCCGACGACTCCATCGACTTCGCGCGTCTGCAGGCTCAGGTAGATGTGCTGGGCGCCAGTCAGTTGGAGGGCTTGTATGCGCACGGCACGGCGGGCGAGTTCCAAACGCTGACCGAGGACGAGTTCGGCCGGATCAACGAGCTGCTCGCGGGAGCGGCCAAGCCGTTCCAGATCGGCGCGAGCCACCCGTCAGCCCAGCTGCAGTTGGATCGGGTACGTCGAGCCGCCGCGCTGGCACCTGGTGCGATCCAGGTGATCCTGCCCGACTGGCTGCCCTTGAACGACCGGGAGGCGCTCGACTTCCTCCGGCGCGTCGCGGACACCGCCGGTGACGTGCCTCTGGTCCTCTACAACCCACCGCACGCGAAGACCCCCGTGCGTCCAGAACTGCTGACGTCGCTGGCCGCCGCCGTGCCGAGTCTGATCGGTCTGAAGACCGCGGGTGGGGACAAGGCATGGTTCGAGCAGGCGCTGAAGTCCGGGCTGGCGATCTTCGTGCCAGGACACTTCCTTGCGAGCATGTCGTTACTCGGTGCGCATGGCAGCTACTCGAACGTCGCGGCGCTCTCACCCAACGGCTCGGTGGAGCACGCCTGCGACCTGGACGTCGAACGCCGGATCGGCGAGTTCTTCGGGCAGCACGTCGTACCGCTGCAGAAGGCGGGGTTGTCGAACCCGGCACTGGACAAGTTCCTGGCCGCGGTGGGGGACTGGGCGGACGTCGGTACGCGGGTTCGGTGGCCGATGGCGTCGGCGACCCAGGAGCAGGTCGAGGCCGCCCGGCCGGCCGCACTGCGGTTGCTGCCCGAACTCTTCGCCGATTCCTGGTAGCCTCGGGGCAGCCGTTCACAGCACTCGGGAGAGACCCGTGCGATCGGGCGCCGAAGGGGCAATTCCTCCCCGGAACCTCTCAGGCCCATGGACCGAGTGTCACAGGCGACTCTGGAGCGTGCATTGCTCGGCGTGACAGAGGGGGAGGCGACCGGAAGCACTGTCAGCAACGGAGCCTCTTGATGAACAACTCACCCCAGATCTCTGCGGCGTTCGCCGACCGGCACATCGGACCACGGCCGGACGAGGTCGCCCGGATGGTGCAGCTGCTCGGGTACGACGACGTCGACGCGCTCGTGGACGCCGCCGTACCGGAGTCGATCCGCTCCACCGAGGCGCTCCGGCTGCCCGAACCGGCCTCCGAGGTCGACGCGCTGACCGAGCTCCGCCAGCTCGCCGCCCGCAACACCGTCGCCACCTCGATGATCGGCCAGGGGTACTACGGCACCTTCACCCCGTCGGTGATCGTCCGCCGCCTGGTCGAGAACCCGGCCTGGTACACCGCGTACACGCCGTACCAGCCGGAGATCTCCCAGGGCCGGCTCGAGGCGCTGCTGAACTTCCAGACCGTGGTGTCCGACCTGACCGGCCTGCCGACCGCGAACGCGTCGCTGCTGGACGAGGGGACCGCGGCTGCCGAGGCGATGACGCTGGCACACCGGTCGAACAAGAAGAGCAAGTCGGACCGCTTCCTGGTCGACGCGGACTGCTTCGACCAGACCATCGCCGTGGTGCAGACCCGCGCTGAGGCGCTCGGTATCGAGGTGGTCGTCGCGGACACCACCGACGGTCTGCCGGACGGCGACTTCTTCGGTTTCCTGGTGCAGTACCCGGGCGCCGGCGGTGTGGTCCGCGACCTGAAGCCGCTGATCTCTGCCGCGCACGAGCGCGAGACCCTGGTGGCGGTCGCCTCCGATCTGCTCGCGCTGACGTTGCTGGAGGCACCGGGTGAGGCCGGCGCCGACATCGTGATCGGCTCGTCCCAGCGCTTCGGCGTACCGCTGTTCTACGGCGGCCCGCACGCCGGCTTCATGTCCGTCCGCGCCGGTCTCGAGCGGTCGTTGCCCGGTCGCTTGGTCGGTGTCTCCGTGGACGCTGACGGCGCACCGGCGTACCGGCTGGCGCTGCAGACCCGCGAGCAGCACATCCGCCGCGAGAAGGCGACCTCCAACATCTGTACGGCGCAGGTCCTGCTCGCCGTGGTCGCGTCGATGTACGCCGTCTACCACGGGCCGGACGGCCTGAAGGCGATCGCCGACCGTGTCCACGAGTACGCGGGCAGGCTGGCCGCGTCGCTGCGCGCCGGTGGTGTGGAGGTTGTCCACGGCGCCTTCTTCGACACCGTGCTCGCGCGCGTCCCCGGTCGGGCCGCCGACGTGGTCGACGCCGCCCGGCAGAACGGGATCTGGCTGCGCCTCGTCGACGCGGACCACGTCGGCATCTCCTGCGACGAGAAGACCGACGTCGCCGCGCTGACCCGGGTCTGCGTGTCCTTCGGTGTCCGGTACGACGGTTCCGTCGAGGTCGCCGGTCTGCCCGAGGCGGTTCGCCGTACGACGGAGTACCTGACGCACCCGGTGTTCAACACGCACCGGTCCGAGACGGCGATGCTGCGGTACATGCGCAAGCTGTCCGACTACGACTACGCGCTCGACCGCGGCATGATCCCGCTCGGCTCGTGCACGATGAAGCTGAACGCGACCACCGAGATGGAGCCGGTCACCTGGCCGGAGTTCGCCGATCTGCACCCGTTCGCGCCGATCGAGGACGCGGCCGGGTACGTGAAGCTGATCGGCCAGTTGGAGCGCTGGCTGGCCGAGGTCACCGGCTACGCGAAGGTCTCGATCCAGCCGAACGCGGGCTCCCAGGGTGAGCTGGCCGGTCTGCTCGCGATCCGCGGATACCACCGGGCGCAGGGCGACCATGACCGTAACGTCTGCCTGATCCCGGCCAGCGCGCACGGCACCAACGCCGCCTCCGCGGTGATGGCCGGCATGAAGGTTGTCGTTGTCAAGGGCAACGATGACGGCACGATCGACCTGTCCGACCTGCGGGCGAAGGCGTCCGAGCATGCGTCGAAGCTCGCGGCCATCATGATCACGTACCCCTCGACGCACGGGGTCTACGAGGAGAGCGTTCGCGAGGTCTGCCAGATCGTCCACGACCATGGCGGCCAGGTGTACGTCGACGGCGCGAACCTGAACGCGCTCCTCGGCCTGGCGAAGCCCGGTGAGTTCGGCGGCGACGTCAGCCACCTGAACCTGCACAAGACGTTCTGCATCCCGCACGGCGGCGGAGGTCCGGGCGTCGGCCCGGTGGCCGTGGCCGCGCACCTGGCGCCGTACCTGCCGAACCACCCGCTGCTGAACGAGGCCGGGCCGGAGTCCGGTGTCGGCCCGATCAGCGCGGCGCCGTTCGGTTCGGCCGGCGTACTGGCGATCTCCTGGGCCTACATCCGGATGATGGGTGCCGAGGGCCTGACCGCTGCGACGAAGGCCGCCGTACTGACGGCGAACTACGTGGCGAAGCGGCTCGAGGATGCCTTCCCGGTGCTGTACACCGGCGAGAACGGCCTGGTCGCGCACGAGTGCATCCTGGATCTGCGGCCGATGACCAAGGAGACCGGGATCAGCGTCGACGACGTCGCGAAGCGGCTGATCGACTACGGCTTCCACGCACCGACCATGTCGTTCCCGGTCGCGGGCACGCTGATGGTGGAGCCCACCGAGTCCGAGGACCTCGGCGAACTCGACCGGTTCTGCGACGCGATGATCGCGATCCGGCACGAGATCGACCGCGTCGCGGCGGGGGAGTGGCCGGCCGGCGACAACCCGCTGGTCAATTCGCCGCACACCGCCGAGTCGGTGATCAACGACAAGTGGGACCACGCCTACACCCGCGAGGAGGCGGCGTTCCCGCGCTCGGTCGACCGCACCTCGAAGTACTGGCCGCCGGTCCGCCGCATCGACGGCGCCTACGGCGACCGCAACCTCATCTGCTCCTGCCCCGCCCCGGAGGCCTTTGAGTAAATGACGGCCGGGCCCAGGCCTGAATCCGTGGCACCAGTTGGTTGCCGAGGGCGTCGGTAGCGCGATCTCTGCCTGCTGGCGGGCAATCCAGGACGTCGCCCGTGACCGGTCCACGGATTCAGGCCGAAGATCCCAATCCTGTCCCCGACTACTTGATCCGCCACCCGGCGGATTCGACCGCTCGGTGCAGGTGTCCAACGGCGCAGAAGGGGTTGCCGACCAGTTCCCAAACTGCGATGCCGTGAGCCTCGGCGGGAGCCGTGAGGATGCCTATCGACTCTCCGGTCGAGCTGACCAGCTCGGGCCAGGGCCGGTTCAGTTCGCCCATCGCGTCGTCTTGTAGTTGGAATGCGGCGAAGGCGCATGCCTGCTCCACGCCGCCACTCCCGACGTCGAGAGGGAACTCATGCCCGCCGGCGGTCACGATGATGTTGTCATTAGGCGTTCCGGTCCAGGCGGGGTCAGCCCGGATCTCAACCTTCTGCAGTCCGGTCCCGGCAAAGTCGGCATTCAGCCGATCAGCGACGAAGGCGAACGCGGCCCCTGTCTCGCTCTCGGTCCAGATGTCCATGACAGCTCCCAGGTCGTCTAGTCACACCAGTTTGCACTTGATGAAGAACGTCTGCACGACCGCACCCTTGGTGTTGTACGACGTACCAGTGATCTTGAAGATCTGGCCCGGGTTGTACGTCCGGATGTACCGATTCTTCGACTTGTCCCACGTCCTGGCGGGCAGCGAGCCGTGCGGCGGGTAGCTCTGCCTCTTGCCGTCGACCTTCTTCGAGCCCACATGGATGCTCACAACGTATCGATCAGCGGGCAGCTTCGGGTACGTTCCCCATTGAATAGACGTTTCGGGGCCCTTCTGCTGGATCGACAACCGTCCCAGCTTGTTCTCGTCGGTGTAGTTCGGCGAACAGGAATGGATCGTTGTCGAGCCTGGGCCGGGCCGAGGAGTGTCGGCTGCGCAGGCTTTGACTGTAGGTACAACCATCGCTATGAGCGCCAGCGCGTGTGCCGGCGTGCCAGCCTGCACAAACTGTCTCGCGACCTGGTTGTTCTGGCGGCCAGTGGGGGTCCCTGGGATGCGGTTGGCGGCGACGCGGACCTGGTGCAGCTTCTGTTTGAGCTGCTGAATGGCGGACATCGTCGCGTTCTCCGATCTGGTACGGATGGAGCTTCGGAAGGGATCGGCTCACCAGTTGGTGAGGTCGTCGGCGAGCTGGTCCCAATGGAACGGCGGAACGGACGCGGAGCGCAGGGGACGCGAGGAGACCGAGGTGCCCCTCTCAGCACGTCCGCTCCGCCGGATCGATGGCGATCAGCACCTGATGGTCGCTGCGCAGGAGGTGATCGCGTATCTCCAGTGGATTGCCGAGAACTGCCAAGTGGTGCAAGGTCGGTACAACGAGCGGTAGACCATCGGACTCCAGTAGCGAACCGAGGAGGTCGAACACCGCATCCGGCGGGCCGGGGCTCTGGACATACACCTGTCCAAGCCGATATCCGCTGGCAGAGGCACAAGCGATCAGCCTTCGGTGTGTTGCCAAGAGCTCGCCGGTGTTTCTCACGAAGAGCATCGACATGAATCCGAGAGCCGACATCTCTGACCCCTCCTGGAGCCGTTCGAACCCTGAGGTCGTCTGCCGACGACGCTCGCGAGACCGTTCGATTCCAGACGTTCGGCAAGTCCCGCTGCGTCCGCACCCGACCTCGAAATGATCGATGGCGGACGCAACGATCATCGGCTGGTCGCCACCGCTCACGGCGGCTAGCGGGCGTGAAGTGCCTCCGGGGACTCGACCTGGATGAAGCCCAGCTGGACACTTCGCCGTCAGGCCCTGGTCGTCACTCATCCCCGCCACCGAGCTCTCGCGGCACTCGCTCGCCATCGGAATCGTCAGACCTGCGGTGATACACCGGGCGATGAACAAGGCTGCCGTCACAGTTCGTCCTTCCTTTTCAACGGCATGCCCTGGGCTCTGCCGCTCGCGGGGTCTGCGCTATGCCAGGCGCTCCGGCCGATGGGTCCTAGACTCCGTCAGAGCGACGGTTACGGAGAGGTATTAGCCGCGTCAAAAGCGTCAACTTCTGCGAGAATGTGCAAGGCGAGGCTGGGGAGATGGTGCGCTTGTGAACGAGGTTCTGGACGAGCTTCTGCGGGAGCTGAGCTGGTCACCTCGTATGTTGGCGCGCCGTCTCAACCGAGATTTCGGCGCGGGAACGGTAGCGGAGACAGCGCCCTACCACTGGCGAGACTCGGGCGGCGTGCCTCGGCCGCCGCTGCCCGCTCTCGTAGCGCATCTCTTGTCCTCCGAGCTTGGCCGATTGGTCACGGTCAATGAGCTCTGGCAGAGGCGCGCAGTGGACTCGCCGTTGGTGATCGCAGCAGACGCGGGTATGCGCCAGCCTTGGACTCGAGCTGGCACTCTCAGGGCTATCGACGACTGGGTGGTGACAGGGTTGTTGGACAGACGAACCTTTCTGGCGATTTCCGGCGCTGGCCTTACATCGATTCCAGGCGACTACTTGGGGGCAGGGAAGGTCGCACACGAGTTCGCCCGTGCCGCAACAGACAGTCCGCTGATTGAGCAGATCGAGCAGACAATCCCCTTGCTCCAACGGTTGGACGACGCCAGCGGAGGTGGTGGTCATCTCGAGTACGTGGGCGCACAGTTCCGCTCCGTCGCATTGCTGGTGCGCCAAGGTGGACAACCACGTTCGATCGAGACTCGCCTGCTTTCCGCACTCAGCGAGATCGGCCAGTTGGCTGGTTGGATGGCCTTCGACGCCGGCCTTCACGGCCCGGCACAGCGCTACTTCCTCACTGCCCTTCGGGCTGCTCACGAGTGCGGGTACAAGACGATGGCCGCTCACATCGTGGCCGATCTGGCTTTCCAGGCCGCTACCCGCGAGCAGTCGTCAGATGCGGTGGCACTGGGCGAATCGGCAGCCAAGATAGCGCGGCGCGCCCCGGCGAGCGTTCGGGCGTCAGTCCACACCCGCCTCGCCTACGGATATGCCATCGCGGGTGACATGCCCGCGTTCGAACAAGCCCACAAGAGCGCTCTTGATGTGCTTGCTGAAGCTGACCGGGCCGAGGATCCTGCCTGGATGTACTTCCTGACCCCGAGCCACCTCGATACGCAGGCCGGCTACGCGCTGACGCACGCCGGGATGCTCGCCGCCGACAGCGGCAACGCATCAACGGGCCGTGCTCTGCTGCGCGAGGGTGAGAAGCTCCTCCGCGACGGCGCGTACGACAGTCCGCTCACCACACATGCGCAACGCCGCGCGCTCTTCGAAGGGGCCTGGCTGGCTACCGCGGCCGCCGGCCGGGGCAACCTGGAGGAGGCCTGCGCTCTTGGACGGACAGCCGTGGCGCGGACCGCGACAGTGCGCTCCGGTCGGAGTCTCGAGGTCCTCGGCAGGCTCGCGGCGCGGCTGCGGCGATCCAAGCGCAACGAGTACGTCAGGGACTTTCTGCCGTCGCTCGAAGCTTGTCTCGCTAGGACGTCGGCGTCATGAGCCAGCATGTTGTCGTCGTGGGTGCTGGTGTGATTGGGCTGACGACCGCTGTCGGGCTTGCTGAGACAGGTCACCGAGTGGATGTGGTAGCGGCCGAGCCACCACGGGCGACCACTTCGGCTGTGGCCGGTGCACTTTGGGGACCCTGGCTGGTCCAGCCGCGCGAGCGCGTCCTTCCTTGGGCCGCCCACACTCTGAAGATCCTGCGCGAACTCGCCGAACACCCGAATTCAGGCGTCCGGATGGCAACTGGCATCGAGGTGTCCCGAGCGAGCTACGAGCCACCCGACTGGGCCGGGCTGCTGCCTGACCGGAGGCCGTGCGCGTCAGGGGCCCTTCCGCCTGGCTACCGCCACGGCTTCCGGTACAGCGCGCCGCTGGTTGACATGCCCGTTCACCTGGACTACCTACTGGCCAGACTGCGAGCTGCAGGTGGGACAGTGACCATCCAGCGGTTGACAGCGCTGAACCAGGCAAGCGCGGATCCGCACGCCGTAATCGTGAACTGTTCGGGTATCGGCGCCAGGCGGCTCGTTCCCGACTCAGACCTCTTTCCGATCCGTGGCTACCACGTCGTGGCCACGAATCCCGGTCTGACGGAATTCCTCGAAGCCGACACCGAAGATCCGGTGGACCTGCTCGCCATCTACCCGCACCGCGATCATGTCGTACTTGGCGGAACCGCCGAGCCTGAGGTCTGGGACCGCCGGTCAGATGATGCAATCGCAGCCGCCATCGTCGACAGATGCGCGAGACTCGAACCCCGCCTCGCTACGGCCACGATCATCGAGCATCGAGTCGGCCTACGCCCGACCAGAGCTGCGATCCGTGTCGAAGCCGAGCGATCAGCGGTCGGACGCCTGATCATCCACAACTACGGGCACGGCGGCGCCGGCGTGAGTCTCAGCTGGGGGTGCGCGCAGGAGGTCGCCTCGCTTCTCGCCAACGTCGCTCGAGCCACAGATGATGGTCGTCCGGCGTAGCACCCCAGGCCGAGCGTGGGGGTTGCACCTAATATGACGGGATGTCGATGAGTCTGTCGCCAGGACGCGTTTTGCCGGCTCCCGGGCTGCGAATGCCTGGTGACACACGCACTGATCTGCCCGAGTTCGCCTAGGAGGCCGCTGAGTGACTTCTGTACGCCCTGACACCGACGCAGCTCTGTACGCCGAGATCGCCGCTGCGCAGAGCGAATGGAAGTTGCCCTCGGTCAATGCGGGGGTGGTGCGTGACGGTTCGCTGGTGTGGACCGGGTCGCGTGGGAAGTTCGCGACGGCGGACGGTGGTGCGCCCGGTCCGGATGTGCAGTATCGGATCGGGTCGATCACGAAGACGCTGACCGCGATGCTGGTGATGCAGTGCCGCGATGACGGGCTGCTCGCGCTGAACGATGCCGTGGGCAAGCATCTGCCGGGGATCGCGTTCGGCGACCGGACCGTGCGGCACCTGCTCGCGCACTCGGGTGGTATGAACGCCGAGCCGGAAGGTCCTTGGTGGGAACGCAATCCGGGGGTCTCGTTCGATGAGCTGACGGCGGCGATGGACGATTCCCAGGCGGTGGGCCCGGCCGATCGCCGGCATCACTACTCGAACCTCGGCTACGCATTGCTCGGTGAGCTGGTGGCCCGGCTGCGGGGCGAGTCCTGGCTTCAGCTGGTGCAGTCCCGCATCCTCGATCCGCTGGAGATGCGGCGTACGTCGTACTTCCCGTCGGGTCCGGCTGCCCAGGGTTTCTCCGTGCATCCGTTCAGTGGGCGGCTGGTGGAGGAACCCGCTCACGACTCCGGGGCGATGGCGCCGGCGGGGCAGTTGTGGAGCACGATCGAGGATCTGGCGAAGTACGCGATGTTCTGGATCGACCCCGTGCACGAGATCCTCAGCTGCGACACGGTCGAGGAGATGGCGTCGCCCGCAGCCTCGGACCCACGCGAGAAGCTGAGCGCGTCCTACGGCTTGGGTCTCCGGCTGATCGCTGACGATCCGCAGCTGTTCATCGGGCACACCGGCTCGATGCCCGGCTTCCTCGCCGGGCTGTTCGTCGACCGGACCCGTCGCGTGGGTGCGGTGACGTTGGGCAACGCGACGTACGGCCGAGTCGCCTCCCTGCCACCGGACCTCGTGCGCATCCTCGTCACCCACGAACCGTTCCTGCCGCAGGAATGGGTGCCCGAGCCGTCGCTCACCCAGGGCGATGACCTGCTGGGGCACTGGTACTGGGGCAACACCCCACTCACGATCGCCGTCTCGGCAGGCATCCTCACCATGACCGGAGGCCTGACCACCAGGCTGTCCCCACTCGGCCGAGACCTCTACCAAGGCCGCGACGGCTACCTGGCCGGCGAAACCCTCCGCGTCCATCGCGACGGCTCCCGCATCACCCACCTCACCGTCGCCACCTTCGTCCTCACCCGCAATCCTTACGGCGCCTGAGTTGTCCACAGGCCACGAGAAACAGGTCGTGGTACGCCCTGCGCTCTGCGTATTCTGTGCCGCACTGCATGGAGTAGATCAGGGGTAGATCACCCGGCTGCTACCGGGAGGGCGCAGGTTCGAGTCCTGCCTCCATGTCGAAGGCCGGCCGGCCCTGGTCGGGGCCGGCCGGTACCACCTTGGAGTAGCTCAGTGGTAGAGCACCCGGCTGTGAACCGGGAGGGCGCGAGTTCGAGCCTCGCCTCCAGGTCTGTCAAGACAACGGGGAGGCCTCGTGCCGGAGGAACCACAGGTGAAGGCGTCGCCCGCCTACGCGGTCGGCCAGTTGCGGCAGGCTGTCGAGCGTGCGCTGGCAGCCGACGACGCGCGGGTCCGCCAGCGTGCGATCGCCCGGGCCGAGACCTGGCGCTCGGTGCTCGACGGGATCGCGACCGGGCGCATCGAGGTCGGCTCCCGGACACCGGTGGCGGACACTCCGGCCTGGGTGACGCTGGAGGTCGCGCACGGCGGCTTCGCGACAGGCCGGTTCCTGGCTGAGGCGCCGCTGACCGACGACGAGCTCGAGCGGCTGCGGAACCTCCCGGACGATGCGCCGGGAGAGACCGATCGGGAGCGGCTCAACCTGTGGTACCTCGGCGACGACGGGCTGGCCGAATCGCGTCACGCGCTGCGCACCGGCCGGTACCGGGTCGACGTACCCGAGGAGTCGGCGCTGCTGGTCGTCGGCTGGCTTCTCGATCACGACCACGTGGCACCGGCGCTTGACCTGGTGGCCGAGCTCCGTCCGTTGATGCACCGGCTCCGGTTCACCCCGCGCTTCGAACCGGTCTCGGCCCAGTCCGGTGCGGTGGTCCGGCTGCGGCCGGTCTCCGAGGTCCGCGACTCGTTGCGGCAGGCAACAGTCCGGTCGGCGATCGCCGCCATGCTCGAGACCCTGCGCGTCTGGAACCCGCTGTACGACCGGCTGGTCGAGCTGTGGTGCGACACCGTCGAGGGTGCATTGCCCGCGGTGCACAACAACACAGCCGGTACGTCGATCGCCGGGGACTGGCCGTGCCGGGTCTGGCCCGCGGACTGGGCAGAACGCCGCCTGCAGTGGCTATCGGACTACCGAGCTGCGGCCGACGCCCACCGGTTCTCGGACAGCCACCGTCATCCGAAGAGCAACTTCGCCCGGCTCCGGGTTGCGCTCGAGCTGTGCCCCGAGGACAGCTCTGCGCTGACCGGTCGCGACGTCGGCTGGATCCGGCGGGCGCTGGCCAATACCATCTCCGCGCACGGTGCGCCTGGATCGGAGGTCCGCGCCGCCCTGCGCACAACGCAGGCTGCGGTCGCCACGCGGCCGACCCATGCCGCGCTCGCCCAGGTGCTGAGCGCCCGCCTGGACAGGTACCCCGGCGACGGCGGACTGCCGTCCCTCGCTCCGATCGAGGCCGATGTCGCCGAGGACGAGGCATCGCTCGCGCCACCGGGATGGCAGATTCCGGCGCATCTGGTGGCGAAGACAGAGCGCGCACTGGAGGCGCCGGTCGGCGAGCTGGTCGAGCGCGGAGTGATCGGTTCCGGCGAGGTACTGGCCCGCGTACTGCCGCAGGTCACGTCGCAGTTGCTCGCCGCGAACATCGCCGATGCCGCGCTGGCCTCGGCGTACGCCCGGACCTATGCGGCCTTCCGGCGGCGCCGCAGTCTGCTGCTGCTCAACCTCGAGCATCAGGTGCGGTTCGACGAACTGCCGTGGATCGCTGCGGTGTCGCCGTTCCGCGAGCGGCGTGCAGAAGCCGCTCGGGCAGCTGAGCAGTCGCTCCAGGAGACGACCGTGCTCGCGCTCGGATCGTTCCCGCAGGCGATCCTGCCGAATCCGTTGACCCGCGAGCTGGGCGCTCTGGCGACCCAGGCCGGGCTCCGGCTGCCGCTGGTCGAAGAGGTCGCGGCGGACATCTTCATGGGCACGTTCACGACGAAGTGGCGGGATGCCGCGACGATCGCGAGCCGACTGCTCGACGGGACCCTGTACGCCCGGTACTACGACCTGCCGGAGGATTGGCCTGCCGTGGAGACACGGCGGTGGAAGCGCTGGCGGAAGGGCACCGCGGACGACTTCGCAGAGCTGTGCACGCGTCGATCGCAGGAGGCCAGGAGTGAGCAGGCATCGGGCGGCCGCGTCGCCGCGAACGGCGCTGTTCTCGAGCAGAGCCAGATCCTCACGACGCACAACCTCGCCGTCCTGGTCGACGCGCTCGGACTGACGGACCGGGTTCGGGAGGCCGGGCCCGAGCTCGCCGACCGCGCCCTCGCGTGGTCCGTACGCCGGTTGACCCAGCCCGCACCAACCTGGGTCAGCGGCCTTCAGGCGATCAAGAACGCGGCGTACTGCTGGCGGCAGGGGATCTTCTTCCTGAGCTTCTGCGACGAGGCTACCCAGCTCGAAGCAGTCGGACGGCTGCGCGATCGTGCGGCCGTCCTCGGTCCGCGCCTCGTTCCGGCGGTCGAGGGCTTGGCCGCGGTCGTTGCCGGGGAGCGCTTCGATCAGGCCGGTCGTGTCGCCGTGAACGGGCGCCGCCTTCTCGGCTGGAGCGTCGGCCCACACTGGGCCCAGCGCGGCTGACTCCTACCTCGCCTGAGGGATTGTCAGGGTGTAGACGCCTGGCTTCGGTCGGGTCAGGCCGAGTGCCAGGGCGAGCTTCTCGTTGTCGTCGCCGTTGCGCAGGTTGGCTCGGAGGATCGCGAGGGCTTCTCGCCGGCGAGAAGCTCCGCGTCGTCTGCAACGGCATCCGGATCGACCACCTGAACATCGCCACGTTCGTCCCGACTCAGGACACTAGGAGATGATCTCGACAAGGCGTAGAGATTCGGCTGGACCGGTGACCGAGAGCTCGGCGACTTGGCCGATGCCTTTCACGTAGTACTTGTTGTCCAGCACGTCCGGCTCGAGTGCGGTGGTCTCGGCCGTACGGAGGGCATGGCGGAAGGTGCCGAGGGGGACGGTCACCGTGGTGTTGCGGCCGACGAGCCAGAAGATGTCCTCGGCGTGGCCGGCGTACCATTCCTGGCGGAACTTGCGCCCGAGTTGCGGACGGGCCTGCATGAAGACACCTGGCTGGGCGCCGTTCACGCCCGCATGGAAGCTGCCTTCACGGCTGATGACGCGGCCGTGCGCGTCCAGCTCGGCGGTGTCCTCGCCGAAGTACCAGACGTTGCCGCAGCGGTCCTGGGCGTAGTAGTCGCTGGTGCGCTCGTGCAGCACGTTGTTCAGGTAGAGGCGGTCCTCGACGACCCTGGTCCGGACTCCCGCGATCACCCTGGTCCGCGACGTCGGGGCGAACAGGTCGAGGGCCTTCTCGCCGTCCTTGACGCCGGTGGAGACGAGCGTGCGGCCGGGTTTGAGCGGGAACCACGGGTTGGTCACGTTCGGGGAGAAGTCCGCGGGGTCGAACTCCGGGTGGTAGCGGCTGCCCGCTCCGAAGACCGGTAGCTTGCAGGTCGACGGGTGGTGGTGCTCCGGGTACGCGGTGCTGGTGGTGGGGGTCGCACCGGCCAGCAGGGCCGTGACTGCGAGCAGCACACCAGGTTTCAGCCAAGCGATCATGAGCAGTGCTCCTTTCGTTCACGGTCAGCCTGCGACCGGTGCGCTGAACCAGGCCTGAACAGGTGAGGATCGCCACGTCGGCGGTGGTGGAGTTGACACGGTGCGTGAGGCGGGAGAAAAGTTAGGCCTGCCTTAGTAAGGCTTGCCTTACTCGACAACTTTCCCGGGAGATCTGGTGCCGCATCCTGCGCGTCTGACCGCGTTGCCCTCGCCTGTGCGCAACCCGTTCGATTCCGTGTGGCCGTTCGCCTCGACTGTGTCCGATCGTGACCGAGGGCCGCTCCCGCACGGATCGCCGGCGGAGGTACTGCGCCGGACCGCCGAGGTGCTGGGCGAGCCGCGGGTGCCGTCGACCGGGGTGGGTGAGTCCGCCGCGCTGGACCTGATCGCGGGGCTGCTCGACGAGCACGGGATCGACCTGAGCCACCCGCACGCGGCCGCGCATCTGCAGCCGCCGGTTCTGCAGGTGGCGGTCGACGCCGACGCGCTGGCGTCCGCGAGCAACGCGTCCATGGACACCTACGACTCGGGTCCGGCGACGCTCGCGATCGAGCAGTGGGTGGTGAAGGCGCTGGCCGGGCTGGCCGGCTTCGGTCCGGAGGCGGACGGTGTACTGACGCCCGGCGGCTCGATCTCGAACCTGCTGGCCGTGCTGATCGCCCGCGACAGCGCTGCCGCCGCAATCGGGATCGACGTACGGCGGACCGGCGTACAGGGACTCGATCACCCGGTCGTCTTCTGCTCGGAGCTCGCCCACTTCTCGGTCCAGCGGGCCTGCGCCGCCCTCGGGCTCGGTGAGGAGGCGGCGATCACGATCGCCTCCGACGAGGAGTTCCGGATGCGCACCGACGTACTGGCTGACGAGTTGGCCAAGCCGGGTCGTACGCCGGTCGCGGTGATCGCCACGGCCGGTACGACGGACTTCGGCTCGATCGACCCGATCGCGCCGATCGCCGAGCTCGCCCGGCAGTACGGCGCCTGGGTGCACGTGGACGCGGCGTACGGGTTCGGGGCGCTGTTCTCCGACCGGCTTGCCCCGCTGCTGGCTGACCTGGCCCACGCGGACTCGGTCACCCTCGACCTGCACAAGATCGGCTGGCAGCCGGCCGCGACCAGCGTGCTGCTGGTGGCCGACCGGAACCGGTTCGCCGCGTTCGGCCGCTCGGTCGACTACCTGAACCCGGCCGACGACATCGACTCCGGACTGGACGGGCTGCTCGGCCGCAGTCTGCAGACCACCCGCCGCCCGGACGCGGTGAAGGTCGCCACGACGCTGACGGCATACGGGCGGGCCGGACTGGGCACGATGCTCGACACCTGCCACGAGCTCGCGCACGCCGCCGCGGCCCGGGTCGTTGCCGACAGCAACCTCGAGTTGCTGGCGCCGGTGACCTTGACCACGGTGCTGTTCCGGGTCGCCGGGCAGGGCCTGGAGGCGGCCGCGGCGGACGCTCTCCAGGGTGAGGTCCGGCGCCGGTTGCTGACGTCCGGGCGGGTGCTGATCGGCCGGACCAAGCTGCCGGCCCGCGGCGGCCGCCCGGCGGTGGTCGCGTTGAAGCTGACGCTGCTGAACCCGAATGCCACCGCGACGGACATCGAGGACCTCCTCGATCAGGTCGTGGCCACGGGTCACGACGTCCTGGCGGAGAGCGGCGAAGGAGCAGCGTGACCTCATCGAACTCATCCGACCCATCGAACCCGTCCGACCCGTCGACCTCGGCGACGTCGTCGATCGCGACGGCTGTTGCGGCCCATCTGAACGCGATCCTGCGGTGCTACACGCGGGAGACGTCGGTCCCGGTCGTCGTCGGTCCGCTGACGCTGGCGGTCGGCGACTCGACTCTGACCGCGCGGGTGGACCACGCGTCCCGGACCGGGCTGCACCAGTTCACCGACGTGCTGCTCGACGGCGTACCGCCGGCTCCGGAGGACCTGGTCAGGGTGCTGTCGGCCGACGCCGACCCGGCCGAGATCGACCCGGCCGAGATCGACGACCTGGCGGCGCGTACGGCGGAATCGGTCCGCAACGTCGCGCGTTTCGTCGGTGAGGCAGGCGGTGAGCGCGGACCGGGTCGTTTCCTGGAGGTCGAGCAGGCGCTGCTGCTCGGTCACCTGAATCATCCGGCGCCGAAGAGCCGGGACGGGTTGAGCGGCGACGAGTTGGCGGCGTACTCGCCGGAGCTCGGCGGCCGCTTCGCGGTGCACTGGTTCGAGGCCGACGCCGAGCTGGTGTCGTCGGACCAGGTGGCCGGCGCGCCGTCGCTGCAGGGACTGGACGCTGTGCAGCTGATGGGCGAGCTGGCCGGTGTCACTCCGTCGGCCGGTCGGGTGCTGATCCCGGCCCACCCGTGGCAGGCGGCGTCCGTCATGCAGCGGCCGCGGGTCGCTGAGCTGATCGCTGCCGGTCGTGTGAAAGCTCTGGGAGCTCAGGGGCCCGAGTGGTACCCGACCTCGAGCCTGCGGACCGTGTTTCATCCGGACATGTCCGTGATGCTGAAGTTGTCGCTCGGTCTGCGCATCACCAACTCTCGACGCGAATCGACACCCACCGAGTTGCGCCGCGGGCTGGAGATCAACCGGCTGCTGGATGCGGCCTACAACGCCGGTACGGCGACCGCACACCCGCGGTTCTCCATCGTCCGCGACCCCGCGTGGGTTGCTCTTGACGAGGGTGGACCGACATTGACTGGACTTGACGTTGCTGTACGAGAAGTGCCAAGAGACGTCAATAGTTATCAATGTTTGGCGGGTCTAGTCGCACCACGACCAAGCGGAGTAGCGCGCCTGAGCGAGCACGCCGCGGACGATCCACTCGGCTGGACGGCGTCGTACATCGACAACGTGTTGATCCCGATGCTGCACCTGTACGCCGAGACAGGCATCGGACTGGAGGCGCATCAGCAGAACACTCTGGTGCGCACAGACGGTGCGGGCCGGATCAAGGGTGGTGCGTACCGCGACAACCAGGGCTACTACCTGGCTTCGTCGTACCTGCGTGGACTGCTCGGTGTGACCGGGCTGCGGGACTCCACGCTGGCTGTGGTCGAGGACGCCATCGTGGATGACAGGCTGACGTACTACCTGCTGCATAACCAGGCGCTGGCGGTTGTCGGCTGTCTGGCAGTCGACGGCGTAGAGGACGAGGCGGAGTTGCTCGGTGTGGTGCGTGAGCGGCTGACGCTGGCCTTGCCGTTGCTGAAGGCTGCCGGTCCGGATGGCGACCGGCTGGCTCGCCGCTGGCTGGAGGCTGACGCGTTGCCGTGCAAGGCCAACATGATGACCCGGCTGCGCGGCATCGACGAGGTGGTCGCGCCGCTGGATGCTCAGTCGGTCTACCTCGACATCCCGAACCCGCTCCGATGAGGTGTGACGTTCGGCCGATGCTCCACCTGGACAACGGCTTCGACCTCCGCCCGGCCGAAGCCACCGACGCCGCCAGGATCGCGCGGTGGATGGCCCAGCCGCACATCCAGCAGTGGTGGCAGCAGGACTGGTCGGTGGAGCACTGGGCGCAGGAGCTCAGCCGGCAGACGGCGGGGGAGCACTCCGTCCCGTGCGTGGTCACGGTCGACGCGGAGGACTTCGGGTACGTCGAGCTCTATCGGGTCCGGCACGACCGCCTGGCCGAGTACTACCCGAGTGACGAGCACGACTGGGGGATCCACGTCGCCATCGGCGACCTGACCCGGGTCGGCCGCGGTCTCGGGCGCCGCCTGCTGCGCGCGCTGGCGGAAGCGCTCCTGCACTCAGACCCTGCCTGTCAGCGTGTCGTCGCCGAACCCGACATCGCCAACACTCCCTCCGTCCGCGCCTTCGTCGCGGCCGGCTTCGTCCAGCGGGGCGAGCTACAGCTGCCCGAGAAGACCGCACTACTGATGGTCCGCACCAGGACCGTGGAGGTACTGACATGAAGACCGCCCCGGATTCGACGCCGTACGACGTGATCGCGATCGGCTGTGGACCCTTCAACCTCGGGCTGGCCGCGTTGGCCGACGGACTGGACGACGTGCGGCTGGCAGTGCTCGACAGCCGGCCGGAGTTCACCTGGCACCGCGGACTGATGTTCGGCGACGCGATGTTGCAGGTGTCGTTCCTGGCCGATCTGGTCAGCCTGGTCGAGCCGGCACACCGGCTGTCGTTCCTGTCCTTCCTGCGCGACAACGATCGGCTGTACCAGTTCTACGTGCGCGAGAAGTTCCACCCGACCCGCCGCGAGTACGAGACGTACCTGCGGTGGTGTGCGGCGCAGTTGGACTCGCTGCACTTCGGTCACCACGTCAGCGAGGTCTCCTGGACGGGTGAGGTGTTCGAGCTCACGGTGGAGCGTGGTGAGTCCACAGAGACGTTCGCTGCGCGGCATCTGGTGGTTGGCGTCGGTACTGAACCCGCGGTGCCTGCTGCACTGGCCGGACTGCCCGAGGAGCGGTTCCTGCACTCGGCGGACTACCTCTTCCGCCGCGACGACCTCCTGCGGACAGGGCGGGTGACCGTTGTCGGGTCTGGTCAGTCCGGTGCGGAGTGCGCGCTCGACCTGCTGCGGGCCAACGCCGATGGTGGCCCTGCCGTGTCGTGGCTGACCCGGACTCCGTCGTTCGCGCCACTGGACTACTCGAAGCTCGTGCTGGAGATGACCACGCCGTCGTACGTCGACTACTTCCACGCACTGGACGAGACGACCCGCGACAAGCTGGTCAAGGAGCAGTGGCGGCACTACAAGGGCATCTCGTCGGAGACGCTCGACGACATCCACGATGTGCTCTTTGCACGGGACCTCACTGCTGCACCGGTCGAGCTGCAGTGCGGTGTGTCCGTTGTGTCCGCCGTGGCCCGTGGCGACGGCGTCGAGCTGACGCTGCAGCATGCGGACAGCGGAAAGACCTTCCAGCACCACTGCGACACCGTGGTGGCGGCCACCGGCTATCGCAACCGCCCGCTGCCATTCATCGCCACTCTCGAGGATCAGGTACGTCGCGACGGGGCCGGGCGTTGGATGATCAACCGGGACCACAGTGTGGCGACCGATGCTGCACTGGCCGGCCGGATCTTCGTGGCGAACGCGGACCTGCACAGCCACGGTGTCGCGGCGCCGGACCTCGGGATCGGTGCCATCCGCAACGCCACCATCCTCAACAGCATCGCCGGGCGCGAGGTGTTCCGGCTGCCGAAGTCCACCGCCTTCACGACGTTCGCCATCCCCGGATGAGTGACTGGAATCGCTGTTCGGCAGAGCTGCTGGCGAAACTGATCTCGCAGTTCTGCACCGAGAACCTGCTCCAACCGGTCGACAACCGGCTGGATCTCGGCAACGTCTCCTACACGTTCACCGCGACGCGCGGCGCCTTCGGAAGCTGGCGGGTCGCGTCGGACTCCATCAGGCGTACGACTGCGGGGATCCTGGGCAACGACGAGAGCGAGGTCGCGGTGGACCCAGTGCAGTTCCTCGTCGACGCGGCCGACGTACTCGGACTCGACGGGCCGACGCTGGCCGGGTACGTCGCGGAGTTGGCCAGCACGCTGGCCGCCGACGTACGGATGGCATCTACTGCGGTAGAGCCTGCTGAGCTGTTGGAGTTGCACCACAGCCGGGTCGAGGGGCATCTGACCGGGCACCCCTTGCTCGTGGCCAACAAGGGCCGCCTGGGGTTCTCCGCCGAGGACAGCCTGCGGTACGCGCCGGAGGCACGTACTCCACTGCGTCTGACCTGGCTCGCCGTACGCCGTGGGCTCGCGGAGTTCCGTGGTACGCCGGACCTGTCGGAGCACTCGGTGGTAGGGCGTGAGCTGGGTCCTGACGCGCTGGAGGCGTTCCGCGGCCAGTTGGTCGACCCGGACTCGTACGTGTGGCTCCCGTGCCATCCATGGCAGCTGGACCACGTCGTACGGACGCAGTGGGCGCGTGAGTTGGCCGCCGGGGAGATCATCGTCCTGGGGGAGGCGCCGGACGAGTACCTGCCGACCCAGTCGATCAGGACGATGGTGAACATCACCCAGCCGCTGCGGTACCAGGTGAAGCTGCCGCTGAAGATCCTGAACACCTCGGTGTATCGCGGCATCCCGGAGCACTGCACGCTGGCCGCGCCGATGGTCACCCAGTGGCTGCGCGGACTCTGGTACCGCGATGAGGTGCTGGGCCGTCTCGGCACCGAACTGCTCGGTGAGGTCGCGTCTGTGACCGTGCGCCATCCGCAGCTGTCCAGTGCTCCCGGCATCCCGTACCAGTGGACCGAGACCCTCGGCTGCATCTGGCGAGACCCGGTGGACCCGCGTCTCCAGCCGGGCGAGACCGTCTGGCCGCTGGCCGCAGTACTGCATCCCGGTCTGGTCGAGGAGATGATCGCCCGCTCCGGCACCGACGCCCGCACCTGGATCAGTCACCTCATCGGCACGCTCCTGCGCCCACTACTCCACCTGATGCACCACTACGGCATCACCGTGAACCCCCATGGCGAGAACCTGGCCGTCATCTGCGGTCCCGAAGGCCTCCCCGCTCGGCTGGTGATCAAGGACCTGGTCGACGACATCAACGTCTCCACCGAACAGGTACTTGCCCGAGGCATCGAGCCGGACTCGCACGACCGCGTCCTGCCCCGCAAACCCTGGCACATCCTCCGCCAGTACCTTGTCGACGCCCTGCTCCTCGGCGTCCTCAACCCCCTCGCCGACCTCGAACTCATCCCACCAGAAGAGTTCTGGGGCCTGACCCGCGGCGAGGTCGACCTGTACACCACCACCCATCCCGAGTACGCCGACCGCCTGGCAGCCACCGCCCTCACCGCCGAAACCTTCGCCCGCTACCCCCTCAACGGCTACCGCCTAACCCTCGGCTACACCGACCTCCACACCCGCCCCCCAATCCCCACCACCGGCCGCATCCCGAATCCGCTGTCGAATGTGCGTCCAATATCCCCAGAGCGACGCTGACCCGCTACTGTTCGTCTACCGAGCAATGCGCCGGTCGCTCTGACGAGCGTGGAAGCCAGGTGTGTGAGGCGGCCGGGCAGTGCGATATGGAGCGGGAATGGCTCTTAGCCAGAGCGTGTTGTCGGCCGATCCGGCGGCGTCTCAAACGTTTGTCACAACAGCGAGTGGAAGCCTCAGAGCCTGCATGGCCGCGGCCGCACAATGGATAGCAGATGATGCTGACGCGGCAGGTATAGGTGCCGCGGAGTTGGAGCGACAAGTACGCCTCCATCTCCCGGCAGTCAGTCCTGAATTGCTGGATGACGAACGTTACCGCGTAGCTTATGAAACGGTGCTTCTCGTTGCGCTTCAGCGCGCAGAAGAGATCCGGCGTCACCAAGCTATTGTCATGTCCTCGGCCGGCATGCAACTTCTTGAGGGCGCCGACTACAGCTGCAGACGAGGTCTGACACTCGAGGCGACGGGTCGGTCGCATCTAAAGCTGAGATTCGAGCCCGTCGAGCCTAGTATCGGGTTCCATTATCAAGCGGAACTGCACTACCTTCGAGCTGTCCGGGGCGACACCTACCTCCACTTTGGCGTCTTCCTGCCCGACGCCGAGTTGCCGATGGCATACATCGCAGTTTCGCCGTGCGACCGGCCGTACATGGTCAACGGGCTTCCTGTCAGCGGCTACCAGATAGAGGACGTCGTAGTACTGACGCGGATGTACGGCCTCCCAGGCCTGCCGAGCAATGTCATGAGCCTGATGACCAAGCATGTGATCCAGGCTCTGCGACAGGCGAGTCCTGCTCGGATCATGTTGACCGCCTATAACCCGCTGCTGGGGTTCAGGGGCGCCGTTTATCGAGCCTCGGGTTTTCAGGAGTTCGCCACCGCACCGGTCGGCTACGGGTATGACAAAGTCGGCCATTACATGACTCGGCGGCTGGGCAGTGGCGCACGGCTCTCCGATGTGATCACGCCGCCGAACGTGCTGCTGGCGCGTGGGCTGGATCGGGTCACGCAGGCAGCGCTCGGTACGGTGCGATCTGTCACCCGGATTTCCAATGACGAGTACTGGAAAAACGTCACCCCGCCGAGCGAAACCGCACAGAATTCGGAGCGGATCCGCGAGTCGGTGGCAGGGCTTCGTGAGCACCTTGAATTGGTGCAGGCGAAAGCGACTGCGCGCCTTGACTGCCGACCTGCGGCCGGCGCGAACCAGTGCCAGGGAAAATGCGACGTGAGCTCGGTGTGGCTCATTCGTGAGCTCAAACGTCTGCATGATGTCCAGGCGTCCTATTGTTACGGCACTGTGTTCTTCTCCGGCCACCACTCACGGCATCAGCAGGGTCACTCCTGGGTAGAAGTTACTACGGGAGAGGGCGAACGACTGGTGATCGACGAAGCTCTCCAGTTCCGCCGCGGCCCCGGAGGTGAGCCTGGAATGAGCAAGGACCGTCGGCTGCTGGCGGACCGCGGTGTCCGATACTCCGCAAGCGAGCGGCTGACCATCGACCAGGTGCCCGCGCAACGGGACGTCTGGTCTCGGTTCGCGGTTCTGGACGACGCGCTGCACCAAGGGGTGGCCCACGCTTCTGTGAGCTGACGGCAGACCCGGCGTCGGTTGCCGGGAGGGGAGGAACGATGAAGCGTCTCTTGCTTCTCTCATCCGATGACCGGGCGAGGTATGCCGAGGATGTTCAGACCGCGTTGGCACTGCCGGCGGGTGCGCCGCTTCAGTTCCGCTATCGCGAGCGATGGGTGACACCGACGCTGCAGCGAGCTGTGCCGAGTGGCCAGGCCGGTGGGCTCCCGGCCATCGTGGGATTCGTCGGTAGTGACAAGTCCCGTCCGTTCTTGCTGCCGATCCGCTACGCGACCGTGGCGAGGGCCGAGTACGTCGCGGACATGTTCATCTTCAAACTGCGTCTCGGCGGCTACGTGAACATGCAGCCGTTTCCGCTGTCGCAGCCTGACCTGATGGCGAAGAGCCGAGAGTTGATCAGCCAACTCGAGTCGAACGGGAAGGGCAGGTTCTATCCAGCGTCGTCCAACTTCCCGCAGATGCCGGAAGAGGTCAGCGATGACGTTCCGGACCGGTGGCTCGCGACTGCGCGGCGTCTCGCGTTGCACCCCACTTTTGCGAACTCCTACTTCCTTCGCGTCGCGCCGGTCGAGACCCAGCACGGTAAGGAGTTGCGGTTCGGTTCGGACGGGCGGATCGAGGCGATCGACGGCCAGTCGCTGAGGATCGTCACGAATCTCTTCGGCGAGCAGTACGCGCCGGATGCGGAGTTCAAGCTGACCTGCTCCGCGGATGACGCCAACCTGCGGGTGGCGTCCGACGACCTCTATCAAGTCTCTCTCAGATATGACTCCGTCGAGTTCTGGCTGCATTCGGCTCCGCAGAGCTATGACACCTACTCGCGGGTGAAGATCAGTTTGGCGAGCGAGAAGGCGGCGGCGGTGACGATCCCGGCCAATGTCCCGCTCGATCTGGTCATGCGCCGGTCGAAGTCGCGGACATTCCGGCGATGGATCGCGGCCAGCGCCGGGGCTGTTCTTGTTGCGTTGCCAGCCATCCTGGGGCCGGGATCGCCGATTCAGATGCGGATTGCGGCGGCTCTGGTCGGTGCGGGGTTGCTGGCCTTCAGCGGTGCGGTGCTGAGCTCGCCGAAGTAGCACTCACAGACCCGACGGCGGGCCGTGGCGCCAGAGTTGTAGTTCTTCGTCTATTGCTAGGGCCAGGCCTAGGAGGTCGGCTTCGCGTTCGGGGAGGGCGGCTAGGGACAGGCCTACTGGTAGGCCTCGGTTGTCGAAACCGGCGGGGACGCTGAGGGCGGGGAAGCCGGCGACGGACCAGGGAGTGGAGAGACGGATCTTCGGGCCCTTCGGGGGGCCGTTGGGGTCGATCAGGGGTGGGGCGGCGTCGATGGTGGGGTGGGCGATCGCGTCGAGTCCGTGGGCGGCCATGATGCCTCGCCAGTCGTTGGCCCAGCCGGCTCGGAGGCGGAGGGCTTCGGCGTACCGCTCTGGGCTGACGCGTTCGCCTTTGCGGACTCGTTCGCGGACCTGGGGTGTGTAGAGATGGCTGTGCGGTTCGAGGGCGTCGTGGATCTGGTGCGCCTCGCTCTCGGTGATCGTGTCGAAGACGCCGATGGACTTCTCCAGGACGACCTTGGTGTTCGCCGGGTTCTCGACCTCGACCAATTGGGCGCCGCGGGCTGCCAAAAGGCCGAGAGCCTCGTGGCAGACAACGGCGATGCGGTCGTCGACCTGCTGCCAGGACATCTCGGTCGGAAGCCCGATGCGGACGCCGCTGAGGTCGTGCGGGGATTCCAAGGGGTACGGCGGGCAGGGTTCGTCACGGGTAGCGGGGTCACGCGGGTCGTGGCCGGCCAGGACTGACATCAGGATCGAGATGTCCAGCATGCGGCGGGCCATCGGTCCGGCGACGTCGAAGGACGGGCTGAGCGGGATCACGCCGTACCGGGAGATGCGGCCTGGGGTGCTGCGCAGGGTGCAGACGCCGCAGGCTGCCGCGGGGATGCGGAGCGAGCCGCCGGTGTCGGTGCCGGTGGCGATCGGGGCCATGCGACCGGCGAGCGCGGCCGCCGATCCGCCGGAGGATCCACCCGGCGTACGACGTACGTCCCACGGGTTGGCCGTCGGCGTTGATGCGGTCCCGTAGGCGAACTCGTGGGTCGTGGTCTTCCCGAGCAGGCCTGCACCGGCCGCGGACAGCCGCTCCCACACGGCGGCGTCCTCGGCCGGGATGTAGGTCGCCAGCACCTGGCTGCCCGCGGTGGTGAGGACTCCTTTGGTGAGGAAGACGTCCTTCACCGCCACCGGTACGCCGGCCAGCGGTCCGACCCGATCGCCGGACGCGCGGGCTTCGTCGGCGCGAAATGCGGCGTCGAGGGCGAGATCGGGAGTCAGGGTGACGAATGCCCGGACCGCGGGTTCGGCCAGGTCGATGCGGCGCAGACAATCCTCGACGAGTTCGCGCGCCGAGAGTTTCCGTTGCCCCAGTAATTGGAGCACCTCGGTCAGGCTGAGGTCCGCGGCGGAGTCACTCACGTCTGCGAGCCTACGAAAAAATACCCGCCCGGGGATCCCGGGCGGGTGTCGAGAGGTGCGCGGCAGCGCTGCCGGTCAGCGCCCCATGGCGGTGGCGACGTTGTAGAGGCCGAAGCAGAAGACCATCACGACGCCGAAGAGCAGAATGAACAGGATCTGCTTCCAGAAGGAGATCAGGAGCACCGCACTGGCCAGCACGACGACGGTCGCGACGAATTCGTTGGGAGGCATGGCGTTT
Organism: Kribbella sp. NPDC050281; assembly: GCF_040655855.1. Classification (NCBI taxonomy): domain Bacteria; kingdom Bacillati; phylum Actinomycetota; class Actinomycetes; order Propionibacteriales; family Kribbellaceae; genus Kribbella; species Kribbella sp. NPDC050281. The sequence goes on along the minus strand of NZ_JBFAKS010000003.1, from coordinate 236,878 downwards.
CCTCTTTTCCTTCGATTCACTTCCTTTTGATGACTTGTCATTTGCCGCTCACCGGTTAGAGTGAGTCGGCGGCTCGGCGTAACTGATTACGCTTTCAGTGAACGCCGCGACAATCGGTTGTCAATCCAGAAAAATTGGCACCACAATCTTTGTCCGGACATGATTTTGGCAGCCCTGTGTCCCGGCGGTCCTGAGGTTTGGCAGTGGCCGGCGGTACGCTGGCTGGTTTCCGCGTATCACTTTCCGCCAGTTGGCAGGCTCGGTCTGCCAACTGGCAGTTCCGGCGCCAACACGCCGCCAAAACTCGTCCAGTTGGGAAGTTGCGGTGTCATGGCAACTGTCGGATAGCATCCGGGTGTGGTGATCAATGCCGTCGGCCCGGCGGTGCGCGCCGCCGCTGTCCCGCGGCCTCCAGCCTCAGTAGCCCCAGCAGTGCCTGCGTCCCCAGCAGCCAGACTTTCGCTCGATGATTGCCGAAGGCATGCCCCTGGTTTCGCCGACCTGCTGGACGATGCCGTGCGTCGGCACGGCGTCCCGAATCGCGCGCTCAGTGTGCGGACCCTGCTGCACCTGCCTCGATTGGCCCGCCCGAACGGGACCGTCGCACGCCAGCAGGTGATCGCCGAACTGAATCGCAACGCGGCCCGGTTGCAGCGTGATCAGCAGGCCATCGAAGACCTCATTCCGAAGGACAAGTACCTGCTGCCCGACCTGCGTTTCGTGCGACTCGGGAACAGCGACGCGGATCAGGTTTTCAGCCGCCTGCATTACCTCCGTAGTGCCCGGGCCGGGTCGGTGAACTTCGCGCTGGTGGACCCGGTGAACAGGCTTCCGGTTACGTTGTGCAGCGTTTCCCCGCTGGAATGGATGCGGGTCGGGCGGCAGCTCCAGGCGCAGTTCGGCGTACCGCTCGGAGCGGCGTGGGACGTGTCCCGGGTGTATTCCTTCGACGTAGCTCCGGTGAATGCGATCTCGTTCCTGCTGTCGAAAGTCCGGCAGGTGATCCGGCGCGAGATTCCGAGCGTGCAACTGCTCACCACGGCGGTCGATCCGAATCTCGGATTCATCGGCTCGAGCTACCGGGCCGCCAATTGGCAGCAGTGGATGTCGATCGAGGCACGTCCCTATCTGTACGTCGACGGGATCTACGCCAGCCCGCGCCAGCTCCGGACCCGCTACGGCGGCGCAAACCTCACCGAGCTGCGGCGTACCCACTCCGGCACGCGCTTCGAGCAGAGCCGCGCCAAACTCCTCGACTCGGTCATCTACTGCTGCCGCATGCGCGGCGAGACCGCCCCCGTACCCCTCGAAGACCAACGCCGCCTACGCCGCTGATCAGCAAGATCAGCTGGTCGATCCGCCGTTCATCGAGAACGGGAATCTGGCCAACAGGGCGTCGATGCGTTGGCGGTCGGGCATGGAGTTGGTGAGGGGGAAGTCGGCGGTGGCGCAGGACATGGCGGCGGTGGCCCAGAGGGCGACCGCCGCGGAGAACTTGCCGTCGTTGTCCACGAGCTTGGCGGCCAGTGCCGCGCAGAAGGCGTCGCGCGCGGCTGAGGACTCCTTGTAGATCGACGGGATCGTGGGCACGCTCAGTACGTCGTGGGCCGCGCCGGAGTAGACCGTGCAGCCGCCGTTGACGAGCACGCACAACGCTTCCACCCCGAAGGCGAGCAGATTCCGCGCGACCGGGTCGGGGTCGAAAGGAGTCTGGCCCTGGGCGGCGAAGTGACCGAGCTCCCAGGGATGCGCGACCAGGTAGTCGATCCGCAGGAAGGTGTCGCGCGAGATGCGCTCGTCGACGTAGGGCTGGCCCGGAGTCACGATCACCAGCGGCCGGTTGAGCGGGTCGGAGTGCGCGAGAGCAAGCGATTGCTGCATCGTCTCGCGGGGGACCTCGAAGGTCGTCAGCAGGACGTCGCAGCCGGCCAGGTGGTCGCGGTGGTCGTCGAGGTCCTCCGGGGCGAGGAAGACCTGCTTCTCGTTGCGCCAGTTGACGGCGATGCTGTCGCCGAGTTCCTTCTCGAAGACTCCGGTGAACGGCGTACGGCGGCCGCGGATGCGCTTGACGAGGGACGTGTCGACGCCCTCGTCGTGCAGGTACTGGAGGATCTCCTCGCCGAAGCGGTCGTCGGTGACCGCCGCGATCAACGACGTTCGCAGCCCCAGGCGCGCCGCCGCGACGGCCTGAGTCAGTCCTTTGCCACCGGGGGAGAGATCGAAGCCGTAGGCCTCGCTCGATGTTTCCGGCTCCGGCAGGGTTTTGGTCCGGAACGTCGCGTCCATGACCGCACCGCCGACGACGATCACTCGCCCGGCCGGCGCGGCGTCCGTGGCCGGGGCCGCGTCGAGCATGGTGACGGTCTTCGAGCCGACCGAGTAGATGGCCCGGCGGATCAGTTGGTTCGCGAGTTCGCGCAGTACGGCGGGCTCCGTCGTACCGCGCAGAGAGCGGTCGCTCGGGGCTTCGCCGGGTTGCTGGCCGAGTGCCTGGTGCAGGCGGTGCCAGTTGTTCAGCAACGCCTCGCGGCGGGGGCCGAGGGACGGGTTGTAGAGCGACCGGGTGACGCGCTCCTCGATGCCGGCCTCGGCGTACGACGTGGTGTGGACCCCGAGGGAGAGGATCGCGTCGGCGACGATCTGTGTGGTGCCCTTGAGGTCGTCCCGGACGCAGTTGATGACCAGTTCGCGCGCCGCCCGGGCGCGGTCGAGCTCATGCACTGACGCGAACCTGCGGGTCGCGGGCAGCTCCAGCAACGGCGCCGTCGTGCCCGACTCACCGGCCTTCAGCCGGGCGATGGTCAGGCCGTCGTGGGTGCGGAGCTTCTCGAGCACGCTGGCAAGCAGCAGCACGTCAGCCGTCTGCTTGTCGCTGCGATTCGTCATCCGGCCCCCGGGTCGTGAATATCCTCGAACCAAGTATGCGGACCCGCGGGTCAGGGTGGAAACCGGCTGCGCGCGTCGGGTCACGCCCGGGCGGCGCCGGTCACGAAGAGTGTCCGGATCCGGCGCCCACCGATGCCGCGGTGCGCCGCCGGCTGTCGTTGCCGTCAGCAAACAATCTGGCGTCGCGACGGATCAGGCCGGACCGCGGGACTGGGGGCCGGACCTGGTTGTGACGTAGGCTGCTGCGGTCTGCCGGTTGTCCAGACCGGCGAGACGACCACGGGGAGCAAGATGAATACTGGGCATGTCGAGCTCGCGAGAGCTCAGCAGGAGCGTTGGCAGCGGGCCTACCTGCATCATCCGCAGCTGCACGGTTCGGAGCCGTCCGCGGCGGCGCAGTGGGCCGCGGAGGTGTTCGGTGCCGCAGGCATCGATGACGTGCTGGAGCTCGGCGCCGGGCACGGCCGGGACGCGTTCTTCCTGGCCAGACAGGGATTCAGTGTGCACGCGACGGACTTCAGCGAGGCCGCGCTCGACCAGTTGCGGCTGGAAGCACAGCGTGAGGGCCTCGACGACCGCGTCACCGCCGCGCTGCACGACGTCCGCGATCCGTTGCCGCCCGCCGACGCCACCGTCAACGCGGTGTTCGCGAACCTGCTGCTGAACATGGCCTTCTCCCGCGCTGAACTGCGCTCCCTGGTGTCCGAGATCTACCGCGTCCTGTGCCCCGGCGGACTCTTCGTGTACGCCGTGTGGTCGGCCGATGACCCGTGTGCGGGCCACTGGCAAGAACTCGAGGAGGGCCTGGCCGTGCACGACGGGTTCGTCGGCCGGTTCTTCGACCAGTCGCTGATCCAGGAGCTGGCCGACCGCTGGCGGCTCGACGACCAGACGCCGTACGACGAAGGCCCGCGGCCGCTGCGGATGTGGCGGGTCACGCTGGGCAAGCCCGCAACCTGAAGCCGGCTCTAACTGTTGCCGGTTCCGAAAAGGTGACGTTCGCTCAAGCAGCGGCGTGCCAGGTTGCGGTGTGGTCACCAATCCGAAATGTTGCATTGACGCAGCAGATCGGTATCCGACAGGCTCTGTCGGCGTCTTACCTTCGACCATCGGAGATCAGCAATGCAGTGGTATATCGACGTCCTCAAGAAGTACGCCGTGTTCAGCGGCCGGGCGCGGCGCAAAGAGTACTGGATGTTCGTCCTGTTCAACGTGATCGCCTCGATCATCCTGGGCATCGTGGACCGGATCATCGGTACGGACTACGGCAACAGTGGCAGTGGAATCCTGTCCACGATCTACAGCCTCGCGGTGCTGCTGCCCTCGATCGGTGTCGCCATCCGGCGCATGCACGACACGAACCGCAGCGGTTGGTGGATCCTGATCAACCTGATCCCCTGCATCGGCTGGATCTGGTTCATCGTGCTGGCGGCGCAGGAGGGCACGGTGGGTGACAACCAGCATGGTCCGGACCCGAAGGCGGCCGAGCGGTTCGGTCAGCCGGGCGCCGGTCCGGCCGAGCCTGGCTACCCCACGGTCTGACCCCTAGACACGCAGAACGCCCCGTGAACCCGAGAGGGTTCGCGGGGCGTCCGTGTCCGGAATGGAAGTCAGCTGGCCTGGCTGACGCTCGACATGTTGAAGTCGGGCACCAGCAGCGGCGGGGTCGCGGTCCGCGAGAAGTAGTCGCCCCACTCGCGCGAGAACGACGGAACCGTTGCCCCCGCGGCGCTGAACCGGGCGAGCAGGTCGACCGGGCTCTCGTTGAAGCGGAAGTTGTTCACGGCACCGGTCACCTCGCCGTTCTCGACCAGGTAGACGCCGTCGCGGGTCAGACCGGTGAGCAGCGACGTCTGCGGATCGACCATCCGGATGTACCACAGGCAGGTGAGCAGCAGGCCGTGCTCGAGCCCGGCGACCAGGTCGTCCGTCGACCCGGATGCTCCGTCAACTGACAGCACATAGTTGTCGACGCCAGGTGTCGCGGCCGGAGCACCGATCAGGTCGGCCGTGTGACGGCTCGTCATCAAGTGCTCGAGCTTGCCGCCGCGAATCCAATCGGTCGCGGACAGTGTGAGGCCGTTGTCGAACACGCTGGACGCCCCGCCGGACGAGCGGGCCACGGCGAACGGGAAGGTCTCGAGCCCAGGCAGTTGCGGATCCGACAGCAGGTTGACCGGCTGCGACGACAGCGCGTCGCCGATCCGCGTCCCGCCGGACGGTGTGGAGAAGACGCTGCGGCCCTCGAACGCTTCCCGTCCGTCGAGTTGCCAGAACAGGTACGTCATCAGGTCGGCGACTGCGGCCGGGGGCAGGATCGTCGGGTGCCGGCCGGCGTCGACCGACACGGTCCGCGACGCCCAGCCGAGCCGGCGGTTCAGTTCGGCGTCGAGTGCGAACGGGTCGATGTCGGCGAAGTCGCGAGTGGCCGCACCGACCCAGGCGGACTGGCTGAGGTCACCGGACTTGCCAGTCTCGGAGACGAACCCGCGGGGCAGTGCCTGCCGCAGCCGCAGCCCGGCGGACGAGCCGAGGTAGAGGGTGGTGACCTCGTGGTCGGCGAAGCCGTAGAGCCAGCGGCTCTCCTTGCCGGCCCTCTTCAGCGTCTCGCCGAGCGCCGGGGCGAACTTCTCGTAGATGCTGACCGTCGTCTCCTCCGGCTCCGCGGCCCAGTCCGCGCCCATGGTGCCGTCGACGAGCGGTCGGGCATCCTCGGCCGGGCTGGACGCACGGGCAGTGGCGACCGCCGCGGACACGAGGTCGCCGAGCGAGACATCCGTGACCGACGACCGGCCGACGATGCCGGCCGCCGTACCCTCGCCGGCGCCGACCGTCGCGATCACGGTCACGCTGGAGCCGCGCATGGCGCCGTTGGTGGTCAGGGTGTTGTTGGCCCAGCGCAGGTTGGCGCTGGACGTCTCGGCGACGATGACGACACAGCCGTCGGCGCCCTCGGCCGCGGCCAGGTCGAGTCCGCGCTCGATCGTGTCCTGCGGAGTGAGCTGAATGGCGGTCGTCACCGGCCGGCCTCCTGCGTGGTGTTGAGAATGCGGACGCTGCGGAACAGGGCGGACGGGCACCCGTGGCTGACGGCGCCGCTCTGCCCGGGCTGAGCCTTGCCGCAGTTGAGCGCGCCGCCGAGGACATACGTCTGCGGGCCGCCGACCGCCTCCATCGAGCCCCAGAAGTCGGTGGTCGTCGCCTGGTAGGCGACGTCGCGGAGCTGGCCGTCGAGCTTGCCGTCGGTGATCTTGTAGAACCGCTGACCGGTGAACTGGAAGTTGTACCGCTGCATGTCGATCGACCAGGACTTGTCACCGACGATGTAGATGCCGTTCGTCACCCGGCTGATCAGCTCCTCGGTCGAGGGACCGTCCGGGGCCGGCTGCAACGACACGTTGGCCATCCGCTGGATCGGGATGTGCCCGGACGAGTCGGCGTACGCACAGCCGTTGGAGCGCGGCGTACCGAGCAGGTCCTCGTTGACCTTGGCCATCCGGCGGTCGACCTGGTAGCCGACCAGGGTGCCGTCCTTCACCAGGTCCCACTGCTGGCCGGCCACGCCCTCGTCGTCGTACCCGACCGTGGACAGGCCGTGCTCGGCGGTGCGGTCGCCGGTGACGTGCATGACGGGCGAGCCGTACTTCAGCGTGTTCAGCTTGTCGGTGGTTGCGAAGCTGGTACCGGCGTAGTTCGCCTCGTACCCGAGGGCGCGGTCCAGCTCGGTGGCGTGGCCGATCGACTCGTGGATGGTGAGCCACAGGTTGCTCGGGTCGATCACCAGGTCGTAGCTGCCCGCCTCGACGGCCGGCGCGGTCATCTTCTCGGCCAGCCAGCCGGGGATCTGGGCGAGCTCCTCGTCCCAGTTCCAGCCGGTGCCGGTCAGGTACTCCCAGCCACGGCCGGCCGGCGGCACGCAGCTCGACATCGAGTCGAACCGGCCGGTCTCGCTGTCCACTGCGTAGGCGGTGATGTCCGGACCGATCCGGACCCGTTGCTGGGTGTACGACGTTCCCTCGGTGTTGGCGTAGAACTTGCACTCGTGGACCGAGGCCACGTGGACGCTGACGTGTGCGACGCCGTCGGCCTTCATCAGCCGGTCGCTGTAGTCGGTGAGCAGCGCGACCTTCTCGGCCCGCGGCACGCTGAACGGGTCGATCTCGTACGACGACACCCAGCTGGCGTCGTCGTACACGGGCTCGTCGGCGAGCTCGATCGGCTCGGCGTTGATCGGCCGGGCGACCTGGGCCATGTTGACGGCCTGCTCGGCGACCTGGACCGCCTCGTCGGTGGTCAGCGCGACGCCGGCGGCGAAGCCCCAGGTGCCGTCGTGGATGACGCGGACCGCGAGGCCGAGGTCCTCGTCGTCGCTAGCGCTCTCCAGCAGGCTGTCGCGTAACGCGATGGACTCGGACCGGATCCGCTCCAGCCGGAACTCGGCGAAGGTGGCGCCGAGGTCTCGGGCGCGCTGCAGCGCGGCCTCGGCGAGCTCGTGACGGGGAAGGGCGAGGAAGGACGCATCGACTTCTGGCACGTTCCGACCTTATACACGGGAACCGCGGAAGGTCCGGTGGTGTAGTCACAATGTCTGGAAACTGACTGGAGGCGTGATCAGCCAGGGCGACGAGGCGGAGATTCTGGCTCGGGTGCGTGGTGGTGAGTCGGCCGCGTACGGCGAGCTGGTGCTGCGGCACGCCCAGGTGGCCAAACGTACGGCGGTCTTCCTCGGCGCCGGTGCGGACGCGGACGACGTGGTCCAGGAGGCGTTCGTGAAGGCGTACCGGGCGCTTGGTGGGTTCCGGGAGGGGTCGGCGTTCCGGCCGTGGCTGCTGCGCATCGTCGCGAACGAGACGCGCAACGTCGTCCGGTCCCGCAGCCGCCGGTCCCGCCGTGAGGAGCTGGCCGCGCCGTTGGACGTCGTACTGGACCCGGCCGAGCACGCAGTCACCCTGGAGCGGCGGCAGGAGCTGCTGACTGCTGTCCGTGCGCTGCCCGACAACATGCGGCAGGTGGTGACCTGCCGCTATCTGTTGGACCTGGACGAGCAGGAGACGGCAGTGGTGCTCGGTTGGCCGCGTGGGACGGTCAAGTCCCGCCTGCACCGCGCACTGGGCCGACTACGGACCTCACTCCCCGACAAGGAGGTGCAGCGATGAACTTGGACGATGAGCTACGGGTCCTCGGACGTTCTGCCGTCGTACCTCCGGTGGACGAGGGGCTGGCCACCGCAGTGCTGTCCCGGGTGGCCGACGTACCTGTGCGGAGGCGGCTGCGGGACCGGTGGCGTGCGTTCGTGGCCGGCTTCCTCGTGCTGATCGCGGGTGCAGCGCTGACGCCGCCGGTCCGTGCGACGGTGGCGGAGTGGCTGAACATCGGGGGAGTGCAGGCTCGTCCGGTCGGCACCGGCCCGACCAGTGCGCCGCCAGCGCCTGGAGTCAACGGTCAGCTGTCGTTGGAGGAGGCGGAGCGGATCGCCGGGTTCAAGCCGGCGCTGCCGCAAACGCTGGGTGGTCCCAAGGGTGTTGAAGCATCAAAGGGCTTCGTGGCGATCAGCTGGGAGAGTGGGATCCGGCTGGAGCAGTTCCGGGCCGAGGTGTCGCCGCTGTACCTGAAGAAGTACTACGACAGCCTGGAGTACGTGCAGGACATCAACGGTTACTGGTTCAAGACCCCGCATGAACTCGTGCTGGAGGACGAGCACGGGGTGGAGCAGCGTGTCCGCGTGGCCGGCCCCACTCTGGTCTGGGTGAGCAACGGGGTGACGTTCCGGCTCGAGGGAGCGCCTGACAAGACCAGAGCGGTCGAGTTGGCTCGCGGAACCTCCTAGCGTCCGGCGGTGTATCAGCGGTGAGTCCTCGTCTTTCCAGGGAGAGCCGCCATGGTCCGCCGTACGCTCGCACTGCTTGCCGCCGTGATCGCCGTCGCCGCTGTCGGAGCCGCACCTGCAGACGCAGGCGGTCCGACCAGCGTCCTGCTCAGCGCCCCACCACGGGTGGCGGCGGTCGGGTACGACGACAGTGCCTACGAAGAGCTCCAGCGACTGACGCAGGTCGCCGGATCGAAGCCGGCGGTCGGGGACGAGCGGCATGACGCCGGTGCGTTCGTCCGCGCTGCCTGGATGATCCACGACATGTCCGTCTGGCGGCTCGACATCATCTACCCGAACGTCGAGGGCGGTCCGTGGATCGCCACGACCGAGACGCTCGACGGTAAGACGATGCCGGCCCAACCCACCTGGCACACCTCAACCGACCCGGCCGCTCTGCTGAAGCTGCTCGGCTCCCTCAAGCTGCTGCCCGGCCAGCAGGAGCAACCAGGGTCGTTCGGCGGCCCGACCAGCATGGACTGGAATCTCCAACCAGCCCCGGCCCCGGCGACCGAGCCCGTTCCGACCACCGCGCCGGCGGCGCCCCCACAGGCTCAGACCGCATCGACGGGCGTCCTCACCGGCTGGCGCTGGATCATCCCCGGCGTCCTCATCGGCGCACTGGTCGCAGTACTCGCTGTCCGCCTGCTCCCGAAGCGCCGCGACTGGCAGCTCGTCGACGCCGAGTAGAACTAGTCGACCGGAGTCCCAGCCAGCTCGAAGCCGCTGAACAGCCGCCCGCCATAGGGCTGCAAGATCCGGTCGACCTCCTCGACGAGACGGTCGTTCTCCGCCCGGACCCCGTCCATCAGCGCCGTCGCGTGGCCGGTGCCGTGCGACTCGTCGTACGCCATCACCTCGCGCAGCAGGCCTTTGCCAGTGCCGGACCATTGACGGGCGCCGGTGAGGAGGAGCCGGGCGGCGTCCTGCCAGAGCGTCGAGCAGATGGCAGTGCGGACGTTGCCGGTGGCATCGGCGAGGTCGTCCAGGAGGCCGGTGATCATGTAGCGCAGCAGAGCGAGTTCGTCACTGCTGAGTGGGGCCGGCCCGGCGGCCACCTCGGCGAGGCAGGCTTGCTGCAACCGCGCGCCCGAGCCATCGGTGTCGAGCAGTACGACGGACTCACCGACAAGCCGCGCCATGGTCGGCTGTCTGCGTTGCTGGTCCTTGCCGGAGAAGAACGCGATCGACTTCTCGGTGTGCACGAACAGCTCCACCGGCCAGCCGCCGTACTGCAGGGATTTCCGCAGCGGTGCGGGCGGTCCGTCGAGGAGCACGGTGATGTCCAGGTCGGACGTAGGGGACGCGTCGCCACGTGCCACGCTCCCACCCAGCCATGCCGCGCGTGCGTCCGGGAACTGCTCTGCCACCAACTGCCGTGCCAGGTCGATCGGTTCCATCAGGACAGTTTCAGCCAGTACAGCAGGTCGCGGTACGCATTTTCCGGTTGGATGTGGCCACCGGTGTACGGGACGAGCTCCGCGTTCGGGATCTCCGCGAGGAGCAGATCGGCGTACTTGCGAGCGCGATCGTCACCGGAGCCGAACCAGATGCTCGTCGGCACTTGGACGTCGGCGAGGTGGAACCCCCAGTCGGCGGCGAACGCGACGTTGTCGTCGACCCAGCCGTCGTGGCTGGTGACGAAGGTCGCCGTGAGCCGGGCCATGGCTTCCGGATCGTCCTTGGCAGGTGGCGCCGGCGGTGCGGGGGAGTGCGGGTCCGGCGGGAACTCCGGGCCGGCGGCCTCGACCGCGGCCATGATGCTCAGTGCGGCCTCCTCGATGGACGGCCGGATGTACTGCTCACCACGAGCGGCCAGCCACGACGTGCGATTGAGCCGCGGGTCCTCCTCGTCCCCGATCGGCTCAGGGCCGTCCACGATCGGCGGTGTGATGCCTCCGGACACAGCACACCGGACGATGCGATCCGGGAGGAGGGCAGCACAGGCAAGAGCGTGCGGGCCCCCGCCTGATCCGCCGGTGACTGCGAACCGGTCCCACCCGAGTCCGTCGGCCAAGGCGGCCACGTCCTCCACCGCGTCGGCAACCGTCCGCCCCGGCTTGCGCGTCGACCCGCCGTACCCCGGCCGATCGGGAACGACCAGATGTACGCCGCACTCCTCGACAGCCCGTACGACGTCCGGACGCTTCCATCGCGTGCTCGGTGACCCGCCCTGCGACAGCACCGGCACCCCGTCGGTATCGCCGTACACGCTGTACCTGAGTACTCGCCCGCCGACCGTCAGTTCCTTGTCCACGGTGCGGAGAGTAGCCGGTCGGGTGTTGCGCACAGACGTCGACCAGATCGAGTGGGATTCTCGGGATTCGGGATGGAACTGCGATGGTGGAAGACTTCGGCCTACCGTCTCCCGGCTGGGATTGTTCGACGTTGTCAGGAGTGCTTGTGAGTTCCTCGGTTGCCGCGGCCGTCTCGCCGACCCGGCAAGCCCTGCGCCGCGCCCGGACGGACCGGAGCGCGCGGCTCGGTGCGGTGCTGGTCGTGCTGCTGGTGCTGACCGCGGCCGCGGCGCCGCTGCTGGTGAAGCTGTCCGGGCAGGATCCGTACACCTACCACCTCGATCTGCTCGACCCGGCACGAGGCAACGCGCCGAAAGGTGCGCTCGGTGGGGTGAGCAGCGAGCACTGGTTCGGCGTCGAACCACTGACCGGCCGGGACCTGTTCTCGATCGTGGTGCTCGGCCTGCGGACCTCGCTGACGATCGCGATCGTGGTCACCCTCGTCACCTCGGTCGTCGGTACCTTGATCGGCATCAGCGCCGCCTACCTCGGCGGCTGGTACGACGCGGTCGCGTCCCGGGTGTTCGACTTCTTGTTCGGCTTTCCGCAGCTCGTCTTCATGATTGCCCTGGGCATCATCGTGCCCGCGGGCTTCCCGCGCTGGCTGCTGCTGATCCTCGTACTCAGCGTGTTCGGCTGGGCCAGCCTGGCCCGGTTGATCCGCAACCAGGCGAGGTCCCTGGTCGCGCGCGAGTACGTCGAGGCGGCCCGCAGTGTCGGCTCGTCGGGCTGGCACGTGATCACCCGCGAACTCCTGCCGAACCTGCTCGGCCCGGTCCTCGTGATCGCGACCCTGGCCATCCCCGGCTACATCGGGGCCGAGGCGGCGCTGTCGTTCCTGGGCGTCGGCGTACCACCGCCGACACCCAGCCTCGGCCGCTCCATCTCCGACTCGATCGCCTGGGTCTACACCGGCGCGGATCCCTGGTTCCTGTTCTTCCCCGGCGTCACGCTGTTCGTCGCGGTGCTCGGCTTCACGCTGCTCGGCGACGGCGTCCGCGACGCGTTCGACGTCCGCCTGCGGAGGACGAGCTGAGATGCCCGATCTCGTCTGGTTCGTGATCCGCCGCCTGTTCGGGGCCGTGCTGGTGATGCTCGCGCTGAGCCTCGCCGTCTACCTGGTCTTCTACGCGATCCCGGCCGACCCGGCCCACCTCGCTTGTGGCAAGCCGTGTACGCCGGACCGCCTCGAGCAGGCCCGGCACTTCATGCAGCTGGATCAGAGCACCATCCAGCAGTACCTCAGCTTCCTCAAGGGCATCTTCGCCGGCCGCACCTTCGGCGACGGTGCGGCGGCGGTGCACTGCAACGCACCGTGCTTCGGCTACTCGTTCCCGCTGGCCCGCCCGGTGACCACGCTGATCCTCGACCGGCTGCCGATCACGGCGTCGATCGCGATCGGCGCGGCCATCCTCTGGCTGCTGCTCGGGGTGTCGCTCGGCGTGGTCGCCGCGCTCAGGCGGGGACACCTGCTCGACCGGTTGTCCGTCGGGGTCGCGCTGGTCGGAGTGTCGACGCCGTCGTTCCTGCTCGGACTGCTGGCGATCCTCGTGTTCGGGTTCTGGCTGAACATGGTCCCGGTGAACGGCTACGTCCCGTTCACCGAGAGCCCGGTCGACTGGGCCTGGCACCTGGTCACGCCGTGGCTCGTTCTCGCGGTCATCCAGGCAGCGGCGTACATCCGCCTGACCCGCTCGCAGATGATCGAGGAGCTGAACCTCGACTACATCACCACGGCCCGGGCCAAGGGCGCCGGCGAGGCTCGCGTGGTCGTCACCCACGGGCTGCGCGGCGTACTGGTGCCGATCATCACCCTCTTCGGTCTGGACCTCGGTGCTCTGCTCGGTGGCGCGATCCTGACCGAGAAGGTGTTCAGCATGCAGGGACTGGGCGACCTCCTGATCAGCGCGGTCGCTCAGCTGGACGTGGCCGTGGTCGTCGGCGTGACGCTGTTCTCGGCCTTCCTGATCATTCTGGCGAATCTGGTGGTGGACGTAGTGCACGGTGTGCTCGACCCGAGGGTGAGCCATGGCTGAGCCGGTACTGGAAGTGCACGACCTGCACGTCACGTTCACGACCGAGGGTGGTCTCGTCCCGGCCGTCGACGGCATCGACTTCTCGGTCGCGCCCGGCGAAACGCTCGCGATCGTCGGCGAGTCCGGCTCCGGCAAGAGCGTCAGCTCCGCCGCCGTGATGGGTCTGCTGCCGTCGAACGCCGCCTGTACCGGTGAGGTGCTGCTGGACGGCCGCGAGCTGATCGGCCTCCCGAACGACGAGCTCCGCAAGATCCGCGGCAACGACATCGCTCTGGTGTTCCAGGACGCGCTGTCCGCGCTGAACCCGTACTACAGCGTCGGCTGGCAGGTCGCCGAGGCGTACCGGCTGCACCACGACGTGTCGAAGAAGGCGGCCCACCGTCGAGCGGTCGAGATGCTGGACAAGGTCGGCATCCCGGACGCGGCCCGGCGGGCGGACAGTTACCCGCACGAGTTCTCCGGGGGAATGCGGCAGCGGGTCGTGATTGCTATGGCTCTGGTGAACGACCCGAGGGTGCTGATCGCGGACGAGCCGACGACCGCACTCGACGTGACCGTGCAGGCACAGATCATGCGCCTCCTGGACGATGTCCAGGAGGAGTTCGGTACTGCGCTCGTCCTGATCTCGCACGACCTCGGCGTGGTCGCGGAGGTCGCCGACGATGTTCTGGTCATGTACGCCGGTCGCGCGGCCGAGCGGGGCACGGTCCGCGATCTGTTCTACCGGGCGGCGCATCCGTACAGCCTGGGTCTGCTCGGTGCGATGCCGCGGGTCGACGTACCCCCGAAACCGCGGTTGACCACGATCCCCGGCACTCCGCCGTCGCCCGGCTCGATCAAGACCGGGTGCCCGTTCCAGCCGCGGTGCGCGTACACCCACCTGGTCGGCGAACGCTGCATCACCGAGCGCCCCGAGCTCACGCCCCGGCCCGGCGAGGGCGATCACGAGGCCGCCTGCCATCTCGGCCGCCGGCCCGAGGTGATCACATGAGTGACGAGCTGCTCCATCTCAAGAACGTCAAGAAGTACTTCGGTCTGCGCGGCGTGCCGTGGCGAGCGGCCCAGGCGGTCAAGGCCGTCGACGGCGTGAACTTCGTCGTCCGCAAGGGTGAGACGGTCGGCCTGGTCGGCGAGTCCGGCTCCGGCAAGTCCACGCTCGCCCGAGTGGCGACCCGGCTCCTGGACCCGACCCAGGGCAGTGTCGAGATCGGCGGTGCGGACGTCACCAACGTCCGCGGCCGCAGGCTCCGGCCGGTCCGCCGCAAGATCCAGATGGTGTTCCAGGACCCGCAGGCGTCACTCAACCCGCGGCAGTCGGTCGGCACCATTCTGAGTACGCCGTTCCGCGCCCAGGGGATCCGGCCGACCAGAGCCCAGCTCGTCGAGTTGCTGCACCAGGTCGGACTCTCCGAGGAGCACCTCGAGCGCTACCCGCACGAGTTCTCCGGCGGTCAGCGGCAGCGGATCGGGATCGCGCGGGCGCTGTCGGTGAAGCCCGATCTGCTGGTCTGCGACGAGCCGGTGTCCGCCCTCGACGTGTCGGTGCAGGCCCAGGTGCTGAACCTGCTCGCCGACCTTCGCGACGAGCTCGGCCTGTCCTATGTGCTCGTCGCCCACGACCTGGCCGTCGTACGTCAGGTCGCGAGCCGGCTGGCGGTCATGTACCTCGGCACGATCGTCGAGGAGGGTCCGGCCGACCAGGTGTACTCGGCGCCGGCCCATCCCTACACGAAGGCCTTGCTGTCCGCGGTCCCGGTGCCCGAGCCGGGTGTCGAGCGGGACCGGATCGTGCTGACCGGCGACGTCCCGACGCCGATCGATCCGCCGTCCGGCTGCCCGTTCCGGACCCGCTGCTACAAGGTCCAGGACGTGTGCGCGACCGCACGGCCTGTGCTCGAACCCGTCCAGGGGAGCACGGAACACCGGGCCGCCTGCTACTTCCCTGAGCCCCCACCTCCTGAGAGGACACGATGAAACACCTAACCCGAGCGGTCGCGGTAGCGGCCGCGTTGGTGCTGGCGGCGGCCGCCTGCAACGCCAACGACAAGTCCACCCCCAGTGGTGGCAGCACCGCGGCCGCGGAGCAGGGCGGCACCTGGCACGTGCTCACCACGAGCAAGGAGATCAACCTCGACCCGGCCAAGAGCCAGAACCTGGGGATCAGCACGATCCACCTGGTGCTGCGCGGCCTGACGTCGTGGAAGACCGAGGAGGGCAAGGCGGCGCAACTGGTTCCCGACCTGGCCACCGACACCGGCCAGGTCTCCGACGGCGGCAAGACCTGGACCTACAAGCTGAAGCCGGGCCTGAAGTACGCCGACGGGTCGCCGATCGTTGCCGCCGACATCAAGTACGGCATCGAGCGGTCGTTCGCGCCGGAGCTGTCCGGTGGCCTCGGCTACCACAAGTCGCTGCTGGTCGGCGGGGACAAGTACACCGGCCCGTACAAGGGTGGCGACCTGGCCTCGGTCCAGACCCCGGACGACACCACGCTCGTCTTCAAGCTGAACAAGCCGTTCGGCGACTGGCCCTGGATCGTCAGCATGCCGGCGTTCTCGCCGGTGCCGAAGAAGGCCGACACCGACCCGGCGCACTACGGCGAGAAGCCGGTCGCCAGCGGCCCGTACCAGGTGAAGTCGTTGGCCCCGGGCTCGAAGCTCGAGCTGGAGCGCAACCCGGGCTGGGACAAGTCGACCGATCAGGCCCGCACCGGCCTGCCGGACTCCATCGTGTTCGACATGGGCCTGCAGCCCGACGTGGTGAACCAGCGCCTGATCGCCGACGCCGGCGACGACAAGTTCGCGGCCACCACGGGCACCTCGGTTCCGGCCGCGCTGATCCCGACAGTAACCGGCAATCCGGCCGTCAAGGCGCGCGTGGCAACGTCGCCGTCGGGCGCCCTGGAGTACCTCGCGATGAACACCAAGCGCCCCGCGCTCTCGAACCCTGAGGTCCGCAAGGCGATCCAGTTCGCCGTCGACAAGCAGGCCGTCCAGGTCGCCGAGGGCGGTCCGGAGTACGGCGGCGAGCTCGCCACGACTCTGATCACGCCGGGCATCGACGGCTTCAGCAAGTTCGACCTGTTCCCGGCGCCGCCGCAGGGCGACCCGGACAAGGCCAAGCAGATGCTCGCGGCCGCGGGCGTCGGCAACCTCACCCTGACCTTGGTCGCCGACAACACGACCGCGACGGGCCTCCCGGTGGCGCAGGCGATCCAGCAGGGCCTGAAGCGGGCCGGGATCACGGTCAAGATCCTGCCGCTCGACACGGAGCCGCTGACCGACCTGATCACCGGGAACAAGCCGGACTTCGACCTGACCGTGGGCAGCTGGCTGCCGGACTTCCCGAGCGCGCTCGGCAACATCCAGCCGCTGTTCGCGTCGTCGGAGATCGGCAACGGCGGGTACAACATCTCCCGCTACTCCAACCCGGCGGTGGACTCCGCGATCGCGGCGGCGACGGCCGAGTCGGACCTGGGCAAGGCCGCCGGAATGTGGGGTGCGGTGGACAAGCAGATCATGCAGGACTCGCCGGTCGTGCCGCTGATCTACGCGCGCAACGCGTTCCTGCACGGGTCGAAGGTGCAGAACTTCTACCTGTCCGCCTACCCGCCGTACCCGAACCAGCTGATCGTGGGTCTGAGCAAGTAGGGCCTCAGGTCCGTCCTTCGGATTCCTGAGCGTCGAAGAGGGTCGGCTGGGTCTCGGCATCGAGTCCCCAGTCGGCCCTCATCACCGTGTAGCCGGCCTTCTCCGCGGCCGCGCACACCTTGACGTCGTCGTCCACCAGGACGGCGACCGGGCGGTCCTCGGCCAGGCGTTTGAGCCGGCCGAGCTTCATCAGCACCGACGGCCTGCGGTCGGTGTTGCCGCGCATGTAGACCTTGCCGTCGGGGAAGCCGTTGTCCTTGAGCCACTTCAGCGTGTCCCGCCGCAGCCGCTCGGGCCGGCCGGTCAGGTAGACGATCTCGTGGTCGGCGGCCAGCGTCGTGGCGACCGCGAGCCCTTCATCCAGGACAGCGTCCTCCTTCGCATGCGCGAAGAACGAATCCCAGTCCTTCGGCCGCTTCGCCAGGAAGTGGATCCGTTCGCTGGTGTCGGACAGCGTCGCGTCGATGTCGAGTACGGCGTACGGCCGTGGATCGTCAGGCACGTCGTCCAGCTTCCCAGGTACGCCGGTCGACGGCGTACTCGACCTCGCCGAACTCGGTTCCGGGCAAGGGGTCGTCGAAGTGCTCGTGGTAGACGCGGGTGAACCGCAGACCGGACCGGCGCATGACCGCCCGGGACCGGTGGTTGACGGCCATCGTGTCGGCGACGACGCGGTCCATCCCGAGCTCACCGAACGCCTTGTCGATCAGCGCCTTCGTCCCTTCCGTGGCGTACCCGTTGCCCCACGCCGTCCGGGTCAGCCGGTAGCCCACGCCCACCATCTCGGGGTCCTTGGTCGGCTGCATCCCGAACCATCCGACGAACGCACCGTCGACCTTCTGGTACGCCGCGAACGTCCCGAGCTCCTGATGCTCCGCGTAGACGGCCAGGATCGCCGGCAGTACGACGTCCTCGATCTCCTCCCGCGGCGTCACCTGCCCGGTCAGGAACCGCATCACCTCGAGATCGGAGTCCAGCCCGACCAGCAACTCCACGTCATCCGCGGCGAACCGCCGCATCACCAGCCGCTCGGTCTCCAGGAACACAATCACGCCCCGACTCTGCCACCCCGCCTTGAGCACCCGCCAACCACTTTGGCGCCTGATCGACGGCCGAACCGTGCTCAAGGCGGGGATTGGCCGTCCGGAGTGTGGGCGGTGTGGGGGTTGGGGTGTGTTGGGTTGCGTGGTTGTCGGCGGGGCAGGTTAGCGTTCTCACCGCAATGGACGACTCGATCACGTTTCTGCACAGCTCGGACTGGCAGCTGGGGATGATGCGCCGGTTCCTGGGGCCGGACGGTCAAGCCCGGTGGGGGCAGGGCCGGCTGGACGCTGTCGCGCGGATCGGCGAGGTCGCCGCGGCCACAGGAGCGGCGTTCGTGGTCGTCACCGGCGATGTGTTCGAGCACAACCAGGTCGAGCGGCAGACCATCTTGCGTGCTTGTGAAGCTCTCAAGCGGATCCCGGTCCCGGTCGTCCTCCTGCCGGGCAACCACGACGCGCTCGAGCCCGGCTCGCTGTGGACGTCGGCCCAGTGGCAGGCCCACCAGCCCGAGCACGTGACCGTCCTGACCGGCACCGAGCCGTTGGAGATCGTGCCGGGCGTCCAGCTCGTTGGTGCGCCCTGGCGTTCGCGCCGGCCGTTGTCCGATCCGGCGGCCCCCGGGTACGCGGACCTGACCCCGATCGAGCCCGGTACGACGAGGATCCTGCTGGCGCACGGCCAACTGACCAGTCTCTCCGGCGGCATGTCGGACGTACCGACCATTGATCAGGCCGCGCTGGAGGCGGCGGTCGCGGACGGGCGACTGCAGTACGTCGGCCTCGGAGACCGACATTCGACGACCCGCGTGACTGACCGCATCTGGTTCTCCGGGACGCAGGAGGTCACCTCGCCTGAGGAGGACGCCCCGGGCAACGTGCTCAAGGTGACCGTCGCCGGCGGCGAGATCGAGGTCGAGCCGGTGCGCGTGGGCGGCTGGCACATGGTCGACCATCGCGTCGAGCTGTTCGACGAGGAGTCGCTCACGGCCCTCGAGGACTGGTTCGCGGAGCTGCCGGAGAAGGAGCGGACGTACGTCCGGCTCGCCGGCGACGGTTCGCTGACGCTGCCACTGCTCAGTCGGCTGGACGCGATGATCGATGCGCAGGGCGAGGTGTTCGCGAGCGTCGAGCGCTGGGCGAAGTTCTGGACCGTGCGGCCGGCGCCGGACACGGCGGATCTGGACGCGTTGCAGCTGAGCGGTCCGGCGCGGGCCGCGATGGAGGAGTTGCGCCAGGCCCTGGCCGGTGGCGACGAGGGCGCGGGTGCGGCGCTGTCGTTGATGCACAGATTGGCGCGGGACGCGGGATGAGGCTCCTCAGCTTGGCGCTGCGGGACTTCCGTGGCGTCCGGGACCGCATTGTCCGGTTCCCCGCGCTCGGCACCACCGTGGTGGTCGGGGACAACGAGGTCGGCAAGTCCAGTCTGGTCGAGGCGTTCGGGCTGGTCTTCGACCTGCCGGACGACTCCAAGTCGACCCGGATCCGCGACATCCAGCCGGTCGGCCAGGACGTCGGCCCGGAGGTGACGGTCGAGCTGACCCTAGGCAACCGCGAGCTGAGCTACACCAAACGCTGGCTGAAGAACCGCTCGACCGAGCTGACCGTGGTCGAGTCCGACGGCCGCCGCCGGTCGTGGACCGGCCGGGAGGCCCACAACGAGGCCGAGCGGCTCTTCCACCAGCACGTCGACCCGGTGCTGTGGCAGACGCTGATGGTCAGCCAGGGGCAGTCGTTGGTGCTGCCAACGCCGGCCGACGCGGAGCCGTTGATCACCGCGGTGACGGCGGAGTCGGGGACACCGGTTGATGGTGCGTCGATGCCGCTGGTGACCGCGGTCGAGCACGAATACCTCCGCTACTGGACCCGCGGCGGACGGCCGACCGGTGACTTCGCCCGGTCCGAGAAGGCCGTGGCCACGGCCGAGCTGACCGCGGCCCAGGCGCTGAAGGCGATGGAGGAGGTCCAGCAGGACATCCGCCGCGCCGAGCGGCTGACCCTCGATCTCCAGGACGTGACGGGCCGGCTCACCGACCACCTCACCTCGGTCGAGGAACTGCGCGAACGCAAGAAGGCGACCGACGAGATCCTGCTCCGGCGCGACTCGGTCCGCCACCGCGCCGAGACCGCGCGGGCCCGGCTCGAGAACCACACCCGGACCCGAGTCGAACGCGAGCGGCTGCTCGACGAGGCCGAACGGTTCACCAAGAGCGATGCGGAGCTCGCCGAACGTCGTACCGATGCCGAGACAGTCGCGAGGACGGCGGTCGAGAGCGTGCATGCGGTCGAGGCGGCGCTGGCCGAGGTGGTCGAGCTCAAGGACGCCCGGCGTACCGATGTCCAGGAGGCGGAGCGGCAGGTCTCCGAGCTGATGGACCGTGCCGAGCTGGACCGCCTGCTGGGTCAGCAGGCGGAGTTGGTCGACGTCCGCGCCCGCATCGCCGCGGCCGGGACGGTCCTGGACCGGATCAAGGTCGACGACGCGCTCGTCGCCGCGCTGGAATCCGCGCGCGCTGAGGTGGTCGAGGCTCGCGCCGCGCTGGCGGCCGGAGTCCCCGAGGTGTCGGTACGTCGCCTCGGCGCGGAGCCGGTCGAGTTGTCCGGGACCGGGTTGGACGGCGGCGCTCGTGAGGTGCCGTCGGAGCTGGGCTTCGACGAGTCGGCCGAGGTGCTGGTCTCCGGTGAGCTGGTCGTCGGCGTACCGGGGCAGGTCGAGGTGACCGTGCGCGCCGGGGGTGAGGCGGCGACGCTCCGGTCGCGCGTTGACGAGGCCGTCCGGCGGGAGAAGGACCTGCTGAAGAAGGCCGGCGTGAAGGACGTCGCGGCCGCGCGGGAGTTGCTGCGGAAGGCGGACACGGCCACCGCCGAGTTGCATGAAGCCCGCCGGACCGAGCGGTCGCTGACGACCGGTGGTGATCCGGGGGAGCGGATCGCGGTGCTGACCGCGCGGCTCGGCGTCGGTGCGGACGACGACGCGGACGCCGAGGAGAGCGGCGGCAAGCAGGCCGCGGTCGAGGGCGTGCCCGGGCAGATGTCGCTGTTCGAGGAGTTCGCGTCACCCCACGACACGCTCGACTTCGAGGGCTTCGAGGTGCCGGTCAGCGCGCCGGATGATCTGGCCGGTGCACAGCGCGCGCTGGAAGAGGCGCGGGACGCGTTGGCCGAGGTCGAGCGGTTGCTCAGCGATGCGGAGTTCGCGGCGGCACAGGCGCGGAAGGCGGCGGACGAGGACCGGTCGGAGGCGCAGCAGGCTCGGGCTCGGTCGGAGCTAGCGGGGGAGCGGCTTGCGGCCGCAGTCGAGGCGTTGGAGGCCGCCAGGGCTCTTCTCGACGATGACGCTGTTGCTGCGGCTGAGGCCGAGGCGACTGGTGAGGTCGAGGCGGTGCTCGAGGAGCTGACCGCCGTACAGGAGCAGGCGGATGCGGCTGGAGCCGAT
Source organism: Kribbella sp. NPDC050281 (assembly GCF_040655855.1). NCBI lineage: Bacteria > Bacillati > Actinomycetota > Actinomycetes > Propionibacteriales > Kribbellaceae > Kribbella > Kribbella sp. NPDC050281. Next base: position 215,667 of record NZ_JBFAKS010000003.1, on the reverse strand, counting down.
CAGCTCGCGGGCGAGTTGACGGACGCGTTGGCGGTCGCGGCGCGGATGCAGAGCGAGCGAGACACGTTGCGCGACGCGCTGCGGACGACTGAGGGCCGGCTGGAGCAGTCGGGCCGGGACGGCCTGGCGACCCGGCGGGATCTGGCCGAGCTGGAGCTGGCCGGCGTACGGGCCGAGCACGACAGTCTGCGGCGCCGGGCCGAGGCGGCTCGCCGGGTCTACGAGACGCTGAGCCGTCACCGGGCCGAGGCACAGACGAAGTACTCCGAACCACTGCAGAGCCGGATCGAGTCGCTCGGACGGACTGTCTACGGGCCGTCGTTCCGGGTCTGGCTGGACGACGACCTGGCCGTCGCGGAGCGCGAGCTGGACGGCGCGCGGCTGCCGGTCGAGGCGTTGTCGACAGGCGCGCAGGAGCAGCTGGCGATCATCACCCGGCTCGCGATCAGCCACCTGGTCAGCACCGGCGAGAGCAGCGTCCCCGTCATCTTCGACGACGCCCTCGGCTGGTCCGACAAGGCCCGCCTCCGCGACATGGGCGCCCTCCTCGGCCGCGCCGGCGACCACGGTCAGATCATCATCCTCACCTGCATGCCCGACCGCTACGAATACGTCCCCAAGGCAACCTTCATCAAGCTGGACGCCTGATCCGCTCCGGGGCGCTGTAGACCACACAGCGGTCGCCGCGGGTGAAGCCGGCGAGGGTGATGTTGAAGCGGCGGGCGAGGTCGACGGCGAGACTTGAGGGGGCGCCTACGGCGACGATCATGCCGACGCCTGCTGCCACTGCTTTCTGGATGATTTCGTAGCCGGCGCGGCCGCTGACCACGAGGACGAGGCCCTTGCGGCTGTGGTGGTTGAGGGCGGTCCAGCCGACGACCTTGTCGACGGCGTTATGGCGGCCGACGTCTTCCTTGACCACGATCTTGCGGCCGTCGGTGGTGAACAGGCCGGCCGCATGCAGGCCACCGGTGCGGCTGAACGTCGGTTGGGCTTCCCGGAGAAGGTCAGGCAGGCGTCGTACGACGTCCAGCGGGGCCTCCACGGGGTCGACCGGGTCGTAGTCCCGCTCGGCCAGCTCGTCGAGGCTCTGCTGGCCGCAGACGCCGCAGGCCGCCGAGGTGACGCCGTACCGCTGGGGTGGTTCGCGGTCCGGTGGGCCGTCGAACGTGACCGTGACGGTGTTGAACTGCTGCTCGGGGGTCAGCTTCACATCGGTGCAGTAGGCAACGGTCCGGATCGCGTCCGGGCGGACCGCGAAGCCCTCGCCGAGGCAGAACCCGGCGGCCAGTTCGAAGTCGGAGCCCGGGGTGCGCATCGTCACGACGAGAGGCTCGGGTGGACGGCCGGGCCACTCCAGCCGCAGCTCGAGCGGCTCCTCGGTGGTGACCACGTCCTCACGCCGCGACGTCCGGTCGCCGTCCAGCACCTCGACCTTGAACCTGGTGGTCGGACCTTTGTTCATACCTCCACGGTAGGCCGCTCTCACCACCCGCGCCGTGCGGCCAGCCAATCGAGGAAGGTCCAGGCGTAGTACCGCTGGTGCTCCCGCAGCGCCGGCGTACAGCCGGGCGGTGGTGGCAGGTCGATGTTCTTCATCATGTACGCCGCGACCGCCGCGATGTAGGAGTCGAGATGGTCGCCCGGTACGTCGGCCGTCAGCGGGCTCCGGTGGACGGCGGCGCGGGTGTCGATGCCGTGGTGCTGTGCACCCGGGAGCAGACCGATCCAGTCCATCCAGCGAGGCCCGAGCGCGAGCCAGTTCCAGTCCACGATCCAGCAGACGCCGTCGCCGTCGATCAGCAGGTTGTCCGGTCGCAGATCGCTGTGAGTCGCCGTGTCCCCGGCGAACGCTTCTGGGGCGAGCCGAATCAGGTCGACCAGCTCGGGCAGGATCTTTGGCGCCCAGGGCTGGAGACCGGCCGGCATCGGCAATTCGCCCGCGATGATCCGGTCCGGTGTCTGCAGTGGTGCGCCCTCCTCGAGATCGCTCAGGAAACTCTTCAATCCGTCGAGCGGGCTGGGATCCATCGCGTCCGAGATCGCCTCGCAGGTCGCGGTCACCACGTCGAAGTCCGCCGCGGACCACGGCACGCCAGGCATCCGCGCGTCGACCCACTCCGACACGACGGCGAACCACTTGCTGTCCCCATCGGCGGAGTGCGCGGTGGTGACGATCGCCGGGACCCTGATCGCCGCCGGCAGCTGCGGCACAACCTCGGCCTCGCGCTGGTAGGCACGGTAGGCGTGCATTGTGTCGGCGGATGCCTTGACGAAGACCCGGCGCCCGTCGGCCAGCCGGAGCGGCGCGGCGAAGCCGCCGGTGAAGCCCGAGCTGACGGAGCGCCCCGCCTCGGCGATCTCGCTGCCCAGGGCAACGGTCAGGGCCTCGCGGAGAGAGTCCGGGAGCGTGTTCCAGTCCGGGCGCAGCGAGGTTGCGGTGTAGTCGACGTCGGGTGCTCCGCTCATGCCCCAAGACCATAGAGTGCGCGGCGACCCATCGCCTGTGGTTTAGCGTGCCGCCTGTGAGTGGATCCTTGGCCTTGCATGTGCCAGACCTGGTCGGCATCTTCGTGTTCGGGATCACCGGCGCGCTGGTCGGCGTACGCAAGAAGCTGGACGTGTTCGGCATCCTGGTGCTTGCCATGGTCACCGGGCTGGGCGGTGGCTTCCTCCGGGACGTGCTGATCGGCGACACCCCACCGGCCGCGCTGCAGGACTGGCGCTATCTGGTCGTCCCGGTCTTCGCCGGGCTGATCACGTTCTTCCTGCATCCTGGCATCGGTCGCGTCGAGCGGCTGGTGAACATCTTCGACGCCGCCGGCCTTGCGTTGTTCTGCGTGACCGGTGCGCAGAAGGCGATCGAGCACGGCCTGTCGCCACTGTCGGCCGCGTTGCTCGGCATGATCTCCGGGATCGGCGGCGGCGTGATCCGCGACCTGCTCAGCGGCCGCGTTCCCGTGGTACTGCGGTCGGAGATCTACGCCACCCCGGCGTTCCTCGGCGCCGGCATCGTCGTCGTCGCGGCCGCCTTCGAGTACGACGCGACGTGGGTACCGATCGTCGCCGCGGTGACCTGCTTCGGGATCCGATTGCTCGCCATCCGCCGCGGCTGGAACGCGCCGCTACCCCGCAATCCGTGACGGCGGCGCCCACCCGTTGATGACGGCGAGCAGCTCCACGTACCGGTCCCACTGCGGACCTGCCTCGGTACGCCGAAGCGCGATCAGCCGGTCACGGAACTCCGGATCGTGCCACAGCGGGGCGTCCGTCGCGATCGCCCGGTAGCCCGAGGCCATCCGTCGTACCGCTGCCCGGAAGTCGTCGTCCTGGATGAGCGTGGCAAGCTCCAGCCAAGCCTCGACCTGCCCCACGTCGGCGTCGTCCGGGAGCTCAGGGGTGAGGTTCTGCCGGATCGCGGCGAAGCTCGGGTCATCGCCGAGGACCGAGGTCAGGAAGTCCGCGATCAAGGTCCGGCGTTCCTGCTCGGACTGAGCGGTCAGGTTGTGCATGCGTTCAAGCTCCTCCGGGGTGGAATGGCGCCGAGCGGCGATTGACAGCACGGCATGGCGCACTCGCAGGCTCTGGATCTCGACGGCCACCGCGGCGGCGTGCGCGGCCAGGACCTCACCCAGCGTCCGTTCCCGCTCCAGCACCGCCCGCACTGTCGGCAGATCGATGCCCAATCCCCGCAACGTCCGAATCAACTCCAGCCGCGCCACAGCGTCCGCGTCGTACCGCCGATGCCCGGCAGCGGTCCGATGCGACGCCAGCAGGCCCAACTCGGAGTAGTGGCGCACGGCCTTCACCGACACCCCACCCACCCGGGCCAGCTCACCGATCGAGTACTCCATACCCACACCTTCACACCTCCCGTAACGGGAGGTGCAAGCCCAGGGCACGTCTCTCAATTCCCTGCGTGCTGCGCGGCACTCGGCGGGCACATCGCGGCGTTGGAGGACAAGGCACGGAGAACCCCACTCCGAGCCTCGCCCTCCGCCTTGCGCTGCACTCCGCCGAGCACCTGCTCGCTACTGCAGGGAATCGAGAGGCGTGCCCTAGTTGTGGGCGAAGCGAGTCTTGGGGCGCGCGAAGGTAGTGGCGAGGGCGGCGACCAGGGCGCAGGTGATGCCGATGGAGAAGGGGACCCAGTAGGCGGTGGAGGGGCCCCAAACGTCTACTGCGTGGCCGGAGGCGGCGTTGCCCGGGGCTACCCCCAGGAGTATGCCGGTGACGGTCCAGGTGATCGCCTCGGTGAGGCGCTGGGGCGGGACCCACTCCTCGACGCAAGCGGTGAGGGCGACCATCGTGGGCGCGATGGTGAAGCCGCAGAAGAACAGCACCACACCGACGAGCAGCACGCTGTCGACCCAGGGGAGCGGTGCCAGGCTGACGGCGAGCAGGATCGCGCCGAACAGCAGCCGCCGTTCGACCGGAGCGCGCCAGTGGACCGAGCCGTACCAGAGACCGGCCAGCAGGCTGCCGAACGCCCACACGGCCAGTACGACGCCGGACAGTTCGGCCTGACCCTTCTCGGTGGTGAACGCGATCGTGACCACCTCGACGCCACCGAGAGTCGCGCCCAGCCCGAGACCGATCAGGCTGAGCAGCATCAGCGAGAGCCAGGGGAGTGGCGCCTGCTCTGCACCGTCGGCCTTACCGCGGCCGGGCGGGTCGGAGGCACGCAGCGACGCCAGCCAGATGCCGCCGGCCAGTCCCAGCACTCCGGCCGCGGCCAGAGCGGCGTACGGACTGACTTGGGTGGCGAGCGTGGTGACCAGTACTGGGCCGACGATGAAGACGACCTCGTCGCCGACCGCCTCCAGCGCGAACGCGGTCTGCAGCGCCCGTCCCCGGCCGAGCAGATGGGTCCACCGCGCCCGGACGAACGACCCGACCTGCGGACGGGTGCCACCGGCAACGAACGACAACAGGTAGAGCACCCAGGTAGCCGAGTCGGCACGGACCGCGACCAGCAGAGCCGCCAGACCGATCGTGCACAGCACGGAGCCGACGAGCAGCAGCGTCCGCTGCCCGAACCGGTCGACCAGCCGGCCCTGGATCGGACCGGTCAGCGCACCGGCGATGACCGCGACGCCGGACACCGCTCCGGCCAGGCCGTACGAGCCGCTCTCCTGCGCGATCAGGATGACGATGCCCAGCCCGATCATCGAGATCGGCATACGCCCGAGGATCCCGGCGGTGAAGAACGCACTGGCACCGGGACGGCGCATGAGATGGACATAAGGCTTGAGCATGAGAGACCGGCAACACCCTAGCTGTTGGCGGTCTGAGAAACTCGGAATATGCCGTTGCCCCAGTCGCCTGCTGCTGTTCCGTACGACGCCGTCCTGCTGCTGTCCTTCGGAGGCCCCGAGAAGCCCGAGGACGTGCTGCCGTTCCTGCAGAACGTGACCCGCGGCCGGGGCATCCCGGACGAGCGGCTGAAGGAGGTCGGCGAGCACTACTACGCGTTCGGCGGGAAGAGCCCGATCAACGATCAGAATCGGGCACTGCTCGAGGCGCTGCGGGCGTCGTTCGACGACATCGGCCTGGATCTGCCGATCTACTGGGGCAACCGCAACTGGGCGCCGTACCTGACCGACACGATGCGGCAGATGGCCGCTGACGGGATCCGCCGGGCGGTGGTGATCGTCACGTCCGCCTACCCGTCGTACTCCGGCTGCCGGCAGTACCGCGAGAACCTCGAGGACGCGACCAAGGAGGTCCCGGACGCACCGCGGATCGACAAGCTCCGGCACTACGCGAACCACCCCGGCTTCGTCGGATCGTTCGTCGAGTCGACCGCCGAGGCACTGAACAAGCTCCCCGAGGGCTCCGCGATCGCCTACGTGACCCACTCGATCCCGACGGCGATGAATGCGACCAGCGGACCGGACGGCAACGGGTACGTCGACTGGCACCTGGACGTGGCCGCGGAGATCACTGCCGAGCTCGAGCGCCGCACCGGGCACACCTGGCGGACCGACCTGGTCTACTGCTCGCGCTCCGGGCCGCCGCAGGTGCCGTGGCTCGAGCCGGATGTGAACGACCACCTGGAGGCCCTCGCAGACGAGGGTGTGCCGGGCGTGGCCCTCGTACCGATCGGGTTCGTGAGCGACCACATGGAGGTCATCTACGACCTCGACACCGAGGGCGCCAAGACCGCGGAGAAACTGGGGCTGCCGATGGCCCGGGCCGCGACTCCTGGGACCGACCCGCGGTTCGTCTCGATGCTGCGGGACCTGGTCGTCGAGCGGGCCGCGGCCGAACGCGGCGAGGAGCCGGCCAGACCCTGCGTCGGCAAGCTCGGCCCGGCCTGGGACGACTGCCGTCATGACTGCTGCCCACCCCTGCGCCGACCAACTGCCAAGGAAGCCGTATGACGACCGAGAACCCCCAGGACCTCCTCAAGCTCGCGGTGGAGGTGGCGGAGGAAGCGGCCCGGTTGATCGTCGAACGCCGCCGCGGCACCATCACCGTCGCCGACACCAAGAGCACGGTCACCGATGTCGTCACCGCCGTGGACCGCGAATCCGAGGAACTGATCCGGGCGCGGATTCTGCAGGCCCGGCCGGACGACTCGTTCCTCGGCGAGGAGGGCGACGACGTCGCCGGTTCGAGCGGCGTCCGCTGGGTCGTCGACCCGATCGACGGCACGGTCAACTACCTGTACGACCTCCCGACGTACGCCGTCTCGATCGCGGTCGAGTACGACGGGACGACGGTCGCCGGAGTCGTCGTCGATGCCCCGAAGGGTGAGGTGTTCACCGCCACCAAGGGCGGTGGCGCGTTCGTGGACGGCAAGCCGATCCGGGTCTCGGGCTGTACCGATCTGAGTACCGCTCTGGTTGGGACCGGCTTCGGGTACGACGCCGACCGCCGCCAGGTGCAGGCGGAGGTCGTCCAGCATCTGATCACCAAGGTCCGCGACATCCGCCGGATCGGGGTCGGCGCGCTCGACCTCTGCTATGTCGCCTGCGGCCGGCTCGACGCCGTCTACGAACGCGGACTGAATCCGTGGGACTACGGAGCGGGTGCGCTGATCGCGGCCGAGGCGGGCGGGACGATCGGCGGCCTGTACGGCGCCCCGGTGTCGCCGGAGATGTCGATCGCGGCCAGTCCGGCGCTGTTCGGCCCGTTCCACGACCTGCTGGCCGAAGCGAACCCTCTGCGCGCATAGATGTCAGTTGGTGCGCATAGCTGCGCAGGAGTGCGCACTAACGAGCAATTCGGTGTTCGGTCCTGACATTTGTGGAGACACGCGGGTCAATACATGGACCCCGACGCGCGCGAAGGGCCCTTCATAGGGCACAATCCCGTCCTCGGGAACGGTAGTTGCCGGTCCCGGCCTGACTGTCAAGGGTTTCGGGGGACGAAGATTCAGCGCGGTGCTTCGGCGCGGAATTTCTCGGCCGCTTTACCCGTTCAAGGGCTCAGCAGGCAACACCACGGGTATGAAGAGGGCAGGGAACACCATGGCGACTGATTACGACGCCCCGCGCAAGACGGACGAGGACGCATCCGAAGAGTCGATCGAGGAACTGAAGACTCGCCGTCACGACAAGAACTCCGGCAAGGTCGACGAGGACGAGGCCGAGGCCGCGGAGAGCTTCGAGCTGCCCGGTGCCGACCTGAGCCACGAAGAGCTGGCGGTGCGGGTGCTCCCGCGCCAGGCCGACGAGTTCACCTGTTCGAGCTGCTTCCTGGTTCACCACCGCAGTCAGCTCGCCGACACGAAGAACGGGCAGCTGATCTGCCGAGACTGCGCAGCCTGACACCAGCGCCCTTCTTCTGCTTGACCCACAGCGGGACCGTTCCCAGACCCCTGGGAACGGTCCCGCTGTTGTGTACACACCCCACCCAAGGACGACCACACCCCACCCACCGAGCGGGGCGGACCACACCCACCCACCGAGCGGAGCGAGCCACACCCCACCCACCGAGCGGGGCGGACCACACCCACCCACCGAGCGGAGCGAGGTGTGTTCTTCTGGTGTCTAGTCTTTCTCCAACTGCTTCTCGACGCTCTTGACGAGGCCGCCGGGCGCCTTCGCGTCCTGCTCGTAGCCCGGCGGTGCGTACCCGGTCGACTTCAGCCAGTACGACGCCGCCCGCCGCTCCGCGAACAGCTTCGCGGCCGCCGCCGCGGCCCCACTCGCCACCGCCCAGCTGACGACCTCGGCGTACCCGCCCTGGCCGTCCTTCGGCGGCTTCCCGCCCGAGCCGATCTTCCAGGCCGTGGTCACCGCCTTGTTCACGACCAGGCCCACCACGATGGTGAACGCGGCCTGCACCAGCTTCCAGCCGATCTTCGCTCCGACCACAGCAGCCTCCCTAACGCAAGTCCCCGACACTCAGGATCTTGCCACGCTGTGCCCCGTCAGCGCCGCTGCCAACCGGTCCGGATGCCGCGTGGCGATCACCCAGTACGGCGCCGGGTCGCGCGGATCGGTGATCTCGACCCGGACCGCGCCCCGCACGTAGCTGCGCAGCAGCAGGTAGGCCCGCGGATCGCAGTCACGTCCGAACGCGTGCCGAGCGTCGTCACCGGTGAGCGCCTCGACCTGGCCCAGATCCGCCCGTCCGATCACGGCCCGCCCGGCCTGCAGCCGCTCACCGTCCACCTGGACCCGCGCGGCGCCGTACTGGACGAACCAGAGGACCAGGACGAGCGCGGCGACACCACCGACGAGGGTGCCGGCGAACATCCCGACCGGCACGGTCACGATGGCGAAGAGCGTGACGACCAGGGCGACGGCGATGATCCACCAGGACACCGGCACGCTCAGGCGTTCGCGATAAAGAGGCACACCACCAGCCTGGCATGTGGGCGGTCCAGTGGCGTCGATAGGGTCTGCTCTCGTGACCGAGGTACTGATCCAGCGACTCGACCCTGACCTGCCTGTTCCGTCGTACGCGCATCCGGGGGACGCCGGCGCGGACCTGGTGGCGGCCGGCGACATCACTCTGAAGCCTGGCGAGCGCGGTCTGGTCGGCACCGGCATCGCCATCGCGCTGCAGGACGGGTACGCCGCGTTCGTGCACCCGAGGTCCGGGCTTGCGGCCAAGCACGGCGTTTCGATCGTCAATGCTCCGGGCACTGTGGACGCGGGGTACCGGGGCGAGATCAAGGTGTGCCTGATCAACCTCGACCCGCACGCGGAAGTGACGCTGCGGCGCGGCGACCGGATCGCGCAGTTGGTCATCCAGCAGGTGGAGAAGGCGCGGTTCGTCGAGGTGACGTCGCTGCCGGGTTCCGCCCGCGGTGACGGGGGGTACGGCTCGACCGGCGGTTTCGGTGATGTGACACGCTGAACAGATGCGTCCGTTGAGCTGACGGATGCGCGAAACTACGGCGGCTGTACCAAAGACGAACCAGGGAAGTAGAGAACAGTGATCTTCCGCCGCAAGGCCAAGAACGAAGACCCCGAGACGACCGAGCAGGACGCCGCGCCGGAGGAGCCGGCCGTCGGGCCGTTCGACTCCACCGAGGTCGACCCCGAGGTGCTCGAGGCGGAGGACCGCATCGACCTGGGCGCGCTGGTGGTCACCGGCATGCCCGGGATGGAACTGCGGCTGCAGGTCGAGGAGCAGAGCGGCCAGGTGCAGGCAGTACTGCTGGTGCTGGACGACTCCGCGCTGGAACTGCGCGCGTTCGCGGCACCGAAGACGAGCGGCATCTGGTCCGAGGTACGGCGGGAGATCGCCGCCGAGGCCAGCCGGATGGGCGGTACGGCGACCGAGTCCGAGGGATCGTTCGGCACCGAACTGGTGCTGGTCGTGCCGGTCGAGGACCCGGAAGGCCAGATCTTCAGCCAGACCTCGCGGGTGCTCGGCGTGGACGGCCCGCGCTGGCTGCTGCGGGCTACCGTGCTCGGCCGCGCCGCGGTCGAACCGGACGCCGCGTCGGCGATGGAGGAGGCACTGCGCAACGTCGTCGTGGTCCGCGGGAGCGAGCCGATGGCCGTCCGCGAATCGCTGCCGTTGCGGCTCCCGCCGGGCGCTGAGCCCGCGGACGAGGAACAGGGCTGAACGGACTACACTCGAGTCATGGGTAGCGACAAACCCGAGGGATTGTTTCGGCGTGCCTTCCGGGGGCTGGCCGGTGACCGGGACCAGCAGGACGCCGAGGTTCTCCAGGACTTCGCGCAGGACTGCGGTGCCCGGTCCATCACCGGCTGCCACGACCGCGAACTGGTCACGCTGTACGGCACGCTGCGCACCATCACGTTCAGCCCACGCGGCGGCGTACCGGCACTGGAGGGCGAGTTGTACGACGGCACCGGCACGGTCAAGCTGATCTGGCTCGGCCGGCGCAAGATCGCCGGGATCCACCCCGGCTCGGAACTGATCGCCTCCGGGCGGATCGGGGTCGTGGACGGTGACCGGGTGATGTTCAACCCGCGCTACGAACTCCGTCCGACGGCCGCGCATGGCTGAGCCGCAGTCCGGACAGTCGCGCCGCGACCAGGTCGAGGAGAACCTCGAGGAGAAGCTGGTCGAGATCCTGCGCCCCGAACTCGACGCCGCCGAGCACGAACTCACCGCGGACCAGCAGCCCGCTCCCGAGCCGAGGCAGCCGGCCGAGGAGCCCGCGAAGCCGGCCCAGACAACCGACAAGGACTTCTTCCACGCGCTCGGTGGCTGGGGTGCACTGCTCGACATCGGCCTGCCCTGGATCGCGTTCCTGATCGTCTACGGCGCGACCGACCACAACCTGCGGCTCGCGCTGATCGTCGCGGTCGGCTCGGGTGCGCTGGTCGCCGTACTCCGCCTGATCCGCAGGCAGCCGCTGCGCAACGTCTTCGGCGGCTTCGTCGGCGTCCTGATCTCCGCCTGGGTCGCGAACCGCACCGGCGACGCGAAGGACGTCTACGTCCCCGGCCTGCTCACGAACCTCGGGTACGGCGCTCTGTACCTGATCACCGTGCTGATCCGCTGGCCCCTGTTCGGCGTCCTGTACGGCGTGATCACCCAGACCGGCACCGCGTGGCGCAAGGACCCGGCAATGCTCAAGGGGTTCTCGCGGGCGACGCTGGTGTTCGTCGGCCTGTTCGCGATCCGCCTGATCGTCCAGGTCCCGCTGTACCTGGCCGGCTACCTCAACGCACTCGGCATCGCCAAGGTCGGCCTCGGCCTTCCCTTCTACGCCCTGGCCCTGTGGATGGCGTACGCCGTACTGCGCGGCTCGCTGCCGCCGGACAAGTGGGACGAGGCACGCGACCACGTCACCCACCTGCTCCGGGGCAACAAGAAGTAGAAGGTCTTACTCGCTCTTGCGGTGGTGCGGCGAGAGGATGTCCTCGAGCTGTTCCTCGGTCTCGTCGGCCGCGACGAACAGGAGCTCGTCGTTCAGCTCCAGCGTGCCTTCCGGGTCCGGGCGAAGGACCCGGCCCTCGCGCAGGATCACCACCAGCGCGGTGTCCAGCGGCCAGTCGATGTCGCCGACCCGCTGACCGATCATGGGGGAGTCCTCGGGCAGGGTCAGCTCGACCAGGTTCGCGTCGCCCTGGCGGAAGGTGAACAGCCGGACCAGGTCGCCGACCGAGACCGCCTCCTCGACCAGCGCGGACATGATCCGCGGCGTCGACACCGAGACGTCGACACCCCAGGCCTCGTTGAACATCCACTCGTTCCGTGGATGGTTGACCCGGGCAACGGTCCGGGGAACGCCGAACTCGGTCTTGGCGAGCAGCGAGACGACCAGGTTGACCTTGTCGTCGCCGGTGCTGGCGATCGCCACCTGGCAGCGCTGCAGCGCGGCCTCCTCCAGCGAGGAGAGCTCGCAGGCGTCGGCGAGCAGCCATTCGGCCTGTGGCACCGACTCGGCCTTGATCGCCCGCGGGTCCTTGTCGATCAGCAGCACCTCGTGGCCGTTCTCCAGCAGCTCGGCGGCGATCGAACGACCGACGTTCCCGGCACCGGCGATGGCTACCCGCATCACAGCTCCTCAGGCTTGGTGCCGAGTTGGGACTCGATCGCGGCGACGTCTCGTTCCAGCATCACGACGTGCACCAGGTCACCCTCCTGGATGACCGTGTCGGCCTTGGGCAGCACGCCTTCGCCGAGCCGGGTCAGGAACGCGACCCGGGCTCCGGTGGCCTTCTCGATGTCGAACGCGAGCCGGCCGACCCACTCGGAGTCCACGTGCACCTCGGCCAGCCGGACTGTCCCGGACGGGTCGCGCCACTCCGGCTCTGACCCTTCGGGCAGCAGCCGACGCATCATCTGGTCGACGGTCCAGCGCACGGTACCGACGGTCGGGATGCCGAGCCGCTGGTACACCTCGGCGCGTCCGGGGTCGTAGATCCGGGCGACCACGTTGCTGATGCCGAACGTCTCCCGGGCCACGCGGGCCGCCAGGATGTTCGAGTTGTCGCCGTTCGAGACCGCCGCGAACGCCTCGGCCTCCTCGATCCCGGCCTCGATCAGGATCTCCCGGTCGAAGCCCATCCCGACGATGGTCCGGCCGGTGAAGTTCGGGCTCAGCCGGCGGAAGGCGTCGGCCGACTGGTCGATGATCGCGACCGTGTGGCCCCGCTTCTCCAGGCCTCGCGCGAGCGTCGACCCGACGCGGCCGCAGCCCATGATGACGACGTGCACTCGGTGATCACTCCCTGCCCCGTCTGGGGCCGCTGGGTCGGACTCGGCAGGGATAGACGCTACACCGCACCGGGGCTCCCTCTGACATCACGGACCGCGCTTCCCTCTAACATCACCGGTGTGACCCCCGCTCTCGGCGATATCGGTAAACGGCTGCTGCTCGGACGCAAACTGCGCAGCACCCAGTTGGGCGAGACGCTGCTGCCCAAGCGCATCGCCCTCCCCGTGTTCGCCAGCGACGCGCTGTCGTCGGTCGCCTATGCCCCGGACGAGATCTTCCTGACCCTGTCGATCGCCGGTCTGGCGGCGTACAGCTACTCCTGGAAGATCGGCCTGCTGGTCGCGTTCGTGATGCTCGTCGTGGTCGCGTCCTACCGGCAGAACGTGCACGCCTACCCGTCGGGCGGCGGTGACTACGAGGTCGCGACGGTGAACATCGGGCCGTCGGCCGGACTGACCGTGGCCAGCGCGCTGATGGTCGACTACGTGATGACCGTCGCGGTGTCCATCTCGTCAGGCGTCCAGAACGCGAAGTCCGCGCTACCGTTCCTGGCCGGCCATGAGGTGCCCCTGGCGGTCGGCCTGGTCCTCCTGCTGACCGCGATGAACCTGCGCGGCGTCCGCGAGTCGGGTGCGATCTTCGCGATCCCGACGTACATCTTCATGGTGTCGATCATCGGGATGGCGATCTGGGGCATGCTCCGGCTGACCGCCGGGAACCTGCCGCTGGCCGAGAGCGCGGGGTTCGAGGTCCGGGCCGAGCCGGGGCACGAGGTGTTCACCGGCCTGGCCGCGGTCTTCCTGCTGGCCCGGGCGTTCTCGTCCGGGTGTGCCGCGCTGACCGGTGTCGAGGCGATCAGCAACGGCGTCCCCGCGTTCCGTAAGCCGAAGAGCAAGAACGCCGCCACCACGCTGCTGCTGCTCGGCACGATCGCCGTCACGATGCTGATGAGCATCCTGTTCCTGGCCAACAAGATCAAGCTGAGGTTCGCCGAGGATCCGGCCACCCAGCTGTACCGCAACGGGGAGCCGGTCGGCGACAGCTACACCCAGAAGACCGTGATCGGTCAGATCAGTGACTCGGTCTTCTCGAACTTCACGCCCGGCTTCTACCTCGTGATCGGCGCGACCATGCTGATCCTGGTGCTGGCCGCGAACACCGCGTTCAACGGCTTCCCGGTGCTCGCCTCGATCCTGGCCCGGGACGGCTACCTCCCGCGTCAGCTGCACACCCGCGGCGACCGGCTCGCCTACAGCAACGGCATCATCCTGCTGGCCCTCTGCGCGATCGGGCTGATCATCGCGTTCGACGCCCAGGTCACCAAGCTGATCCAGCTGTACATCGTCGGTGTGTTCGTCAGCTTCACGCTCAGCCAGTTCGGCATGATCCGGCACTGGACCCGGCACCTGAAGACCGAGACCGACCCGGCCAAACGCCGGCAGATGATCCGGTCCCGGGTGATCAACGCGATCGGCCTGAGCCTGACCGGGATCGTGCTGATCATCGTGCTCATCACCAAGTTCACCCACGGTGCCTACATCGCGATCATCGCGATGGTGGTGCTGTTCCTGCTGATGAAGGGCATCCGCCGGCACTACAACCGGGTCAGCGAGCAGATGGCGGTCGAGGGCGACGAGCCGCTGATGCTGCCGTCCCGGGTGCATTCGATCGTGCTGGTGTCGAAGCTGCACAAGCCGACCCTGCGGGCGCTGGCGTTCGCCAAGGCGGCCCGGCCGTACATGCTCGAGGCGGTCACGGTCGACGTCGACCGGGACGAGTCCGAGGCCCTGCAGGCCGAGTGGGACAACCGGGGCATCCCGATTCCGCTGAAGCGCCTCGCCTCGCCGTACCGGGAGATCACCCGGCCGATCCTGCAGTACGTGCGCGACATCCGGCGGCAGTCGCCGCGGGACGTGGTGATGGTCTACATCCCCGAATACGTGGTCGGGCACTGGTGGGAGCACATCCTGCACAACCAGAGCGCACTGCGGCTCAAGGGGCGCCTCTTGTTCACACCTGGTGTGATGGTTACGTCTGTTCCTTACCAGCTGATCTCTTCGCAGGTGGCCGAGGAACGGCAGGATCGGGTGGAACGGGTGGCCGGCCAGGTACGGCGTGGGGCCCGCAAGGCGTCAGGAGATCGGTGACGGACGAGGACATCGTCGGGACGGTAGTCGAGCTGGAAGTAGGACCAGTAGCGCACGGGGGACACTGTGTGGCCCGGCACGAGGGGCAGGTGGTCTTCGTCCGGCACGCGTTGCCGGGTGAGCTGGTGCATGCCCGCATCACCGAGCAGACCGCGAAGTACCTGCGGGCTGACGCCGTGCAGGTACTGACACCGTCACCGCAGCGGATCGAAGCGCCCTGCCCGTACGCCGGACCGGGGCTGTGCGGCGGGTGCGACTTCCAGCACGCCAACATCGTCGAGCAGCGGCGACTGAAGGCCACGGTGGTGTCGGACACGCTCCGGCGGATCGGTGGGATCGAGCGCACGGTGGTGATGGAGTCGCCGGGTGACGACGGCCTCGGCTGGCGCACCCGGATGCGGTACGCCGTCGTCGACGGACGACCAGGCATGTACGCGCACCGCTCGCACGACCTGATCCCGATCGAGCGGTGCCTGATCGCTCACCCGGATACGCCCGACGTACTCGGGCAGCGGTGGCCGGGCGAGTCGTCCGTGCAGGCTGTCGTGTCGTCGGAGGGCAAGACCGCAGTACTGACAGGCGAGGAGCCAGGCGGACGGGTCGTCGAGGTAGTGCGCGACCGGCGGTTCCGGGTGGAGGCAGGTGGGTTCTGGCAGGTGCATCCGGCCGCTCCGGAGACGCTGGTGGACGCCGTACTGAGCGGACTGGAGCCTTCGGCGGGCGAGACCGCGCTGGATCTGTACTCCGGGGTCGGACTGTTCGCGGCGTTCCTGGCCGAGGCGGGGTGCGCCGTACTGGCGATCGAAGGTGACAAGGACGCGGTGCGCAACGCGCGGCGGAACCTGCACGACCTGCCGGGGGTCACGCTGGAGACCGGTGACGTCGACCGCGTGCTGAACGCGGCCGCCGGGCAGGGGCTCGAACACGTGGACCTGGTCGTGCTCGACCCACCACGCACGGGTGCCGGCAAGGACGTCGTACGCCGGATCGCGGCGCTGGCACCGCGACGGGTGGCGTACGTGGCGTGTGACCCGGCGGCGCTGGCGCGGGATCTGAAGACGTTCGGGAAGCTCGGATACGGGATCGCGTCGCTGCGGGCGTTCGACCTGTTCGGCATGACCCACCACATCGAGTGCGTCGCCATCCTCGAGCCTGTGGACAGTGAAGTGGTGGTGTCCGGAGGGCTCGGGTAGCGTTCTGGCCCTGGATTCCAATGCGCTGGAGACCTGATGCCGCTCGTTGACCTGGACGACCCGGAGGAGTTGCGCGCCCGCTGGACCGCACTCGCCGCGGTCGCCCATGCCACCGGGTTCGACCGGCGGTGGTACGCCGACGAGGACGGGTACCACCACCAGGACGAGACCGGGTCGGTGCTGCGGATGGTGCGGCTCGAGGACGGGCGCGCTGTGCTGTTCGGGTTCCAGACCCAGCACAGCCAGACGAGGCGCGCCGACCTGCTGGCGGGGTCGCCGGACTGGATCGGCCAGCCGGAGGTGCGGCGTCGCCAGACCGCCGGCGAGCTCGGGTTCGTGTACGGCGCGTTCAACGGGACGTGGGCGCGAGCGGCGTACCCGGGAGACCCGTGGCAGCCGGCCGAGGACGGGTTCACGCAGATCGGGCAGTGGATCACCTCGGACTCGGACGCCGCCGCGGAGATGATCGAGTGGGTCGCGGAGTGGGCGGACTACCTCGGTGGACTGGACGAGTTGCAGCCGTTCGGGGTGCAACTGATCCAGACCGCCGGCTCGTCCGGGATCTCCTTCGAGGCGCTGCGGGAGTTCTTCGATCACTTCGAGATCGACGCGCGATCGCCGGTCCAGCCGGACCTGCCGTCCGGTGTCGTCGCGGCGGAGGACTTCACCCGGAACTTTGCAGTCGCGGAAAGTTTGGCCGACGACCCTGACACAGCCGAGGTGTCGGTCGTTGAGGATGTTGTGATTGGAGCATCCGACGGGCCACTCCCGGTGGACGAGGAGGACGAGCAGTCCTTCATCGTGCCGCCCGGCATCAGCCCGTTCACCGGCCAGCCGATCGACGAGGCCCCACAGGTCCCGTCGTACGAGCAGCCCGTGTACGACGAGCAGCCTGGGTATGAGGAACCTGCGTACGAGGGGCCTGCGGTGTACCAGCAGGTCGCGTACCGGCCGGAGGCGCCGGCGGAGTACGGGGTCATCAATAAGAAGCAGGGCTGGCTGCGGCGGCGTAAGCACGACAACGCGCCTGAGCCCGAGCCTCCGGCCGGCTTCGACGGCGGTGGTGCGGCAGGTGGGCCGGCTCCTGGGACGTACCTGCCGGACGATGTGTCGGGTGGTGGGCTGCCGGTGTACGGCGGTGGGCTGCCTTCGTCGGAGCCTCCGCGTGTCGGTGGCGGGGTGCACGAGGGGGAGGACTTCTACGCGAGTCTGTTCGCGGACGGCCCCTCTGCTGCGTCGTACCAGCAGGACGCGGCCGAGCAGGACTGGGAGACCGCCGAGCAGGCTGGCTGGAGCGAGCAGGAAGCCACCAGCGAGTACAACCCGTTCGCCGACGAGCCGGCCGCACCCGAGCCTGAACCCGAACGCGAATGGGTGGGCGGGGCCTGGATCAACGGGCTGTGGGTCGAGGATCCCGCCAACTACCAGCCCCAGCAGGTCGCCCCCTCGGATGGCGATGAAGCCCCGACCGCCGAAATAGCCGCCGTCCCCGACGTACCCACGCCAGAGCCTCAAGCAGCCCAGTCGCCTTTCGCCCCGGTCAACCCGGGACCCCAGCAGTCACCATCCGTCGCCGAGGTCGCACGCGACGAGGCTGCCCCCACACGCGACCAGGCCGGCGTTGAGCGGGGCGAGGCTGGCGTCGCGCGGGGCGAGGCCGGCGTCGCGCGAGGCGAGGCTGGCGTTGCGCGGGGCGAGGTGGACTCGTCCGAGGATGGGGACGAGGAGGAGTTGGCGTCGTTCACCGGGCCCTCGCCGTTCGCGCCGGTGGCGGTGGCGGTGGAGGAGCCCGAGGACGATCAGACCGTTGAGGTTCCTGCGGTTTCGGTCGACGAGCTGGACGACCAGACGGCCGAGGACCCGGCCGTGTCCGCGGACCTGCCTGAGGCTCCGGTCGAGGCTAAAGCTCAAGTCGAGCCTCACCCTCAGCCGCAACCGTGGCCGCAGCCTCAGCCGGAGCCCTGGCCGCAACCAGAGCCCCACCCGGCGCCCTGGCCGCAACCGGACCCACAGCCGTCGCCAACACCGGACCCGTTCCCGCGCCCCGAGCCCCACCCGGAGCCCGCGCCGGACCCGCAGCCGCACCCAGAGCCAGATCCGGACCCCCAGCCATGGCCCGACCCCGAGCCAGAACCGCTCACCCCGGAACCGGACCCGACCCCTCAGCCACAACCAGAGCCCGACCCAGATCAAGGGCCCTGGCCGGCCCCAGACCCCGACCCCAACCAGTGGACTCAGCCCCACGCCGAGCCCCATCCCGACCCGAACCACCGGACCCACCCCGGCCCCGCGCCTCAGCACGACCCGAACCACTGGCCGCAGCCCGGCCCCGCGCCTCAGCACGACCCGAACCACTGGCCGCAGCCCGGCCCCGCGCCTCAGCACGACCCGAACCACTGGCCCCGGTCGGAGCCGGCTTCACAGCCGGAGCGCGAGCACGAGCGGTGGGCTCAGCCCGTGTCCGAGGCCGCCCACTACGAGCAGTCCGAGCAGGAGAACGCGCCCTGGCACCACCCCGATCCGGAAGACGAGCGGTGGGGACAGGCTGAACCTGCACAACCGCAGCAGGGTTGGGCCCAGGCCGAGCCGGGGTCGGCTCCGCAAGCGTCGCCGTCACAGGCGTCGGGGTCGGACGTGTGGGACGAGTCCCAGCGCGGTGCCTGGCAGGCGGAGGACGCTGGTGCGTACTCCGTGCCGGTGGCGGATGCGGACGCGCCGACCGGGGAGATCCCGGTGATCGAGGACGACGTCGCCGCGGAGCCCGCGCCGATCGTGAATGCGCACGAGGCGACCGCGGCCTCAGGTCCGATGGACGACGAGGTGCCGACCGGCCCTGTGCCTGTGGTGAACGCCGACGCCAGATCCCAGAACGACGACGTGCCCACCGGGCCTGTCCCGGCGCTGGGAGCGGCTGGCTTCCCGACTACGGACAACGACGACGTGCCAACCGAGTCGGTCGTGCACACGAACGGCTTCCCGACTACGGATAACGACGACGTGCCGACCGGGTCGGTCGTGCAGACGAATGGCTTCCCGGGTGCGGACGACGATGTGCCGACTGGGTCTGTGCCGGTGGTGCAGGCGAATGGCTTCCGGGGTGTCGATGACGATGTGCCGACCGGGTCTGTGCCGGTCGTGCAGGCGAACGGCTTCCCGGGTGCGGACGACGACGTGCCGACTGGGTCGGTGCCGGTGGTGGCGGCCGACGGCTTCTCGGATGACGACACGCCGACGGGTGCCGTGCCGGTGGTGGGTGCGGATGACGATGACATGCCGACGGGCGTCATACCGGTGGTCGGCGCTGACGGCCCGCCGGAGTCGGATGGGGTGCCGAACGGCGTCAGTCCAGATGTAGGTGTCCCGGCGGCTCGGGTCATCGATCGGATGTCGATCCCTGGGCTCGCGCTGGCGGGTTCTGATGGGCCGGGCATCGAGCTCGTGCCGGGGTCGATCGAGGAAGCGCTGCGAGCCGAGGTGGAGCGTCCCCGGCCGCGACCGCAGGAGTCGGTGGCGTTCGAGGCGTTGCATGCGTGGTGCCGCGCGAGGACCGCGATCACCCCATCGGGGTTCACCATCCAGGTCCAGGTGCTGGACCCGGCCGCGCCGTCGTACCGGTTCGACCTGGAGCCTCCGGACGTGGACGACCCGGAGTTCGCCGCGGACAAGCTGAGCGGGCTGCTCGGCGACCTGTGGGTGACCGAGGCGGAGAGCGAGCTCGGCGGTTGGTTGTTCGCCCGGATCGACGCGGCGGGCCGGACCATGCGGGTGGACCGGTGGTACGACCGCGTCCCGGACTGGTGGGACAACCCGGTCGAGCCGCGGCTCGACGTCAACGGTCTGGTCCGGCGGCTGTACGGTCGCGGTCCCCAGTGGCAGCCGTCGTACCTGGAGAGGCTGTACACGAGCGCAAGATAGCGTTGGCGCCATGCTTCTCAGGATCTTCACCGAACCCCAGCAAGGTGCCTCGTACGACGATCTGCTCGCGGTGGCACGCAAGACCGAGGAGAACGGGTTCGACGCGTTCTTCCGGTCCGACCACTATCTGGTGATGGGCGACCACGACGGCCTGCCCGGACCGACCGACGCATGGATCACGCTGGCCGGCCTGGCCCGTGAGACGCGGCGGATCAAGCTCGGCACGCTCGTCAGTTCGGCGACGTACCGCAATCCGGGCGTGCTCGCGATCACAGTCGCGCAGGTGGACCAGATGAGCGGCGGCCGCGCCGAGCTGGGCCTCGGGGCCGGCTGGTACGAGGCGGAGCACAAGGCCTACGGCTTGGACTTCCCGGACACCCCTGGCCGCTTCGACCTTCTGACCGAGCAGCTCGAGCTGATCACCGGCCTGTGGGACACGCCGGTGGGGGAGAAGTACGACTTCGTCGGCAAGCACTACCAGCTGACCGACTCGCCGGCGCTGCCGAAGCCGGTCCAGCAGCCACACCCGCCGGTCATTGTCGGCGGTGCGGGCAAGAAGCGTACGCCGGCCCTCGCGGCGCAGTACGCGAGTGAGTTCAACGCCGGGTTCCGCTCGGTCGAGGAGACCGAGACGCTCTTCAAGCGGGTCCAGGCGGCCTGCGAGGCAGCCGGCCGCGACCCCCAGACGCTCGCCCTCTCGACCGCACACACCGTTGTCGTCGGCAAGGACGACGCGGAGGTCAGGCAGCGCGCCGACGCGATCGGCCGCGACGTCGACGACCTGAGGCAGAACTCGATCGCCGGCACCCCCGCCGAGGTCGTCGATCGCCTCGGCCGGTTCGCCGCGGCCGGATCGCAGCGCCAGTACGTCCAGATCATGGACCTGCAGGACCTGGACCACCTCGACCTCATCGCCGCCGAGGTTCTTCCACAGGTTTCCTGAAGGTTCACGAGGGTGGCTCGATGTCGTGTATCTTGATGTCGAGAGAGTTTGTGGCGCGAGGTTAGGGCAACCTGACCTCGCGGCCGGGCCGGGTGCTCGGCAGGATGGGTTCAGCGAACAGGACCGGATAGAGGAGCAGGCTGATGGCCAGCGTCGACAGCTTCGGTGCCAAGGGTGCACTCGAGGTCAACGGACAGTCGTACGAGATCTTCAGGTTGGCGGGCATCGAGGGCGCGGACACGCTGCCGTACTCGCTCAAGGTGCTGCTGGAGAACCTGCTGCGCACCGAGGACGGCGCGAACATCACCGCCGAGCACATCACGAAGCTCGGCAGCTGGGACCAGAACGCGGCGCCCGACACCGAGATCCAGTTCACCCCGGCCCGGGTGATCATGCAGGACTTCACCGGTGTGCCGTGTGTGGTCGACCTGGCCACCATGCGCGAGGCGGTCGCCGAGCTCGGTGGCGACCCGACCAAGATCAACCCGCTCGCCCCGGCCGAGCTGGTCATCGACCACTCGGTCATCACCGACGTCTTCGGCCGGCCGGACGCGTTCGAGCGCAACGTCGAGTTCGAGTACCAGCGCAACGGTGAGCGCTACCAGTTCCTCCGCTGGGGCCAGACCGCGTTCGACGACTTCAAGGTCGTCCCGCCGGGCACAGGCATCGTGCACCAGGTGAACATCGAGCACCTCGCCCGCACTGTGATGACACGCCGTGACGGCTCTGTTGTGACTGCCTACCCCGACACCTGCGTCGGCACCGACAGCCACACCACGATGGTGAACGGTCTGGGCGTGCTCGGCTGGGGCGTCGGCGGCATCGAGGCCGAGGCGGCCATGCTCGGCCAGCCCGTGTCGATGCTGATCCCGAAGGTCGTCGGCTTCAAGCTGACCGGCGCGGTGCCGGCCGGTGCGACCGCGACCGACGTGGTGCTCACCATCACCCAGCAGCTGCGCAAGCACGGCGTGGTCGGCAAGTTCGTCGAGTTCTACGGCGAGGGTGTCGCGGCCGTTCCGCTGGCGAACCGCGCCACGATCGGCAACATGAGCCCGGAGTTCGGCTCCACCTGCGCGATCTTCCCGATCGACGACGTGACGCTGGACTACCTGCGGCTGACCGGTCGCAGCGACCAGGACGTCGCGCTGGTCGAGGCGTACGCCAAGGAGCAGGGCCTGTGGCACGACCAGTCGGTCGAGCCGCGGTTCTCGGAGTACCTCGAGCTGGACCTGTCGACCGTCGTACCGTCGATCGCCGGGCCGAAGCGGCCGCAGGACCGGGTCGCGCTGAGCGAGGCCAAGGAGGCGTTCCGCGGTGCGCTGACCGACTACGCGACCGAGGAGCTGGACGTCGACCCGTCGGAGACCGGGAGCTTCCCGGCCAGCGACGCGCCGAACGGTCACGGCAACGTGAACGACGAGCCGCACGTGCCGCACGGCGGCCCGGGGCGTCCGTCGAAGAAGACCACGATCAGCATGGACGGCGCGGAGGTCGAGCTCGACCACGGCCATGTCGTGATCGCGAGCATCACCTCCTGCACGAACACGTCGAACCCGTCGGTCATGCTGGCGGCCGCCCTGCTGGCGAAGAACGCGGTCGACAAGGGCCTGGCGTCCAAGCCGTGGGTGAAGACGTCGCTCGCGCCCGGGTCGAAGGTCGTCACCGACTACTACGAGAAGGCCGGCGTCACGCCGTACCTGGAGAAGCTCGGGTTCCACCTCGTCGGCTACGGCTGCACCACCTGCATCGGGAACTCCGGCCCACTGCCCGAGCCTGTCTCGGCCGGCGTGCAGGAGGCCGACCTCGCGGTCGTCTCGGTGCTGTCCGGGAACCGGAACTTCGAGGGCCGGATCAACCCCGACGTCAAGATGAACTACCTGGCGAGCCCGCCGCTGGTGATCGCCTACGCGCTGGCCGGGACGATGGACTTCGACTTCGAGACCGATGCCCTGGGCAAGGACACCGACGGCAACGACG
Organism: Kribbella sp. NPDC050281; assembly: GCF_040655855.1. Lineage (NCBI taxonomy): Bacteria > Bacillati > Actinomycetota > Actinomycetes > Propionibacteriales > Kribbellaceae > Kribbella > Kribbella sp. NPDC050281. The sequence continues at coordinate 192,885 of NZ_JBFAKS010000003.1, read as the reverse complement.
TGTTCCTGAAGGACATCTGGCCGGCCGCGGACGAGGTCGAGCAGGTGATCGCCTCCTCGATCAACAAGGAGATGTTCACCAAGGACTACGCCGACGTGTTCGCCGGTGACGAGCGCTGGCAGTCGCTGCCGACGCCCGAGGGCAAGACCTTCGCCTGGGACGCCGACTCGACGTACGTGCGCAAGCCTCCGTACTTCGACGGGATGGCGAAGGACCCGGAGCCGGTCACCGACATCGCCGGTGCCCGGGTGCTGGCCAAGCTGGGCGACTCGGTCACCACCGACCACATCTCCCCGGCCGGTTCGATCAAGGCCGACAGCCCGGCCGGCACGTATCTGGCCGACCACGGCGTCGCGCGCAAGGACTTCAACTCGTACGGGTCGCGCCGCGGCAACCACGAGGTGATGATCCGCGGCACGTTCGCGAACATCCGGCTGCGCAACCAGATCGCGCCCGGCACCGAGGGCGGCTTCACCCGCGACTTCACCAAGGACGACGCCCCCGTCACCTCGATCTACGACGCGGCGCAGTCGTACGCCGAGGCCGGTACGCCGCTGGTGATCCTGGCCGGCAAGGAGTACGGCTCGGGTTCGTCGCGGGACTGGGCCGCCAAGGGTACGGCGCTGCTCGGCGCGAAGGCCGTGATCACCGAGTCCTTCGAGCGGATCCACCGGTCGAACCTGATCGGCATGGGTGTTCTCCCGCTGCAGTACCCCGAGGGTGAGACCGCCGAGTCGCTCGGCCTGACCGGCGAGGAGACGTTCGACATCACCGGCGTCACCGCGCTGAACGACGGAGAAGTCCCGAGCACCGTGCACGTCAAGGTGACCTCGCCCGACGGCTCTGTGAAGGAGTTCGACGCCGTGGTCCGGATCGACACCCCAGGAGAGGCCGACTACTACCGCAACGGCGGCATCCTGCAGTACGTGCTCCGCTCCCTGATCGCGGGCTGAAAGCAAGCGGGCTGACAGCAACAAAAGTACGGCGTACCCCGGCCCCTCAACCGGAGTACGCCGTACTCGTCTGTGGACTACTTGCAGCCGAGGCCGTCCACGGAGCCGGACTCCGCATCGGGGGTCCTCGTCAGCCCTGCCGGCGCCTGGTCCTTCGCGATGCTGTCGGCGTAGGACCAGAGCACGCGCGGGTAGTCGCCGCCCTTGGCCATCTCCTTCAGGATCGGCCAACTGTGGCTGGTCTTCATCGCGGCGACCGCTTCGGCAACCTTCGCCTTGTCACCGGACTTCTTCGCCGCGGTCCATTGGTTCAGCCACGCGCAGCTGACGGCACCGGTGACGCGGGCTCCGACCTGGTACCGGTCGTTGACGGTCTGCTGGTAGAGCGGCGCCTTGTCGAACCCGTCCGGCAGTGGCAGGCCCTCGAGCATGCCGTCGACGGCCTTCTTGTTGTCGGCCGGCTTGACCGCTGACGCGGGCAGGGCGTCGAGCCACTCGTCGACGCCGACCGACTTCAGCTTCCCGATCAGCTCGCGGTACGCCGCCTCCGAGCCGAGGTCGGCGCGGATCTCGAGGAAGTTCGTGCCCTTCGGCTCCAGGATCGTGGTGAAGTCCGTGGAGTCGTAGTACCGGTAGATCGTCCCGTCCTGGCCGAGGAGCTCGATCGGCTGGTGGGTGTTGCCGTGGGCCCGGTCGTCGGAGTACGTCGTGTACTGGTTCGCCGGCCGCCAGAACACATCGAGGCGCTGGTTGCCGTGGGCAAATGTCATCTCACCGAGGTCGGCGGTGAACTCGTCGACCCGGCTGACCTTCCACCCGGGCGCGTCGACGAGCAGCCGCTGGTTCGCTTCCGCGACAGCGCGGACCTGAGCGGCGTACGCCGACGTCGGTGCGACGGGGTTGCCGCGCGGGAAAAACACACCGGTGAGCGCGACGACGATCGCCGCCGCGGCCGCGACCAGGATGATGGTCCGGCGCCGGCGGTTCGGTCTGAGCTCGGGGGTCGGTGCGGTGGTGGTCACGATCTCCTCCAACAGGTCGGATGCGGCGGCATCGGCCGGCAGTCGCCGGACCGAGTCGTCGCCGAACGGGTTGGCCCGCGCGAGCAGCCGGTCGAGCTCGTGGTCGTTCATTGCTCCTCCTGAACCGCTGGCGCGTGCTGGTCATCCCGTACGTGTCCGGCACCGGTGAAAGCGTCTCCGACGACCCGGCGCAATCTCGCCCGGGCCCGGTGCAACCTGGTCCGGACGGTGCGGGCCGGGACACCGAGCACGACCGCGGCCTCACGCGGGTCGAGGCCGTCCCAGCCGGTGAGCATGAGCAGTTCCCGATCGCTCTCGCTCAACTGGGCGAGTGCCTCCCGGATCGCAACCGTCGAGTCGGCCAGGCTGGTCTGGTCCGGCGCGGCCTCGGCCAGTTGCAAGCGCAGCCGCTCGGCCAGCCGGTCCCGCCGGATCTCGCCGCGCCGGTGGTTGGCGAGGACGCGGCGGGCCACGCCGTACAGGTACAGCCGTGCGGTGCCGTCGACCGGTACCTCGTCGAACCGCCGCCAGGCCACGAGCATGGTGTCCGCGACGATGTCGGCGGCGTCGTCGGGCGACGCCACGCGTCGCAGCGCATAGCCGAGCAGTTGCCGGTAGTTGTCCTCGAAGAGCTCGCGGAAGCGGAGTTCACGATCCGAAACGGCGCGAAGTGCCACCGGTCGGGGTCGGGGTGGACTCGGCGTACTCGTCATATCGGATCCATGTCCGGGACCGCGGGGGTCGTTACAGGTCGGCGTCGAGAATTTGTCGGCGGGTGCGGCTTTACTGACCGTATGGCTGCTGAGGGTCGTGACCATCCCCGCGAGGTCGTGCTGCGCGCGTGTGCCGAGCACGGGCAGGACACGGTGATCGACTGGTGCATCGCCTTCCTCACCGGGGAGATCTCGGGCGAGGACGCGTACGGCGCCGACCTGCCGAAGCTGGCCGCGATCACGGGCAGCGCCAACCCGGGTGGCTGGTCGGCGCCGGTCGACCCGGTGAACTACTACTGGATCCGGGTCTGGGCGGCCCGGGTCTTCCTCTACGTCTGGCGCGACGATGTCGTCGACGCACTCCTGGTCGCCGTGAAAGACCCGGCCTGGCGCGTTCGTGAGCACGTCGCCCGCATCACCGCAAAGCACGAGCTGGGCCAACTGGCGGACGCGCTCGTCCCGGATCTGTCGCACGAGCTTCCCCGGGTCCGCGCCGCGGCCGCCCGGGCGATCGGGGCCGCCGGCGAGGCCGAGCACGCGGAGTCGCTGCAGGAGTTGACGGACGATCCGGACCCGTCCGTGCGAGCGGCCGCCGAGGCAGCGCTGGCCCGGATGGAGAAGCGACTGGATCGCAGCTTCGACTGACAGTCCACCCAGGTGTCACCTGGATGTCAGGTCCTCGCTGCCCTCGGCGGGAACGGTCGGCGCATGGAGACCTCCCGTAGATCCGTCCTGAAAGCCGGTCTGGCTTCCACTGCGGCTGTGGCCGGCCTGACCTCGACCCTGACCACCCCGACGACTGCTGCCGCGACCCCGGTCCGGCAGGACCCGTTCACCCTCGGCGTCGCCAGCGGCGACCCGTGGCCGGACGGGTTCGTGCTCTGGACCCGGCTCGCCGTGGATCCGGTGGCCGACGACGGCCTCGGCGGCATGCCGAGCCGCGCGTACGCCGTCCAGTGGCAGGTCGCCACCGACGAGCGATTCCACCACGTGGTGCGCTCCGGCGTCGCCGTCGCCCGCCCCGAGCACGCGCACTCCGTCCACGTGACCGTCCAGGGCCTGCATCCGGGCCACGAGTACTACTACCGCTTCCGCGCCGAAGGCCACGTGTCTCGTATCGGCCGGACCCTGACAGCGCCCGCCCGCGGTACGACGCCGCGCGAGCTGGCGATGTCGTTCGTCTCCTGCTCCCAGTTCGAGCACGGCTGGTTCACGGCGTACCGGCGGCTGGCGCAGGACCGCCCCGACCTCGTCCTACATCTGGGCGACTACCAGTACGAGTACACCAAGAACACGTACGTCGCTCCCGGTGGGAACGTCCGCGACCACGACGGGCCGGAGACCACCGACCTGGCGTCGTACCGGCAGCGGCATGCGCAGTACAAGAGTGATGAGGACCTGCAGGCGGCGCACGCGGTCGCGCCGTGGCTCGTCGTGTGGGACGACCACGAGCTCGACAACAACTGGGCCGACGAGACCCCGGAGAAGCCGGAGGACGGTTTCCTCGCCCGCCGCGCCGCGGCCTTCCAGGCGTACTACGAGAACATGCCGCTGCGCGCGTCGTCGAAGCCGCGCGGGATCGACATGCAGCTGTACCGGCGGGTGAAGTGGGGCGAGCTGGCGACGTTCCACATGCTCGACACCCGGCAGTACCGCGACGACCAGGGGTGCGACGACGGGTACAAGGACTGCCCGGCCGCGGTCGACCCGAAGCGATCCATCACCGGTGCGCGGCAGGAGAAGTGGCTGATCGACGGGTTCCGCCGCTCGGAGGCCCGATGGGACATCCTCGGCCAGCAGGTCTTCTTCGCCCAGCGCGACAACAACGAGGGACCGCTGAAGCTCACCTCGATGGACGCCTGGGACGGGTACGTCGCCTCACGCGCCAGGATCACCAAGGGCTGGGTCGACGCGCGGGTCCGGAACGCCGTCGTACTGACCGGTGATGTGCACGCGCACTGGGCGTCGGACCTGAAGCCGGACTACGACGACCCGACGTCGGCCACGGTCGGGTCGGAGCTGATCTGCTCGTCGATCACGACCGGCGGCGACGGCGCCGACTCCGGCACCACCGCGCACCCGTGGCTGAAGTGGAACCCACACCTGAAGTTCCAGAACAACCTCCGCGGTTACGTGAACACCACGATCACCCGCGACTCCCTGGTCGCCGACTTCCGTACCGTCCCGTCGGTCCGAACCAAGGACGCCGAGGTCTTCACCCGAGCCCAATTCACCATCGAGGACCGCCACCCCGGCCTCAACCTGACCGCCGACAACCCACCAGCCGCCGCCCGCACCCTGGCCGCATCCACCGCGAACGACACAGTCGCCTGGGAAACCGCCCGGCCTTAACCGGCCAGGGCGGCCCGTAGTTTGCCGGCGTACTCCGCGGCTTCGGATTCGTCGGCGTACTTGGTGCGGGGCCAGAAGAAGCCCCGTAGTCCGTCCCCCTTCGTCCGTGGCACGACGTGCACATGGAGATGGGGGACGGACTGCGAGACCACGTTGTTGACCGCGACGAACGACCCCTGCGCATCGAACGCCGTACGCACCGCGGAAGCCACCGACCGGGCCGCGCCGAACAGCGGCACCAGGAGCTCGTCGGTCATCTCGACCATGGTGAGTACGTGCTCACGCGGCACGATCAGCGTGTGGCCCTTGAAGACCGGCCGGATGTCCAGGAAGCCGACGACCTCGGGGGTCTCCAGCACGATCTGGGCCGGCGTCGTACCGGCGATGATCGAGCAGAACAGACAGTCCGCCATCAGCCGAGCTTCTCGTCCACGAAACACCACCGCCAGTTCTCACCCGGTTCGAAGCTGCGCATCACCGGGTGCTTGGTCTCCTCATAGTGCTTGCTGGCGTGCTTCATGACCGACGAGTCACAGCAGCCGACATGGCCACAACCCAAGCACAGCCGCAGATGCACCCACGTACTGCCCTCGGCCAGGCACTCCTCACACCCGTCCGGCGTGTTCGGCGGTAGCACCAGCGGAGCCTGCTCGAGGTGCTTGCAGGCGCCGCCTGGCGGCATCTTGATCCGCAGGTCCTCGGACTGCCCGCCAACGTCGTCGTCCTCGTCGCGATCGAGGACGGACTCCTCGATGTCGAGTGCGATCTGCGCCCGCTGCAGCACCTCGTCGGCGACCAGCCCCGCGTCCCGGACCTTCAGGATGTGCTCCCGCTCGGCCCCCAGCATCGCGATCCGCAACCGGCGGTACGCCTCACTGGGAGTCTCGTACTCGGTCTCCGGCCGGCCGAGCCGCTCCCACGCGGCCTGTGCCCGTGCCTCGCCCCGCTGACGCAGAATGTCGAGCACTTCCGGCGGGTCATCCGGCCCGGCGATCTCATCCAGCTTCTCGATCGCGGCACGATGCGCTCCCTGCAGTACGGCGGCCTCCTGCAAGGCATCCTCCGCCGGGTCCGGTCCGGGCAACCGCACCCGCCGTACCACCCAGGGCAGCGTCGATCCCTGCACGAGCAGAGTGCCCGCGGTCACGGCCAGAGCGATGAACACCAGGACTTCGCGGTCCGGCGTGTTCTCCGGCAGCGTGAACACCGCGGCCAGCGTCACCACACCGCGCATGCCCGCCCACGAGACGACGATCAGCGCCTGCCAGGACACCGGTCCGGGCCGGGAGGGACCGAGGACCCGCCGGGACAGCAGAGTGGTCGGGATGATCCACATCGGCCGGAGCAGTACGACGGCGAGGTACACGGCGATCGTCGTCGCCGCGATCAACCAGCCCGGCAGCGGGCTCTCGGACAGATCGTCCAGAATCCACCGGGTCTGCAGGCCGATCAGCAGGAAGACCGTGTTCTCCAGCAGGAACTGGAACGTCCGCCAGTTGGTGCGCTCCGACATCCGCGACTTGGCCGACTGGATGATCGGCGCCTTGTGGCCGAGCAGCAGCCCGGTGACGACCACGGCCAGTACGCCCGACGCGTGCACGTAGTGGTTCTCGGCCGCGATGTAGGCGATGAACGGCGCGGTCAGGCTGAGGGTGGTGTCGAGCACCGGGTCGGTGAAGCGGCGACGGACCTTGGCCAGCACGAAGGCGACGAGCAGGCCGATCGCGACACCGCCACCGGCCGCGCGGAGGAAGTCGAGGCTGACGTCCAGGACGGTCGGTGCGACCACCGCCGCCGCGATAGCCGTCCGGAGACAGACCAGCGCGGTCGCGTCGTTCAGCAGGCTCTCGCCCTCGAGGATCGTGACCACCCGGCGGGGGAGACCCACCCGTTTCGCGATCGCGGTCGCGGCGACGGCGTCCGGCGGCGCCACGACCGCACCGATCGCGAAGGCGGCCCAGAACGGCAGTGGCTCCTGACCCTGGGACTCCGCGACCACGCCGAGCAGCCAGTACGCGACCAGGCCGACGCCGAGGGCGGTGAACACGACCAGCGCGACCGACAGGAGTCCGATAGAGCGCCGATGCTGGGCGAAGTCGACCAGGCTGGTCTTGATCGCCGCGGAGTACAGCAGCGGCGGAAGGAAGCCGACCAGGACGACTTCGGGCTCGAGTTCGACCCGGGGGACGAACGGGAGGTACGACGCGGCGATCCCGATGACCACCAGCAGCAGGGGAGCCGAGATCCCGAGCCGCCGGGCCAGGGCGGCCCCGGCCGCGACCACGGCGACGAGGGCCACGACCTCGATCGCGATATGCACGCGCACAGTGTGGCAGTGCGGAACCGGTTCGGCCCCCTCGGTTCGCCCTCAGCGGAGCCGGGACCTGGTCAGTGGGGCCGCCGATGACGCTGAGCGTTCACCGCACCACGCGGTAGCGCAGGTGGGTGACCTCCTGCGCGCGGTCGACCTCGTCGCGCGAGGTCAGCTGCCGCATCAGTTCCAGCTCGACGTGATCCGGCGGCAGGTTGTCGAACAGGCGGCGCCCCTGACCGAGCAGGACCGGTACGACGTGCATCTCGAGCTCGTCGACCTCACCGGCCTGGAGCAAAGCCTGCGTCGCGCCGGCCCCGTGCACCATCACGTCTCCGTCGCCGGCGGCCTCGCGTGCCTGCGCGGCGCACTCGCGTGCGTCTGTGACGAAGTGAACGGTGCCCGGCGGCGGTCCGTCCGGCACGTTGTGCGTCAGGATGAACATCGGAACGCCGTTGTGGTGGTCACCCTGCCAGTGACCGGCGTGTTCATAGGTACGGCGTCCCGCGATCAGCGCCCGGGTGGCCATCGACTCCTCGACCACCTGGCCACTCACTCCCGGGTCGTTGCGCCGGTCGAGCCAGTTGAACAGCCGGAACCCGCCGACCCCCATCGGATCGTCCATGCTGTCCTGGGGACCGGTCACGTACCCGTCCAGCGACATGGTCATGTACACCCGGATCGTTGCCATCGGGCTACCGCACCTTGTCCAGGTAGGTCTTGTAAACGGTCAGGAACGGCTCCTCGGTCACGACCGCCCCGACCAGCCAGTCGCAGGTCTCCCGCGCCGTCTTGATCACGTCGGCCGGGTAGCCGTACTTCACCTGGTGCTCGGCGAACTCGTCCTCGTCGTCGACCAGGACCGTCGTTCCGTCCCGCCGCCGGATCACGTCGAGATCGAGGTCGATCATCGTGAACACGTCCTCGCTGAACTCCACCGGCGTGGTGATGTCGCAGTAGATCTCGGTCCAGCGGGGCTCGTCGTTGAAGGCCGCGGTGAACCACTTGTCCCGCGGGAACAACTGCACCACCGCCTGCGACTGGACGATCTCCGGCTCGTCGCCGCGCTGCGCCACCGAGTTCGGCGGCGCCCCGAGCCACACGCCGTACTCGTCCTCGCCCAGGGAGCGCATCCACTGGTGCCAGTGCAGCTTCTCGTCGTACTTGCGATAGACCACCCGGACGTTCCGCATGCGCTCAACCTATCGGCGCAGGGTTGCACCCCTGTCCAGATCGCCGGCCCCAGATCTGCAGCTTCGTGCAACTTTGCTCTGAGGTGTGGACCAGACACGCTTGGTGTTCGAGCATGGTCCGGTCGGCTCTTAGGAGACCGGCGCCGTTGATCGGCCCTTGCCGGCTCAGGGGGGCTCCTAGCCGGTGGGGGCCGGTTGGTGTGCTCAAGCGGTCGGATTGAGCGCGCGGATCTGCTCCAGGTACGGCAGGTACGCCGTGGTGAAGGGTTCTGTGGTGAGGATGTGGGCGGCCAGCCAGTCGCAGGTGGCTTGCGCAGTGGCGACGACCTGCGGCGGGTAGTTGTACTTGACCTGGTGCTGGCGGAACTCGTCCTCGTCCATCACGTGCACCGTGCCGTCGCGCATCAGCCGGATGTCGAGGTCGAGGTCGACGGTGGTGACGGTGTCGACGCCGAACTCGGCCGGCATGGTCACGTCGCAGTAGATCCGGGTCTGGTGCGGGTCGTCGTTGAACAGGGCGCTCCACCATTGGCCGTGCGGGAACAGCCGGACCCGGTGGTGATCGATGGAGACCCAGGTGCCGTCCGCGCGGCGGCCACGCTGGCCCGGCACCGAGCCGACCCAGAGGCCGTGGTCGTCCTCACCCAGCCGAACCGCTTCCACCAGGCGATGCGGCTGTCCGTCGTACTTGCGGAACAGCGTCGTGACCATCTCCATGCGATGACTGTAAGTGAAGACCGAACCATCCAGCCGCAGCCGGCGTCTTGGAGTGTGAGATTGACCCGGTGCCCGCTATCGGGTTCGGATTCCGGGCAGTGGATGCATAGACTCAAGCATTCGAGGATGACGCGGGAGGAGCTCGATGCGCGTGCTGGAGACGGTCGGAGGGCCGGCGGACCTCAAGAAGCTGACCGCGCAGGAGCTTACCGATCTGGCGACGGAGATCCGGGACGTCCTGGTCGAGACGGTGTCCCGGACCGGCGGTCACCTCGGTCCGAACCTGGGCATGGTGGAGATCACCCTGGCGATGCACCGGGTGTTCGACTCGCCCCACGACCGGCTCGTCTTCGACGTCGGTCACCAGGCCTACGTGCACAAGCTGGTCACCGGCCGGGCGCCGAAGTTCGACACGCTGCGTCAGCAGGGCGGCCTGTCCGGCTACCCGAGCCAGGCCGAGTCCGATCACGACATCATCGAGAACAGCCACGCCTCGACCGCCCTGTCGTACGCCGACGGCCTGGCCAAGGCCTACCGGCTGCGTAAGGAAGACCGGCACGTCGTCGCGCTGATCGGTGACGGCGGCCTGACCGGTGGCATGGCCTGGGAGGCGCTGAACAACATCGCCGCCGCCAAGGACCTCAAGCTGATCATCATCGTCAACGACAACGGCCGTTCCTACAGCGATACCGTCGGCGGCCTGTCCACTCACCTGACCAGCCTGCGCACCAACCCGCGGTACGAGAAGGTCCTCGACCTGATCAAGAAGAACCTGGCCCGGACGCCGTACGTCGGCCCGCCGATGTACGAGGTACTGCACGGCGTGAAGAAGGGCCTGAAGGACATGCTCGCCCCGCAGGGCATGTTCGAGGACCTCGGCCTCAAGTACGTCGGTCCCGTCGCCGGTCACGATCGCGAGGCGATGGAGGACGCGCTCCGCAGCGCCAAGGCGTTCGGCGGTCCGGTGATCGTGCACGCGGTGACCCAGAAGGGATTCGGGTACGCCGCTGCCGAGCAGGACGAGGAGGACAACTTCCACCAGATCCGTCCGCTCAACAAGCCCCGCGGCTGGACGGACGTGTTCGCCGACGAGATGATCCGGATCGGTCACCGCCGCCAGGACGTGGTTGCGATCACCGCGGCGATGCTGCACCCGACCGGCCTGGCCGCGTTCGCGACGGAGTTCCCGGACCGGATCTTCGACGTCGGCATCGCCGAGCAGCACGCCGTGACCAGTGCCGCCGGTCTCGCGCTGGGCGGCCTGCACCCGGTCGTCGCGCTGTACTCGACGTTCCTGAACCGGGCCTTCGACCAGGTCCTGATGGATGTCGCGCTGCACAACCTCGGCGTCACCTTCGTGCTGGATCGCGCCGGTGTCACCGGTGACGACGGCCCGAGCCACAACGGCATGTGGGACATGTCGATCCTGCAGGTCGTTCCCGGCCTGCGTCTCGCCGCGCCCCGCGACGGCAAGCGGCTCGAGGAACTGCTGAACGAGGCGGTCGAGGTGTCCGACGCGCCGACCGTACTGCGCTTCGCCAAGGGCGAGGTGCTCCCGGACATCGACACGATCGACCGGATCGGCGGCCTGGACGTGCTGAAGCGGTCCGGCACCGACGTCCTGCTGGTCGGGATCGGCGCGATGGCGGCGACCGCGATGGACGTCGCCGGCCGCCTGGAGGCGCAGGGATTCGGCGTCACGGTGGTGGACCCGCGCTGGGTCAAACCGGTCGACCCGCAGCTGATCGAGCTGGCCGGGGCGGTCAATCTCGTGGTGACGATCGAGGACAACGGCCGGGCCGGTGGCTGCGGATCGATGATCGCGCAGGCGCTCCGCGACGCTGCGGTGAAGACGCCGGTCCGCGACTTCGGCATCCCGCAGAAGTTCCTCGACCACGCCAAGCGTCCCGCGGTCCTGCAGGAGATCGGACTGACCGGGCAGGACCTGGCCCGGGACATCACCGAGCTGATCGCGAAGCACCACGGTGACGCGATGAGCGAACCGGACCGGGCGAGCGGTCGCCCGGGTAGTGCCTGAGCCGGATCATGCCCGGATGATGGCCGAGCCGGACAGTGCCTGACACAGGGCGGCACACCGCACAACCGCGGAGCCGTCACGCAGCCGCTCGGCGGCGTACCCGTGTCTGGCCGCTGCTGCTCTCCCTGATCCTCGTCCTGGTGGCTGTCGCCGGTGGCCTCGCCCTGCACTGGTCCACCGGGCAGGCCGACGGCAGCGACCAGGCTGCGCCGAGGACACCGGACATCGACCTGGCCGCTCGTGCTGCCGCCGTCGACCAGGTCCTGAAGAAGCGGGCGCAGGCCGTCCTGCAGTCCGACCAGAAGGCGTTCCTCGCCGACGTCGACCCCGGCAACAAGGGCCTCGTCGCGCGTCAGACCACGCTGTACACCAACCTGCGCCAGTTCGGCTTCGCCCGGCTCGCCTACCAGCAGCTGTCGCAGCAGTACGACGACGCCATCACCCGGAAGTACGGCCCGTCGACGTACCTGGTCGCGATCGCGATGACGTACCAGATCCGCGGCATCGACACCGTGCCCGTCCGGGCGATGCTCGGCTACACGTTCACCGAGACGCAGACCGGCCGCTGGCTGCTGGTCTCGGACACCGACCTGGACAAGCGGCTGCCCCGCGGTTCCCACCAGGAGGCATGGGACACCGGCGAGGTGCTGGTCAAGCGCGCGCCGCGCGTGCTCGTGGTGGTGGAGAAGGGTCAGGACCAGCTCGCGACGCGGCTGACCGGCATGGCGAGCAGTGCGGTGAAGGCGGTGACCAAGAGCTGGCCCGGCGGCTGGAACGGCTCCGGTGTGGTGATCGCGCTCGACGACAGGATCGTCCGCGGTGCCGACTACACCGTGCCGAAGAACGCCGAGGACGCGATCGCCATGGCCACCTGGGTCTACCGGACGCTGCCCGGTGAGGCTACCGGCGAGGGCCAGCGGGCCGACTCGTACGTCGTCGTGAACCCGCACAACCGGGCCAAGGTCGACGCCCGCATCCTCGCGCACGAGTTCACCCACGTCGCCACCGCGCCGTACGGCGCCTATGCGCCGCGGTGGATGGTCGAGGGCGCGGCGACGTACGTCGAGTATCTGCCGATGGACGGCGCGGAGGACCTGGCGCTGGGCAAGTTCCGGCAGGACGTACGGACGAGGTACCTGGCGAAGGCGAAGAGCCTGCCCGCTGATGCGGTCTTCTTCCAGCAGGCCGGCAGTTCGTACCCGCTGGCCTGGTTGGCGGTCGACTATCTGTTCACCCGGTTCGGTGGCACCGAGGTCGGAACGCTCTACCAAGAGTTGGCCGCCCTCGGTTCGAGCCAGGCCGAGCGCGACCGCATCATGCTCGAACACGTCGGCATGACCGAGGCCGGTCTCTTCCAAGCTCTGAAGGCCGCTGCTGCCGCCTAGACACCGACGTCGGCGTGTCGGTGGTGGAATCCGGGGAAGCGAGTAGGGTAGCCGGGCTGGACTGACGGGTACTCGGAGGAATGACCCGAAGTGAGTGCGAACATCCCTAGCGCCGAACCGCCCGGCGCTCAGGTTCCGCCGCCAGGCCCCCGCCGCTGGGTGGGGCTGCTGGTTGCGGTCGCGCTGGTCTCGGGCGGCGTGGCCTACACCGTTCATGACCGAAACCAGGACGCCCGGGCCCGAGTGGTCGCGACGCAGCCCGGCCCGAACCAGGGCACCAAGCCACCGTCGAAGACCGCGGCGGCGACCGCCGCCCGCCGGGTCGCGGTCGACACGATCCTGCTCCGCCGGGCCCAGGCCGTGCAGACCGTGAACGAGGCGCTCTTCCTGCAGGACCTCGATCCCACCAACACGAAGCTCCGCGCGGCGCAGAAGGTGCTGTTCGCGAACCTGGTCGAGATCGGGTTCGAAGAACTCGGGTACAGCCAGGCCGAGGAACGCTTCGACCAGTCCGCGGTCCGTGCGCACGGCGGGACGACGTACCTGGTCCGGGTCCTGATGCGTTACCAGATCCCGAACGTCGACATCACACCGGTGACGACCGAGCTCGGCTACACCTTCGTCGCCCGGGGCGGGCACTGGGTACTGACCGACGACGACGATCTGGACAAGGACCTCGGCCCGGGCGCGCACAAGGAGGCGTGGGACCTCGGCCGGATCGAGGTACTGCGGTCGCCGCGGGTCCTGGTCGTGGTCGAGAAGGGCGACGCCCGGCGCGGGCACTCGATCGCCGCCGAGGCGAGTGAGGCGATCGGCGAGGTGACGTCGTACTGGCCGCGAGCCTGGCGCGGGTCGGTGTTCGTCGTCGCACTCGACGAGACCGACGTACGGGACGCGCGCTTCGCCGACGAGGACATCGAGTCGGCCGCGAGCGCGGGGACGACGTTCTCGTCGCTGCCCGGTCAGGACACCGCCGACGGTACGGTCGCCGGCTCCTACATCGTGATCAATCCGAACGAACGCGACCGGGTCGACGAGATCCTGCTGTCGCACGAGATCACCCACGTGGCCACGGCCGACCTGGGCGGGTACGAGCCGTTGTGGCTGGCCGAAGGCGCGGCGGAGTACGTGTCGTGGCGGGGGATCGAGGCGATCAGTGGACCGGGCGAAGTCGGCAAGTGGGAGCAGGAGGTGATCGACGACGCGATGCCTGCGCTGACCGCGCTGCCGAGCGACGCCGGCTTCTACCAGAACTCGGCCGACGTGTACGGCGTCAGTTGGCTCGCGGTGCGCTTCCTGGTCCAGCGGATCGGGCTCGCCAAGGTCGAGGAACTGTACGAGGACATGGCCAAGCACGGCACCGACCAGGAGTCCCGGGACCGGATCCTGCTCAGTCGCAGCGGCCTCACCGAAGCCACCCTGTGGGTGGCACTCCAAGACTACGAGCCGCCACGCTGAGTGGCGGTTTGACCTCGCGGTGTCAGACAGGCACGCTCGGAGGGTTCCGTCCACTTCGAGGAGGCGAGCAGAGTGAGTCTGTTGCGGAAGAAGACGATCGAGCAATCGATAGCGGACACCGACGAGCCGGAGTACCAGCTCAAGAAACGCCTGACCGCCATCGATCTGACCGTCTTCGGAATCGGCGTCATCATCGGTGCCGGTATCTTCACGCTGACCGGCCGGGCGGCCAAGCTGTACGCCGGGCCGAGCATCGCGCTCTCGTTCGTCCTCGCCGCGATCTGCTGCGCGCTCGCCGCGTTGTGCTACGCCGAGTTCTCGTCGACCGTGCCGGTGTCGGGATCGGCGTACACGTTCTCGTACTTCTCCCTGGGCGAGATCTTCGCCTGGATCATCGGCTGGGACCTGCTGCTCGAACTGATGCTCGGGGCAAGCGTCGTGGCGCAGGGCTGGTCGACGTACGCCGCGCTGTTCCTGGATCAGATCGGGTTGGGCTGGCCCGACTCGATCGGGCCCGACAGCAATGTGAACGTGCTGGCGATGTTGCTGGTGCTGGTCCTGGCGACGCTGGCGACGATCGGTATCAAGGAGTCGCTGCGGGTCAACCTGGTGCTGGTGGCCATCAAGTTGTTCGTGGTGCTGTTCGTGATCATCGCCGGCCTCTTCTACATCAAGGGCTCGAACCTGTCGCCGTTCATCCCGCCGAGCGTTCCGGCCGAGGGTGGTGGCGTCGAGCTCACCACGCCGCTGTTCCAGGCCATCTTCGGGTTCACACCGTCGACGTTCGGCGTGATGGGTCTGGTCTCGGGTGCGTCGCTGGTGTTCTTCGCGTTCATCGGGTTCGACGTGGTCGCGACCACCGCCGAGGAGGCGCGGAATCCGCAGCGCGACCTGCCCCGCGGCATCATCGGCTCGCTGGCGATCTGCACCGTGCTCTACGTTCTCGTCTGCATCGTGATCACCGGCATGGTCAACTACACCGACATCAGCGGTGAGGCAGCGCTGGCCGAAGCGTTCCGTTCGGTCGGGCGCAGTGGCTTCGCGACCCTCATCTCCGCCGGTGCGGTGGCCGGTCTGACCACCGTCGTCCTGACGTTGATGATCGGCGCCGCCCGCGTGGTGTTCGCGATGAGCCGTGACCACCTGATGCCGCGCCAGCTCGGCAAGACGCACCCCAAGTGGGGTACGCCGTACCGCCTGACGATCGCGATCGGCATCATCGTCGCGATCGTGGCCGGCCTGACCCCGATCGGGAAGCTGGAGGAGATGGTGAACATCGGCACCCTGGCCGCGTTCACCCTGGTGTCGATCGCCGTACCGCTGCTGCGCAGGAGCCGGCCGGACATCCAGCGCTCCTTCCGGGTGCCGGGCAGCCCGGTGATCCCGATCCTGGCCGCGCTGATCTGCCTCTACCTGATGCTGAACCTGTCGATCGAGACCTGGCTGCGGTTCGCGATCTGGATGGTGCTCGGCTTCGTCGTCTACTTCCTCTACGGCTACCGCCGGAGCCGGGTCGGCATCGAGGAGCGGACCGGCGTGGTCACCAAAGCCTGAGCAGTAGGGCTACCTGCTCTGATGGTCGGCGGGCGGTAGGATCAGCCGACCATCAGAGGGGACCCGGCATGAAACACCCGAGACGCCTGCTCGCAGGCGTTGCCGTGCTGGCGCTCGCGGCGAGCGCGAGTGTGGTGGTGGTCAGGCTCGAGCACGGTGGGTCGACGCCGGGTAGCAGCGCGGCGGCGGCCGAGGGGACGCCGGCGGGCGATCTCACCGACGCCCAGAAGGCGGTGCGCAAGCATGAGGTCGACGCGGTCCTCGCGCGGCGCTCCGCGGCGGTTCTGAAGGGTGACGTCAAGGGCTTCCTCGCGGCGGTCGATCCGAAGCAGCCGCAACTGGTGGCGCGGCAGCGGACCCTGTTCACGAACCTGCGCCAGTTCGCGTTCACCAGCCTGACCTACTTCGTCGGCGACGAACGGCTGGCTCCCGCGCAGGTCGCGCGGTACGGACCGACGACGTTCTCGGCCCGGGTGATGATGCGGTACCAGCTGACGGGGCTGGACGCGAAGCCGGTGCAGACCGACGTCGGGTACACGTTCGTCAGGCGCGGTCCTGCGTGGGTCCTGGTCGCGGACACAGCGATCGACGAGACCCTCAGCCCCGACGGTCATCGCCAGCCCTGGGACTTCGGCCCGGTGGTCGTGGTTCGCCGCGGCAAGGTCGTCGTCGTGGTCGATCGCAGCGAAAAGGCGCTGGGCGACAAGATCGCGAAGGCGTCCCAAGGAGCCGTCGACGGCGTCCGCCGGCACTGGCCGCGTCCGTGGAACGGCGCCGTCATGGTGGTCGCGATGTCCGAGCCGCAGGTGCTCTCGATCCTGTGGACCTACGGCTCCGGCAGCGGCTGGACCGTGGCCGCCAAGGCGGTCAGCCTGTACGACGGTGATCCGTTCACGCAGCGCCAGACCGCGCCGGTGAGCAGCCGGATCGTGGTCAACCCGGCTGTCCGTCAGCAGTTGGACCGGGACCTGCTCGTGCACGAGATGACGCACGTCGCGACGCTGCGCCTCGGTGCTCGTGCACCACTCTGGCTGGTCGAAGGTATCGCGGAGTACGTCCGCACCGCCTCGATCGAGGACGACCCGAAGTGGACGGTCGACCCCTACCGTAAATCGGTCCGCACGAAGTACCTCTCGTCGATGAAGGTCCTCCCCGGCCAACCCGAGTTCAACGCCAACGGCGACCGTGCCTACGGCCAGAGCTGGTGGATCACGTCGTACCTGGAAGACGAACTGGGCAAGACGAAAGTCGCGGCCCTGTACGCCGATCTGGCCCAGCACAACACCACCCAAGCAGCCTTCGCCACCATCCTGAAGAAGCACACCGGCAAGACCGCACCCCAGTTGGTCGCCGCCGCAAAGAAGTTCAAAGGCTGATTTCTCCGGCTGGTGGGGTTCTTGCCGAAGGCCCGTCGGGGGAGTGGTGCATTTCGACAGGATGTGTCGACGCGATCCGGCTGGTCTCAGGCGCGAATGCCTCAGTGGACCTGCTCCCTGCACCGACACCTCCTGTCGAGCTGCCCACCGATCCAGAATCGACGCCGACGACACCGTACGGCGAACAGGTCAGGTCAGGCTGGCGACGCCCTTGGGGAGGAAGCGAGTGCTGTTGACCTTCTCGGAGATGCCTGATCGGTCCAGGTACGGCGTGATGCCGCCGAGGTGGAACGGCCAGCCGGCGCCGAGCAGCAGGCACAGGTCGATGTCCTGCGCCTCCGCGACCACGCCCTCGTCCAGCATGATGCGGATTTCTTCGGCGAGGGCGGTCAGGACCCGGGTGCGGAGTTCGTCCGGGGTCGACGGGGTGGAGCCGACCGTCACCAGCGCCTCGACCTCCGGGTCGACGACCGGCTTGCCCTCCGGCCACAGGTAGAACGAGGTCTTGCCGGCGGCAACCACCTTGGCCAGGTTCTCCGACACCGCGAACCGCTCCGGGTACGCCCGGTTCATCGTCTCCGCCACGTGCAACGCGACCGGCAGACCGACGAGCTGCAGCAGCACGAACGGCGGCATCGGCAGCCCCAGCGCCGACAACGCCTTGTCCGCGTCCGGAATCGGCGTCCCTTCGTCGACCGCCGCGCTGACCTCACCCAGGAAGCGCGTCAGCAGCCGGTTCACCACGAACGCAGGCGCGTCCTTCACCAGCACGCACGACTTCTTCAGCGTCTTGCCCACCGCGAAGGCCGTCGCCAGCGACGCGTCGTCGGTCCGGTCGGCCCGGATGATCTCGAGCAGCGGCAGTACGGCGACCGGGTTGAAGAAGTGGAAGCCGACCACCCGCTCCGGGTGCTCCAGGTCCGCGGCCATCTCGGTCACCGAGAGGGAGGAGGTGTTCGTGGCCAGGATCGCGTCCGGACGGATGATCTTCTCCAGGTCGGCGAAGACCGTCTTCTTCAGCTGCAGTTCCTCGAACACGGCCTCGATCACGAAGTCGGCATCCGCGAAGACAGCCCGATCCACCGACCCGGTGACGAGGGCCTTCAACTGGTTCGCCTTGTCCGGCCGGATCCGGCCCTTGCCGAGCAGCTTGTCGATCTCACCGTGCACGTACCCGACCCCGCGGTCCACCCGCTCCTGGTCCAGGTCCGTGAGGACGACGGGCACCTCGAGGCGACGGACGAACAGCAGGGCCAGCTGGCCGGCCATCAGACCGGCGCCGACGACGCCGACCTTCGTGACGGGACGGGCGAGCGACTTGTCCGGCGCTCCGGCCGGGCGCTTGGCCCGCTTGTTCACCAGGTCGAAGGCGTACAGGCCGCTGCGCAGCTCCTCGCTCATGATCAGGTCGGCGAGCGCCTCGTCCTCGGCCGCGAAACCACGGTCCCGGTTGTTGTCCTTGGCCGCCGCGATCAGCTCGAGCGCCCGGTACGGCGCCGGCGCCGCACCACTCACCTTCAGATCGGCAAACCCCTTGCCCCGGGCAACGGCTGCATCCCAGGCCTCGCCGCGGTCAACCGACGGCCGGTCGAGGGTGATCGCACCGGTGAGCACCTTGCTGGCCCAGATCAGCGACTGCTCGAGGAAGTCGGCCGAGTCCAGCAGTACGTCGCCGATGCCGAACGTCACCGCCTCCGGCCCGCTCAGCATCTTGTTCTGGTTCAGGGCGTTCTCGACGACGACCTTCACCGCCTTGTCTGCACCGATCAGGTTCGGCAGCAAGAAGTTGCCACCCCAGCCCGGGATCAGGCCGAGGAACACCTCGGGCGTCGCGAGCACGCCGGCCGCGGCCGAGACGGTGCGGTAGGTGGCGTGCAGCGCGACCTCGAGACCGCCACCCAGCGACACGCCGTTCACGAACGCGAACGACGGCTTGCCGCCGTCGACCAGCTTGCGCATCACGCCGTGACCGATCCGGCCGAGGTTCAGCGCCTGCTCGCGATCGGTCAGCTTCGGTACGCCGGTCAGGTCGGCACCGGCGGCCAGGATGAACGGCTTGCCGGTGACACCGATCGCGGCGATGTCGTCGCGCGCGAGCGCCGCGTCCAGCGCGGTGTTGAGCGACGCCAGACCCTTCGGGCCGAACGTGTTCGGCTTGGTGTGATCGTGCCCGTTGTCCAGCGTGATGAGCGCCATGACACCGGCTTTGCCCGGCAGCACGACGTCCCGCGAGTGCGCGAGCGTGACGACCTCGTCCGTCGACAGAGCAGAGGCCGAGTCGATCAGTTCCTGCAAGCTCATGCCGAGGCACCTTCCCAGTTCGGGTTCTCCCAGATGACCGTTCCACCCATGCCCAGGCCGACGCACATCGTGGTCAGGCCGTAGCGGACCTCAGGGCGCTGCTCGAACTGCGTGGCCAGCTGGTTCATCAGCCGGACGCCGGACGATGCCAGCGGGTGGCCGTAGGCGATCGCGCCGCCGTACGGGTTGACCCGCGGGTCGTCGTCGGCAATGCCGTAGTGCTCCAGGAACGCGATCACCTGAACGGCGAACGCCTCGTTCACCTCGAACGCCTGGATGTCGTCGATGGTCAGCCCGGCGAGCTTCAGCGCTTTCTCGGTGGCGGGGATCGGACCGACGCCCATCACCTCGGGCTCGACGCCGGCGAAGCCGTAGGACACCAGCTTCATCTTCGGGGTGAGGCCGAGCTCGGCCGCGGCCTCGGCGGAGGTCAGCACGCAGGCGGTCGCGCCGTCGTTGATACCGGCCGAGTTGCCCGCGGTGACCCGGCCGTGTGGGCGGAACGGCGTCTTCAGCGTGGCCAGGTCCTCGACCGTGGTGCCCGGCCGCATCGGCTCGTCGGTGGCCGCGTAGCCCCAGCCCTGCTCGGCCGACCGGGTCGCGATCGGGACGAGGTCCGGCTGGATCAGGTCGTTGGCGTACGCCTTGGCCGCCTTCTCCTGAGATGCGGCGGCGAACGCGTCGGCGCGCTCCTTGGTGATACCGGGGAAGCGGTCGTGCAGATTCTCCGCGGTGGAACCCATCACGAGGGCGGAGGTGTCGACCAGCTTCTCGGCGATGATGCGGGGGTTCGGGTCGACGCCCTCGCCCATCGGGTGGCGGCCCATGTGCTCGACCCCGCCGGCGACGACCACGTCGTACGCGCCGAAGGCGATGCCCGAGGCGGTCGTGGTGACAGCGGTCATCGCGCCCGCGCACATCCGGTCGATGGCGTAGCCGGGAGTGGTGTTCGGCAGGCCGGCCAGCAGGGCCGCGGTCCGGCCGATGGTCAGGCCCTGGTCGCCGATCTGGGTGGTGGCCGCGATCGCGACCTCGTCCACCCGCTCCGGCGGAAGCTCCGGGTTGCGCCGCAGCAGCTCCCGGATGCACTTGATCACCAGATCGTCGGCGCGGGTTTCGGCGTACTGGCCCTTGGCCTTGCCGAACGGGGTGCGAACGCCGTCGACGAACACGACATCGCGGATCTCACGGGGCACGAGGGCCCTCCTCTGGGGGTCGGGAAAGCTACCTCGATGCTACCCGTCGGTAACAGAACTCCCCAAGCAGCCACGCCTGTGCGGCTGCTCACAGCGCACACCCGGTTGCTCACGCAGACCACAACCCGTGGCGAACCGGCGCGATTCGGCGCATGCTGGTGGCAAGGTCCGTGTGTCTGGAGCCGTTCATGAACAATGCTGATCTCTCCGTGCCGGTGCTGAGCCGGGGCAAACACCGCAACCCGCGCAAGGGTGCCTGCTTCATGGAGTTCGCCTCCTATCTGGCAGGCGAGCCATGGTCGGACCATCCGGCCTGTACGCATCCGCTGCTGGCGGGCGTGGCGCGCGACGTCAACGACTGCACGACGGACGCCGGCCGCACCCGGCTGGCGCCACTGATCCCATCGGTGATCGGGTTGACTCCCGACGATCCACACGTCGTCGCGCGGGTGACCGCCCGCTGTATCCAGCACGCGCTGCCGGTGGTGTCGCAGGAGCGGCAGTACATCCTCGCAGTGGCTCTGCTGGTGGGGGAGAAGCAACTCGCCGCGCTGGACGGGCGTCCACTCGACGACCTCGAGCCCGACTCGCAGGCGGTCCTGGAGGCGGTCCCGGCCGCGACCAAGTGGGCGCGGTCCTTCACCGCAAGGGCCCATCGGGGTACGCCGGACTTCGCCAAGCGGACCGCGCCACGCGCCGTGTCCTGCGCGGTGGAAGGCATCTCGCAGGCCTGTGTGCCGGACCCGGACGACCGGCTGTACAACCTGCTCACGGCGGCCATCACCGAGTGCAAACTCTGGATGCCCGCGCCAACTCCTGCCCCGCAGCCCATCCGGACCGAGTCCGTGGAAGTTCGCTAGCCGAGCAGTATTCTTCACCGTGTGACGTCCGGCAATCGACGCCGCCGAGCCGGCCTCGCGGCGTACAGTCGCGTCCCGGCCCCGTCCTCCCAACCTCGAAAGGTTCTGCATGAGCCTGTACGACATCCCGCTGACCACCCTCGCCGGCGCTCCGACCTCGCTCGGTGACTACAAAGGCAAGACCGTCCTGGTCGTGAACGTCGCGTCGAAGTGTGGCCTGACCCCGCAGTACGAGGGCCTGGAGAACCTGCAGAAGCAGTACGGCGCCCGCGGCTTCACCGTGCTCGGCGCCCCGTGCAACCAGTTCGGCGGCCAGGAGCCGGGTACGGCGGACGAGATCTCCGCCTTCTGCTCGACCACGTACGGCGTCACGTTCCCGATGCTGGACAAGCTCGAGGTGAACGGCGAGGGCCGGCACCCGCTGTACGCCGAGCTGACCCTGACGCCGGACGCCGACGGCGAGGCCGGTGACATCCAGTGGAACTTCGAGAAGTTCCTGATCACCCCGGAGGGCACGGTCGCCGCCCGCTTCCGGCCCCGCACCGAGCCGGAGTCCGCCGAGGTCGTCGCCGCGATCGAATCCCACCTCCCGGCCTGAGGCATCCCGCGCCGACCGCTCGGAGCAAGCGGGGCTCCGCCACCCGCACCCCTCGCATCGCTCGGCGGCTGTGGTCAGCCAGGCGCGCTCGCCCTCGCCGGGTCTGTCCGGCCTAGCCGGGCCCGCTCGCCGGTCTGTCCGGTCTGCTTCTCCATCGCCCGCCGCGCCCCGCGCGGCGGGCGATTTTCTGTGCCCGCAACCCATTGCAACAACTCTTTCGAAAGAGTACTTTCGATGGATGCCGAACCCGCATCGTCGCCTCAGCGACCCTCGCGAGCTCAACGCCCTGGCCCACCCGGTGCGGATGGGGATCGTCGAACTGCTGTCGATCAGCGGACCACTGACCGCCACCGAGCTGGCCGATCGGCTCGACGAGACGCCGGCCAACTGCTCGTGGCACCTGCGCAAGCTGGCGCAGCACGGGTTCGTGGAGGAGGCCGAAGGTGGGAAGGGTCGGCAGCGGCCATGGCAGGTGCCGGGGCTCGGTTTTAGCTGGGACGAGGAGCACGCCTCGGGGTCGATCGACGAACGTCGGGCTGCGCAGGCGCTGTCCGAGGTGATGATGGGCCGGGCGATGGACCGGCTGCGGGAGGCACAGCAGCGCGCGCCGGAGGAGTCCGAGGAATGGCGCGCGGCGCACAGCAGCGCCGAGATGATCGCGTGGCTGACCGCGGACGAGCTCAAGGAGATGAACGTCGCGATCAATGCCGTCCTCGATCGCTATGTGGAGCGGCTGACCGAGCCGAAGGAGCGACCGCCCGGCGCGCGTCTGTGCGAGTTCGTCGCGTGGGGCGTTCCGACGTACTTCCCGGGGGTCGAGCCGGCATGAGGAAACTGTTCGCGCAGCCTGGGTTCCCTCGCCTCTTCGGTGGGCTGAGTACGTCGATGCTCGGCGACTCGGTGATGCTGCTGGTGCTGAGCATGTGGGTGAAGACCCTCACCGACTCGAACGCGATGGCCGGTCTGACCTTCTTCTTCATGGTGCTGCCGGCGCTCGGCGCCCCGCTCCTCGGTGTCTGGGTGGACCGGCTTCCCCGCAAGGCGATCCTTGTCTGGGGCAACTTCGCGAGCGCGGCCGCGGTCCTCCCGCTCGTGCTCGTGCGGGACGCGAACGACGTCTGGCTGATCTGGGTCGTCGCCTTCCTGTACGGCGTCTCGTTCGTCGTACTGCCCGCGGCACTCAACGGCCTGCTCAAGGACCTGCTGCCCGATGAGCTCCTGGTCGACGCGAACTCGAGCCTGGCCACGATCAAGGAGGGCTACCGGCTGTTCGGTCCACTCGTCGGGGCCGCGATCTTCGCGACCACGGGCGGCTGGCTGGTCGCGGTCGTCGACGCCGGCACGTTCGTCATCGCCGGACTGTTGATCGCAACGATCCCGATCACCGAGGCGCCCGCGCCGGCGAAGCACACCTTCCGCGACGACGTCCTCGAGGGTGTCCGGTTCCTGGTCAACGACCGCGTACTCCGCCACGTCCTGCTGGGGCTCGCGATCTCGATCCTGGTCATCGGCTTCTTCGAGTCGTCGATCTACGCGCTGCTGGACGCCTTCGGCAAGCCGCCCACCTTCTCCGGCGTCTTCGTGACCTGCCAAGGCGTCGGTGCGGTCTTGGGCGGCCTCACCGCGAGCCGCGCCGTCCGTCGTCTCGGTGAGATCGCCACCTTCGCACTCGGCCTGACCGCTCTGGCCGCCGCCACCATCGTCTGCGCGGCCGCGCCGAGCATCGTCCTGGTCCTGGTCGGCGCGGGCATCTGCGGTGTCGGGCTCCCGTGGACGTTCGTCGCCTTCACGACGCTGATGCAACGGCGTTCGCCGGGCCATCTGATCGGCCGGGTGTCGACTGCGGTCGAGGTGCTCGTGTCCACGCCGCAGGCGATCTCGCTGGCCGTCGGCAGCCTGCTGGTGAGCCTGCTCAGCTACCGGCAGATCTTCGCGATCATCGCGACGGTGATCCTGCTCGGCGCACTGCAGATCGTCCTCACGCTGCGCCGCGAGATCCGGGCGGACCTGACGACCAGCGACCGCCGCCCGGTGGATCCGGTCGCTGCCCCGGAGGCGGTTCCCACCTCCGGAGCCGACCTGCTCTGACCGGTCACTTGGACGCGGCGAACGCTTCCTCATACTCCTTGCGGACGATCCTGCGCGGCGACGACCGGGTCGCCTCGCCCGGCCACCAGTTCATCACCGATGTCCGGATCGGCGGGCAACAGCGGCAGATGATCTTCTACCACGGCTATCCGTGGTACGACGCCGATGGCAACCATCTTCCGTCCGTGGAGACCCGCAAGCTGATGATGGACGAACTGCACTGGGATTCGGAGGGATGGCCATGGGTGAACGACGGCACGCCGAGCGACTGACCTCAGATCGAACGCTGTCGCCGTACACAGGGTGGACCCGGGAGCACTGGGAGCAGACGGCTGACTGGACCTTGCTCGCCTTGCGGGATTTCGCGAGTCCGCGCCATGCGAATGTCGATCCTCCCGGTCCGGCGTCCAGGTCCGGGTCGGCGAGCGACGGTCTGGAAGGGTTCGCCCGGTCCTTTCTGACCGCAGGCTTCCGGCTCGCCGGATCGGACGACGATCCGCACGATCACGCCGGCTGGTACGCCGAGGGCCTCGCCGCCGGCGCGGACCCGACCTCACCGGAGGCCTGGCCGCGACTGACGGAGTTCGGTCAGCCGCGGGTCGAGGCAGCCGCGATGGCCATCGCCCTGCACGAATCCCGTGCACAGGTCTGGGACAAGCTGGACGACCGGACGCGTGCGCAGGTCGTCGAATGGCTGGCGCCCGCCAACGAGGTCACGTACTCGGCGAGCAACTGGCTGTGGTTCCAGAACGTCACCCTCGCCTTCCTGCGCTCGGTGGGCGGACCGTGCGACGAGTCGGTGATCCAGAAGAACATCGCGACGCTGGACACGTTCTACCAAGGCGACGGCTGGTACACCGACGGGATCCGCGAGGGCGGGACCACCCACTACGACTGGTACAACGGCTGGGTCATGCACCTGTTCTCGCTCTGGTACTGCCGCATGTCGGGCGAGGCCGGAGAGCTGCTCGACGGTTATCGCGAGCGGCTGCGTGAGTACCTCGGCACCGTCCAGCATCTCGTCGGAGCCGATGGTGCGCCGCTCCACCAAGGCCGTTCGCTCGTGTACCGGTTCGCGACCGCGTCGCCGTACTGGGCCGGCGCGATCTTCGACGCGAGTCCGTTGCCTCCCGGAGCGACCCGGCGTCTGACCAGTGGCATCCTCAGTTGGTTCGCCGACGCCGGTGCCTGGGACGACCGTGGTCTGCTCGGCCTCGGTTGGCGTACGGCGTTCCCGCGGATGCGGCAGTCGTACTCGGGTCCGGGATCGCCGTACTGGGCGAGTCTGGGCTTCGCCGGACTCGTGCTGCCGGCGGGTCATCCGGTGTGGACCGCCCGCGAGGAGCCGCTGCAGCTCGAGCAGTCCGATGTCTCGGTCGTGGCTCGGCCGCCGGGCTGGCTCATCTCGGGTACGACGGCCGACGGCATCGTCCGCGTCGTCAACCACGGCACCGACCACGCCGGGACCGAACTGGCTGCGGAGGATCCGCTCTACTGCCGCCACGCCTACTCGACGATCACCGGGCCTGATCTGATCGACGCGGACGAGGTCCCGGACAACCAGGTGGCGGTGCGAAGGTCCGACGGGCGGTGGTCGCAGCGGCGCCCGATCACCCTCCTGAGCCTCGGCTCGCGGACGGCGGTCAGCCGGTTCCCCGTGCAGTTCGGGGCGGAGGAACCGGAGGCGGCAGGCCTTTCAGTTGTCACCGCGTCCGTCCTCCGTGGTCCATTCGAGGTCCGCATCGCCCGCGTGGACGGCGAGTACGACGGTGAACCGTTGACCCTGACGATCTCCGGCTACGCACTGACGGGGTCCGGGCGCGTGTCGGCCGTCGTACCGCTGATCGGCGAGTGGCACGAGGGCAGCACGACCCGGGAGGGCGTGAACGCCTTCGGCGAAGTGTCGGTCACTCCGTGGGTCGAGACCGGCCTCGAACCCGGACGCGTGTACGCCGCTGTAGTGCTGCTCAGCGGTCAGGATTGCACGACCGACGGGATCACTGCGGAGGTCGACGGCGCCACGGTTGTCGTCACCTGGCCGGACCAGCAACAGGATGTGGTCGCGCTGAAGTAGAGGCCAGGACTTGGCCGGTACTGCTCTTACGGTGGTGGTAACCGAACCGTGAAGGAGCAGCGAACATGACGACTGTGAACCCGATTCCCGAGGGCTACCACTCGGTGACGCCGTGGATCATCGGGCACGACACCGCCGGGCTGATGGACTTCCTCGCGGCCGCGTTCGATGCGGTGGACCTCGGTGGCCGGGTCGTCGACGAGCACGGGCACATCGGCCACGCCGAGATGCGGATCGGCGACTCGGTGGTGATGATGTTCGACAAGCCGGACTGGCCGCCGACGCCTGCCTTCCTTCGGCTCTACGTCCGGGACGTGGAGACCGCGCTGAAGCAGGCGG
Organism: Kribbella sp. NPDC050281; assembly: GCF_040655855.1. Classification (NCBI taxonomy): domain Bacteria; kingdom Bacillati; phylum Actinomycetota; class Actinomycetes; order Propionibacteriales; family Kribbellaceae; genus Kribbella; species Kribbella sp. NPDC050281. Next base: position 166,357 of record NZ_JBFAKS010000003.1, on the reverse strand, counting down.
TGGCGGCCGGCGGCACCGTCGTGACCGAGCCGACGCATCTGTTCTGGGGCGACATCGTTGCGCGGGTGCACGACCCGTTCGGCAACCTCTACTGGCTGCAGACCCGGATCGAGGAGATCGACGAGGCCGAGATGGGCCGCCGGTTCGGCGACGAGAAGTTCACCAAGGCGCTGGAGTACGTGCAGAGCTCGCTGTTCCGCCCGGCCGGCTGATCAGTCGAGCTGTTCCTTCGGAGCCTCGGACTCCATCGCGTCGGTCAGCACGCCGGCGGTGAGGCCGATCTGCCACTCGCGGGCGTTGTGCTCGCGCAGGAAGGTCGTCACCACCTCGAGGCTGAGCTCGGGTGGTGGCGACCAGGCCAGCCGGCGGATGGTGTCGGGGGAGAGCAGGTTCTCGGTCGGAAGCCGGTGCGCCTCGGCGATCTCGGCGACCGAGGAGCGGGCGGCCGACAGACGGGCGGCGGCATCCGGGTCCCGATCGGCCCAGGCGCGGGCCGGCGGCGGGCCGTCGTACCGCGGGCCCTGCTTCGGTAGCTCGGACTCGGGGAGGCGGCGCGCGTGGTCGATCGCCTCCCACCAGGTCCGCATGTGCCGGTGCGCGCCGCGGCCCTTGAATGCGGTCAGACGCTGGAGCGTGTCCCGGTCGGCCGGCATCGCCGACGCCGCCTCGACGATTGCGGCGTCCGGCAGGATCCGGCCGGGGGAGATGTCCGCGGACTCGGCGATCTGGTCCCGCGCCTCCCACAACGCCCGTACGACGGCCAGACTGCGGCGATTGCGGACGCGGTGCATCCCCGACGTCCGGCGCCACGGATCCGGCTTCGGCTCACGCGGCGGCGCGGACAGGATCGAGGCGAACTCCTGCTCGGCCCACTCCCACTTGCCCTCGCGGCGCAGTTCGGCCTCGATCGCGTCGCGCAACTCGATCAGCATCTCGACGTCGAGAGCGGCGTACACGAGCCACGGCGCCGGGAGCGGGCGGGTCGACCAGTCGGCGGCGGAGTGCTCCTTGCGCATCCGGTAGCCGAGGACCTCGCTCACCAGCGAGGCCAGGCCGACCTTCGGGTACCCGAGCAGGCGGCCGGCCAGCTCGGTGTCGAACACCTTCCGCGGCACCATCCCGACCTCGGCCAGGCAGGCCAGATCCTGGTTCGCGGCGTGGATGATCCACTCGGTGTCCACGATCGCGTCGCCGAGTGCGGACAGGTCGCCGAACGGGATCGGGTCGACCAGCGCGGAGCCGGCGCCCTCGCGGCGCAGTTGCACCAGGTAGGCCCGATGGGAGTAGCGGTAGCCGGAGGCGCGCTCGGCGTCGACGGCGACCGGGCCGGTGCCGGATTGGAAGGCCTCGACCACGTCGGTCAGCGCTGGGTCGGTGTCGACGACCTCGGAGAGCCCGTCACGGAGTTCTAGCAGGGGCAGGTTCGCTGTCGGGTCGTCCGGGACGGGCGGCTGCTGGGTTTCTGCCGGGCTCATCGGCCCCGCTGTCCGCGCCGGGTCGGCATCGCCACGACCCCCGGCGGAACCGGCGGCAGTCCGGCCGCCGTGCAGAGAACTTCGCCCCACGCCTCCGCGTGCCGGGTCACATCCACCAGACCACCAGGCCCCGGCACGGGGCTCCAGGACGCACGGATCTCGATCTCCGCCGTCGCGTCGTCGTCGGCCATGCCGCCGAAGCTTTCCGATACCACCCTGGTCACGGTACCGCTCGGCGCCTGGAAGTCCGCGCCCCGGTCCGCCAGCGCCTCCATCAGCCAGGTCCAGCCCACGCCGCCGAGCAGCGCGTCGGTCACCATCTCCGGTTCGACGGCGGCGCGCACGTACGCGACACAGCGGAAGGTCGACTGCCAGGCGTCGTTCCCGTCCGGGTCGTAAAGGATGACCAGGCGGCCGGTGGCGACATCGTCGCCGTCGACCGTCACGTCGGCGCTGACCGCGGCCGCGTGCGGAGCGATCCGCTGCGGCGCGGGCATCTCCTCGACGAAGACCTCGGGCCGGAACCGGGCACCGCGTAACTGCGTCACGGCCTCGGCGAACTCCGCGGGTGGCGCGTCGACCTGCTTGCGGGCACCCATGCTTGGCAGCCTACGACTGATTACTCACCGACGCCTGTGTCGACGCGCCGGTAACCGCGTGCGACGGCCGCTCACCGGCGAAATTCCGCGCGTGGGATTATCGCTGTGTGCCTCTGCCACAGTCCCGCGCGCTCGACCGTTCCGCCTTTCTGCTCGCCGCTCGAGGTGAGCCGGGCCCACACACGCCGGTGTGGTTCATGCGGCAGGCCGGGCGGGCGTTGCCTGAGTACCACGCGGCCCGCGTGGGGACCACGATGCTCGAAGCCTGCATGCGTCCCGACCTCGTTGTCGAGATAACGCTGCAGCCGGTACGCCGTTACGGCGTCGACGCGGCGGTCTTCTACTCCGACATCGTGCTGCCGCTGAAGTCGGTGGGCTTCGACATCGAGATCAAGCCGGGGGTCGGCCCGGTGGTCGCGGCCCCGATCCGCGACGTGGCCGGCCTGGACGCCGTCCGCCCGGTCACTCCCGCGGATGTGCCGTACACCACGGACGCTGTGCAGCAGCTGGTCTCGGAGCTGGGCGGTACGCCGCTGATCGGCTTCGCCGGGGCCCCGTTCACGGTGGCGTCGTACCTGGTCGAAGGCGGGCCGAGCAGGGACTTCGCCAAGACCAAGGCGCTGATGTACAGCGACCCGGGCCTCTGGCACGCGCTCGCCGACCGGCTGGCCGACGTCGCGATCGCCTACCTGGCAGTGCAGGTCGAGGCGGGCGCGTCCGCGATCCAGCTGTTCGATTCGTGGGCGGGCGGGTTGTCGCCGCGCGACTACGAGCGGTTCGTGCTGCCACACTCCGCGAAGGTGTTCGAGGCCCTCGCCTCGTACGGCGTACCCCGGGTGCACTTCGGCGTGAACACGGGCGAACTGCTCGGGCTGATGAGCAACGCCGGGGCTGACGTCGTCGGTGTCGACTGGCGGGTGCCGCTGGATGAAGCGGTACGCCGGATCACCGCGGCCGGAGCCGGTCCGAAGCCGGTGCAGGGCAACCTGGATCCGGCCCTGCTGTTCGCTCCCTGGGAGGCGGTTGAGCCGGAGATCGACCGGATCCTCGCCGAGGGGAAGGCCGCACCCGGCCACATCTTCAATCTCGGCCACGGGGTCCCTCCGAATGCCGACCCCGAGGTGCTGCACCGGATCGCTCAGTACGTCCAGGCGAAGTCGGCCCGTGTACCTGCCTGACCACGACGTGACGCTCGAGTCGCTGACCGCCGAGCACGCCGACGCCGTCCTTGTCTTCGAGCGGGAGAACCGGGAGTACTTCGCCGCCTGGATCGAGGATCGCGGTGACGACTACTTCACGTCGTTCGCGGATCGCCATCAGGCGCTCCTGGCCGAGCAGAAGGCGGGGACGTGCCGGTTCCACGTCTTGGTCGATGCCGCCGGCGCGGTGGTCGGACGGGTGAACCTCATGGATCTCGAGAACGGCTCGGCCGAGCTCGGCTACCGGATCGCGGAGAAAGCCACGGGCCGGGGGCTCGCATCGGCGGCGGTCCGTGCGGTCGCGAGGCTCGCCGCGTCGGAGTACGGGCTGACGATGCTGCGAGCGGGGACGTCGGACCGGAATGTGGCGTCGCAGGCGGTGTTGACGCGAGCCGGGTTCCGCCGCGTGGCCGACCCGGCGGCTCGTCTTGGGTTCGAGTTGAAGCTGGAGGACCTGTGAGCCGGGTCGTTGTCGTTGGTGGCGGGATCAGTGGACTGGCGGCGGCGTACGCGCTGGCGACTGGGCCGAATCCGCCGCGGATCACGGTGCTGGAGGGGTCGCCGCGGCTCGGCGGCAAGCTCGCGGGTGACGTGCTCGAGGGTGTGCCGGTCGACCTCGGGGCCGAGTCGGTGCTGGCCCGGCGGCCGGAGGCGGTCGACCTGATCAAGGCGGTCGGCCTCGGTGGCGACCTGGTGCATCCGGCGACGACGTCGGCCGGACTGTGGATCGGCGACCGGATCCGGGCTATCCCGCCGACCGTGATGGGTGTCCCGATGGACCCTGCCGCGACAGCCGACGTACTCGGGTCCGAGGGAGCCGAAGCGGTGGCACACGAGGCCGAGCTGCCTGCTCCGGCGCTGACGGAGGACGTCGCTATCGGGCGGTTCGTCGCCTCGCGGATGGGTCCGGCGGTGACGGACAAGCTGATCGACCCGCTGCTCGGCGGGGTGTACGCCGGCCGGGCAGAGGAGATCTCGCTGGCGGCGGCGGTGCCGGAGCTGTACGCCAAGCTGCGGACGGCGCCGAGCCTGCTCGCGGCGACGGCGGAGATGCGGGAAGCCGGGCAGCGTCGGGCCGGCGCGCCGGTGTTCGCCGGCGTTGTCGGCGGGATCAACCGGCTGGTCAGCGCGCTGAAGCAGGACCTGACCGCACGTGGTGTCGACATCCGGCGCAAGCTTGCGGTGCGACGGATCACGCGGACCACCAACGGCTATGCGCTGGAGGCCGGGCCGGTGCCGGCGCCGACTCTGTTGGAGGCCGACGCGGTGATCGTCGCCGTACCGGCCACACCGGCGGCGCGGATGCTGGCTGAGTTGGTGCCGGCGGCGTCGGCCGAGCTGGCGACGATCGAGTACGCGAGCATGGCGATCGTGACCCTCGCGGTCCGCAAGCAGGACTGGCCCGAGGCGGCCACCGGGTCCGGGTTCCTGGTGCCGTCGGTGGAGGGGCGGACGATCAAGGCGTCGACATACTCGCACGCGAAGTGGGAGTGGTCGGGTGCGGCTGGTGGAGAGCTCGCCGTACTGCGGTGCTCGGTCGGGCGGCTGGGGGAGGAGCACGTCCTGCAGCGGTCCGACGAGGAGCTGGTGGCGCTGGCCACTGCCGATCTGGGGCGTGCTGTCGGGCTCCAGGCACCTGTGGTGGGGTCGCTGGTGACGCGGTGGGGCGGCGGGCTTCCGCAGTACGCCGTGGGGCATCTGGACCGCGTTGACCGCGTGGAGGAGGCCGTTGCCGGGGAGCCTGGTCTGGCTGTGTGCGGAGCGGCGTACCGAGGTGTAGGGATCGCCGCATGTGTGGCATCGGGTGGGCAGGCAGCCACCCGGGTGCAGGCTCATTTAGCCACATTGGAGACAATGGCTCCGTGACAGAGAAGCCGAAGGCGCGTGAGCTGAACAATGTGATCCGCTACACCCTGTGGTCGGTCTTCAAGGTGGAGACCCCGCTGGGCGACGCGGACCGGGACGAGCTGACCGCCGAGCTGTCCGAGCTGGTCGCCAAGCTGGCCACGGACGACGTGGTGATCCGCGGGATCTACGACGTCGAGGGCTTCCGGGCCGACGCCGACTTCATGGTCTGGTGGCACGCGCCGACGTCGGACGCGCTGCAGAAGGCGTACCACGCGCTGCGCCGGTCCCGCCTCGGGCGGCACCTGGCACCGGTCTGGTCGCAGTTCGCGCTGCACCGGCCGGCCGAGTTCAACAAGAGCCACATCCCGGCGTTCCTGGCCGACGAGGAGGCGCGGGCGTACATCTGCGTCTACCCGTTCGTGCGGTCGTACGAGTGGTACCTGCTGCCGGACGAGGAGCGGCGGTTCATGCTCGCCGAGCACGGCAAGATGGCGCGGACCTACCCCGACGTCCGGGCGAACACGGTCGCGTCGTTCGCGCTCGGCGACTACGAGTGGATCCTGGCCTTCGAGGCCGACGAACTGCACCGGATGGTCGACCTGATGCGCGACCTGCGCGCGTCCACCGCCCGGCGGCACGTGCGCGAGGAAGTGCCCTTCTACACGGGCAAGCGGACCGAGCTCGGCGAGCTGGTCGCCAACCTGGCCTGACGCCCGTGGCTGGGCACCGTAAGGCCTTCCCGGTGCTGTACGTGAGCGACGTACGCCGGTCCGTCGGTTTCTACGCGCTGCTCGGGTACGAACCGACGTACCAGTTCCCGCTCGAGGGCGACCCGCACTACGTCGGCCTCGAGCGCGGCGACTCATCCCTGGGCATCGCCGACGCCAACTGGCCCGAGGCCCAACTCGGCATCACCGTCGGCACCGCGCCCCGCTTCGAGCTCTTCGTGTACGTCGACAACGTCGAGGCCACAGTCGAGCTCTTCCGCGAGGCCGGCCACCCCATCCTGCAGGAACCCGCCACCATGCCCTGGGGCGAACGCCAGGCCTACACCGCCGACCCCGAAGGCAACCCGATAGCCCTCGCCACCCCGATCTGAGTCCGGGGTGGCAGCCTGCCGATCAGGCGGGTTCGAGGTTCAGGCTGATGCTGTTGATGCAGTAGCGGAGGTCGGTGGGGGTGTCGTAGCCCTCGCCCTCGAAGACGTGGCCGAGGTGGGAGCCGCAGTTGGCGCAGCGGACCTCGACGCGCTTCATGCCGAGGTCGGTGTCCTCGATGTACTCGACCCGGTCTTCGGCCAGCGGGGCGAAGAAGGACGGCCAGCCACAGTGCGAGTCGAACTTGGTCTCGCTGCGGAACAGCTCCGCGTCGCAGGCGCGGCACTTGTAGACGCCGACCGTCTTGGTGTCGGTGTACTCACCGACGAAGGGGCGTTCGGTACCGGCCTTGCGCAGCACCTGGAACTCGGCGGGGGACAGCTGCGCCTTCCACTCCGCGTCGGACTTGTTCACGGCGTACTGCTTGGTGTCGTCTGTCACGACTCCATTGTGGCCGCCCGGGCAAGCAAAACCCCGCCCGGGCGGCCACCGTAAGACTCCCGCAATCAGTGCACCCAGGACGGTAGCGGGATCACCTGCACGACCTGTGGGTCGTGGTCGCTGATCTGGTCCGGGAACTCGGCGTTCATGTGCACCACGTCGTACGTCGAGGCGGGCTGCAGGTTCCGGGAGATCAGGATCTGGTCCAGGATCTGGCTGTTGCCCTCGAACACGTAGCTGTAGCGCTCCTTCACCGGCAGTGTCCGCGGCATGTCGATCAGCGACGTCTTGCCGGATCCGACCAGGATGTCGGCCGTCTCCGACCAGTCGAAGTCGTTCAGGTCACCGAGGACGATGACGTTGGCGCCCTTGTCCTTGGCCAGGATCTGGTCGACGAAGCCGCGCACCGACTGCGCCTGCTGGTGCCGCTTCGGCGCGGTCACCTGGACCGGCGGCTGGGTCCGGCCCCAGAGCGGGTCGTCGCCGCCCTTGGAGCTGAAGTGGTTGACCACCACGAACAGGCTCTGGCCGTGCCAGGTGAACTCGCCCGCCAGCGGGACCCGGGTGGCCTCCCACGCCGGGTTGGCCGGGTCGACCCGGCCGGGAGAGTAGCTCAGGTGCGGCTTGCCGAACCGGTCCGTGACAATCGTCGTGGCGGCGGTCGAGGTGCCACCGGGACGGTCGACGAACTTCACCGGCTTGTCGGTGCGGTACATGAACGCGACCCGGATGTTGCCGCCCGGCTCGCCGCCCTCCTTGTTGTTCACCGGGTCGATCTGGCTGTAGGCGTACTTCGGTCCGCCCGCCTTCTGGATCGCGGCGACGAGCATGTCGAGGGTCTTGTTCGCGGCAGTGTCACCGGAGTTTGTGGCGCCGTCGTTGTCCTGCACTTCCTCCAGGCCGAGGATGTCCGGAGCCCCGAGGTTCTTCACCACCGCCTGGGCCAGTCCGTCGAACTTGGCGTCGCCGTCGGACGGGTCGAGGTTCTCCACGTTGAACGTCGCCACCGAGACCTGCAGCGGCGAGGAGGCCTTGGTCGTCTCACGCTTCACGCCACCGTCGATCACGGTCGGCGTCTGCGTCGGGAGGAACTTGAAGTTGCCGAAGGAGTAGTCGAGAACGCCCGCCACGACTCCAGCCAGCTTGTCGCCGGTCTTCGCGTCCGGGATCGGCGTCAGCACGTCGTCGAGCAGGACCCGCTCGGGGTTGCTGTCGGTCTTCTGCAGCAGGATGCCGCCGCGCACGGTCCGGACCGAGGATCCGGCCGGTACGACGGACAGCTCGCGGAACGAACTGGTGGGACCGGTGACCTCAGGCTGGTTGATGCCGAGCCACATGCCCTCCAGCGACTCCCAGAAGTCGAGGCCGTCGCTCGCCGGGTCGAACGCCGTACTGGTCGTCTCGACGTCGCCGTTGGAGTCGTCGTCGATCACGGTCGACGGCGGGACCCGGCCGCCGTTGCCGACGATCGTCGGGGCCGGTACGGGCGCGGTGCCGGTGAGGGTGATCGTCGGGTTGGTGATCTCCGTGGTGGTCAGGTTGTCGGTGCCGCCGGAGCCGCCGGGGCGGAACTCGGCGACGGTGCCCTGGACGGTCAGTGCGTCACCGACGGCCACGGTCGGCGCGGAACTGGTGAAGACGAAGACACCTTCGCTGGTGGCCGGGTCGTTGTCGGGCTGCGGGTCCTGGAACCAGAAGCCGTTGGTGCTCTTCGCGGTGACCACACCGGTGACGTTCTTGACCGGCTTGCCGTTCAGCGGCGACAGGTGCGCGGCGCCCTGGATGTCGTGGATCTTCGCATCCACCGGGTCCGGATCCGGCGGCGTCGAGGTCAGCGTCTTCGGGGACGGGTTGACCGCCGCGAACTCGGCCGCGTTGTCGTCCGCGTCCTGGGTGGGGACCTTCCGGGTGGCCGAGGTCGTGTTCGACAGGCCCGGCGCCGGAGCGGTCTCGGAGTCGCTCGCCGTCAAACCGTAGCCGACGAAGTCCTTGACCTCGGGAGCGTTGTGACAGGCCGTCGTCCCGCAGGACAGCGCCGTCTGAGTGGTGACGAGGGCAACCTTTCCGGCCGTCGCGGACATCAGGATGCTGCCGGTGGCGTCCGGTGCGGGCATCGGCTGACCGTTTCCGGCGCCGGCCCCTTCCTGGACCAGGTAGGCGGCGCCCGGGGCGATGCTGCCGGTGAGGCTGGTGACCTGCCAGGAGCTTCCGGCCGCGGAGGCGTACTGGACCGACCAGCCGCTCACGTCGACCGGCGCCGTGCCGTTGTTGGTCAACTCGATGAAGTCGTTCGTGTAGGGCGCGCCGGTGTTGCCGCCGCCGCCGTACACCTCGGTGATGACCACATCGGTCGACGCGGCGTCCGCCGGCGCGGCGGCGAGTGCCACTGCCAGGCCGGAGACGATGAGACTGGACGTGACCACGAGGGCGCCCACGCGGCGCCGTGATCGGTTCGGGGCAGACATGAGCCGGATTCTCACACCCGGACCAGTCGCCGCCAAGGTCCAACACGTGAACACCAGGTGCGGCCCCTGAAGGCAGGGGTGATCATTCGCCGGACAGCGCCAGCAGCTGGTGAACCTCGACCGGTTCGGCCTTTCCTTTGAGGTCGACCAGGCCCAGGGACTGGGTCACCGCATCCGGCAGCAGGGCCTTCGTCGCGGGCCCGATGGCGACCCCGCCGCCCGGTGCCTTGCCCTCGATCCGGGAGGCGACGTTCACGGTGTCGCCGATGACCGTGTGGGTCCGGCCGCCCTCGGTGCCGAGCAGGCTGACCGAGGCGATCCCGCTGTTGATCCCGACCCGGAACCGCGGCCAGTTCGGGTGCGCCGCCTGCACAGCGGCCGCGGCCTCCTGCAGCGCCAACCCGGCCGCGGCCGCCCGGGCCGCGTGGTCGGGCTGGTTGCCGCGCTTGTTGAAGGTCACCATCAGCGCGTCGCCGATGATCCGGTCGACGTCGCCGCCATGACGCCGTACGACGGGAGGCACGACGACCTGGAAGTAGGTGTTCAGCATCGTGGTGACCTCGGCCGGATCATGGTTCTCGGAGAAGGTGGTGAACCCCTGCAGATCCGCGAACAGCACGCTCAACTCGCGCCGGCCCGAGACGGTGTCGTCGAGATACAGATCGGCGAACCGTTCCTCGTACCACTGGATCCGGACGCCGACGACCACCAGCACGAAGGCGGTCAGCATCAGCACGTGCCACTCCCACCACGACAGCGCCCAGTTCGTCGCGAACACCATCGCGATCATCGCCTCGGCGAGCAGGATGAACGCGGCGATCATCGACAGCAGCATCAACGACGGCTTCCGCCACCACAGGTGCAGGTAGCGGGCGGCCGCGACGGCGTACAACAACACCGTCGGTACGGCGAGCGCGGTGAGGATGCCATCGGCAACCTCTGGTACGGCGGTGTCGTGCAACGGCGGCAGGCGCAGGATCGACGCCACCGCCCACAGAGCCATCAGGGTCAGCAGTGCCGCGCGCCCAACCCGCCCCCACCGGACCGCGGCCGCCACCCGCCCGCCCGACATGTTCAGGCTCGACAGAACCGCGAAGATCGACGCGACCGCGACCCCGATGGGCGTCGCCAGCGTGAAGCCCGCGTTCGGTGTGTCCAGCAGGACCTTCGGCGTCGCCAATGCATGCAACCCGAGGAACCCGGCCGCCGACAAGAACGCCAATGACACCAGCAGAACCCGCGGATCACCTCGCCGCAGCGCCGCCGCACCCGTGATGTACGCCAGTACGGCGCTCAGTCCCGCGGTGAGCAACACCAGCCAGAAATGTGCTGGGTGGTGCTCCCAATGCACATCCAACCGCGGGCTCTGGACCAGGAGGAACAACCCGGCCAGCGGCACCAGCAGCACCAGCGTGGTCAGGACAACCATCGCCGGGGTGTAGACGAACCGCCGTTCAGGCATCCTCGGACACCCTGAGATGCGTGTGGACCTGCGAGACGACTACGGACCCTTCACCGACCGCCGACGCCACCCGCTTCACCGAACCACTGCGTACGTCGCCGATCGCGAACACCCCGGGCATCGTCGTCTCGTACGGCTGGGGCGGCCGGTCCTCGGCCCAGCCCGGATCCGCCGCGGCGTCCGACCCGGTCAGCACGAAGCCCCGCTCGTCCCGACCGACCTCGTCCGGCAGCCACTGCGTGCCGGGTACGGCGCCGATCATCACGAACAGTCCGTCGACGTCGAGCCGCTCCTCGCCGCCCGACGTACGGTCCCGCAACGTCACCCACTGCAGCCGCCCGTCGCCACCACCGCCGACGACCTCGCTCCAGGACCGCACGACCACGTTGGGCGCGGCATCGATCGCGTCGATCAAGTACTTCGACATGCTCGCAACGAGATCTTTACCCCGGATCACCAAGGTGACCAGCTTGCAGTAGCGGGCCAGATGCAGCACCGCCTGCCCGGCCGAGTTGCCGCCACCGACCACGCACGCGTCGCGATCCGTCAGACCATGGGCCTCCGACACACTGGCGCCGTAGTACACGCCCCTCCCCATCAGCTCCTCGAGCGCCGATACGTCGAGTCGCCGGTACGCCACCCCGGTCGCCAGGATGACCGCCCGGGCCGTCACCTGGCCGACGTCACCGATCTCCGCGACGAAATGACCGTCCCGTCGCTCGAGCCGTTCGATCGACCGCATCAGCACGAAGTGCGCGCCGAACACCCACGCCTGCTGATAGCCGCGCTGGGCCAGCTCGGAGCCGCGGATCCCGCGCGAGAAACCCAGGTAGTTGCGGATCAGCGAGCTCGTCCCCGCCTGCCCGCCGATCGCCTCCCGCTCCACGACCAACGTGCGCAGCCCCTCGGACGACGCATACACGGCTGCCGCCAATCCACCCGGACCGGCCCCGATCACCAGAAGGTCGAACGAGTCCTCGCCGTCGTCCAGCGTCGTCGAAACGCCCCACGCCTCGGCGATCTCGACGTCGGTCGGATCACGCAGCACCGTGCCGCCCACCGCCGGCATCCACACCAGCACGCTGTCCCCGGGATCCGGCTCACCGATCCACTCCAGTACGGCGTTCGCCGGCACCGAACCGCTGAGCCGGAACGCGCTCGGGATCCCGTTGCGCGCCAGCAGACTGCGCACCGCCTGACCCCGGACCGAGTGGTCGGACGCGATCACGACCACCTCGCGGAGGTTCGCGACCTCGTAACGCGACCACTCCTGGACGAACTCCGCGACCGTCCGATGGAACAGCTCGTCCTGCGCGATCCACGGCTTCAGCACGTAGTAGTTGATGTCGCCGACAGACATCGCGGACAGGATCGCCGCCGCCGTACTGCGGGTCGCCCAAGCGCCCCACTCGATCAGCAGGGCACGGCGTGCATCCGGATGCAGAGTTCTCGACGCGGCCAGGATCTCGGCGCGCTCGTCGTCCGGCAGAGCGTTGTCGACCATCACGACGGCGACCCGGTGCTGCAGGTCATGTGCGAGCTGTAGGCAGCTCAGCGCAGCGGCCGTGGTCAGCTCGCCGCGGACTCTGTAGTCGACGCCGAACCCTCGCTCCAGCTCGGTTTCACACCGTTCCAGACGCTCCGGGTCAGCGTCGACGACCAGCAGTAGTGGCCTGGCTTCACGCAGCTTGGCCTCACGCCGTCCGAATTGTCCCCCGGGCTCCCCACCCATGATTGTGACGGTAGGTGGGTCGCCCCCGCAGGGCAATGGACAAAGCGTTTGTTCACCGGTCCTGTCCGCCCCAGTGGGACAGGACCGGTGAAGTCAGTACACACTGCCGTGCCTCCGGCACGGCGGGTCATGGGGCTTTGGCTCCCGGCCTTCCCTCGTCACTCCGGTCGCTTCGCTCTCTCCGCTCCTCAGTCCAGGCCGGGAGGCCCCATGACCGGCGGTCAGTTGACGCTGACCGCGGACCAGGTCGCCGCGACCGCCGCCCGCTCGGGGCTGCTCGCGCCGTACAGGTCGGTGGCCGCGTTCAGCGTGGCCGTCCGGGCCTGGGCGTACGTCGTACCGGTGGTCATGTACGTCGTCAGCGCGCGGTACCAGATCTTCTCGAGCTTCTGGTGGCCGATGCCGGCCAGCGTCGAGCCGTTGCAGGTCGGCGAGTTGTGCGGCAGGCCGCCGATCGTCTTCGCGCCGCTGCCCTCGGCCAGCAGGTAGGCGAAGTGGTTCGCGATGCCGGAGGAGTAGTGCACGTCGAGGTTGCCGACGCCGGAGGAGTAGCAGTCGGGGGAGTTGCCGTCCTTGCTCGGCTTGTCCATGAACCGCAGCGCCGGCCGGTCCTTCATGATCTCCTCGCCGATGTAGTAGTCACCCGGGTCGGAGGCCTTGTTCGAGTAGAACTCGACCATGGTGCCGAAGATGTCGCTGGTCGCCTCGTTCAGGCCGCCGGACTCACCGGAGTAGGTCAGGTTCGCGGTGGCCGAGGTGACGCCGTGGGACATCTCGTGGCCGGCAACGTCGATCGACACCAGCGGGCCGGCGGTCACACCGTCGCCGTCGCCGTACGTCATCTGCTTGCCGTCCCAGAAGGCGTTCACGTAGTTGCTGCCGTAGTGCACCCGGCTCGGGACGCCCTTGCCGTCGTTGAAGATGCCGTTCCGGCTGTGCACGTTCTTGTAGTAGTCGAACGTGGTCGCGGCGCCGTAATGCGCGTCGACGGCGGCGGTGGCGCGGTTCGCGTTCGTGCCGGTGCCCCAGTGGTTGTCGGCGTCGGTGAACCGGGTCGGGGTCGGGCAGCCCAGGCCGAGCAGCTGGCACAGGATCGAGTCGGTCTTGTTGTTCGCGTCGGCAGTGAAGCCGTTGCCGCGGACCGGGTCGGTCAGCGTGAAGCCGCCGGTGGCCGCGGTCGTGTCCAGTGGCACGGTGCCGGAGTACAGGCTCTGGCCGTCGCCGGTCGCGGTCTCGATGTGCTGTTCGCTGACCAGCTTCGCGCCGGTGAGTGCGTCCACGGTGGTGGTGATGTGGCTCGGCGTACCGTCCGGCTGGGTCCCGACAGTGGTGACCAAGTAAGCCAGCCGCGGCGCGCCCTTGCGGGCCTCGATCACCAGTGCGGGCTTGCCCTCGGCCTTCTGACCGCGGGCGAGGGCCTTCGAGGTGGCGGTGGCGAGGCTGAGCTTCGGGGTGCGGCCGACGTTCGCGCTGCGGGTCAGGCTCAGGCTGGCGCCCTTCCAGCTGCCGTCCTTGGCCTGGTGCACGACGACGTCGCCGCCGAGGACCTTGAGCCCGCCGATGGTCCGGTCCATCCGGACGTGGCTGGACCCGTCCGGGTCGACGAGGACAGTGCGGACGACGAACGCGTCCGAACCGGTGGCTCGCAGTACGGCGAGGTTGTCGCCGATGGCGGCCTTGGCCCGGGCGACGGCGGCGGCCGGGGTGGGGACTGGGTCTGCCGTCGGCGCACCGGTGGCAGTGGTGGCGCTGGTCAGACCGAGGGCGGTAGTGGTCGCAACTGCGGTGGCAGCGGCGAACAGGGCGGATCTGTTCATCCTCGCGCTCCTTCATCAGCGTCCCGGGGGCCTCACGCCCCGGGACGAGGTGCTGGAACGTTACCGCCCGGTCACCTGGCGTGGCCAGAGGTGGAGAAAAGTTGCCTTTCCGCCGTTCTGCCGCCGGTTTGGTCGGTTCCGGGCGATACCGTCACGCCATGGCGAAGACCACAGCGGTGATGCTCCCCGTGGGGGACCGGGAAGTCCGCGTCTCCAGCCCGGAGCGGGTCGTCTACGAGGCGACCGAGTGGGCCCCGGAGGTCACCAAGCTCCAGGTCTGTGAGTACTTCGCCGGCGTCGGGCCTGCGTTCATGCACGCGTCCGGCGACCGTCCGGTCGCGCTGGAGCGCTGGCCCGGCGGCTGGCGCGAGGGGATGACGCTGTCCGTGGACGCGACCGGCCGGCAGACCGGCGACGGCTTCTACTCCAAGCGCCTGCCGAAGGGCGCCCCGGACTGGCTCGAGACCTGCAGGGTGCTGACGCCGAACGACCGCCCGATCGACGAGCTGTGCCTGACCGAGATCGGGGCCGCGATCTGGGCGGCCCAGATGGGCACCCTGACCTTCCACCCGTGGGCGGTGCGCAAGGGCGATCTCGACCATCCGGACGAGCTGCGGATCGACCTCGACCCGCAGCCGGGGGCGACCTTCGCCGACGCCCGGCGGGTAGCCGGCGTCGCCCGTGAGTTGCTCGAGGAGCTGGGTCTTCGCGGGTATCCGAAGTCCAGCGGCAACCGGGGGATCCACATCTACGTGCGGATCCGGCCGCAGTGGTCGTTCGACGAGGTCCGGCACGCGGCGATCGGCCTCGGGCGAGAGCTGGAGCGTCGCGACGACGGTGTGACCACCGCCTGGTGGAAGGAGGAGCGCGGCGACGCGGCGGTCTTCCTCGACTTCAACCAGAACCTGCGCGACCGCACGGTCGCCGGTGCGTGGTCGCTCCGGCCGCGGCCTGGTGCGCCGGTCAGTACGCCGATGACGTGGGAGCGGCTGGCCGAGGTCGACGATCCGCGGGCGTTCAACCTGCACACCGTCCCGGAGTACCTCACTGATGGTGACCCGTGGGCGGACATGGACGACACGGCGTACTCGCTCGACCCGCTGCTGCGGCTGTGGGACGAACTGCCGGGCGGGGAGCTGAACTTCCCGCCGGACTACCCGAAGATGCCGGGGGAGCCGCCGCGTGTGCAGCCGAGCAAGAAGGTGGCCGACCACTGGGACGACGAAGGCAACCGGATCGCGCCCCAGAGCTGACGTGCTCAGCTCCTGAGCCTCCGGCGCGGCCTGCTGCCGAGCCGGCGGCCGTTGCCGCGGATCCGGTCACGGCTGGCCTTGAGGACCTTCCGGGGGCTCTCGTCGTTCGCCATGGCGATCAGCATGACGAGCTGATCGATGGTGACGTCGAGCGCACTCGGCGCCAGGCTCAGCGACGTGCGAGCCGCCACACCCGGCCCTGGGTTCTCGGTTGGCCCTCGCTGGCGGGTTGTTTCACGGCTGGCGGGATACAAGCCGCCGGCAGGTAGCTAACCCGCTAGCGAGCGGATCTAGTACAGCGTCAGCAAGCAGAACCGGTGGCGTCAGATGGTGCGGAGGGCTCCGCCGTCGATGGGGATGATGGCGCCGGTGATGTAGGAGGCGGCGGGGGAGAGGATGAAGGCGGCGGCCCGGCCGAACTCGTCGGGGTCGCCGTAACGGCGCAGCGGGATGGTCTTCTCGGAGGCGCGGCGGGCGGCCTCGGGGTCGCCGCCCTTGGCGTCGAGTTCCTTCAGCCGGTCGGTGGCGATCCGGCCCGGCATCAGGCCGTTGACGCGGATCCCGTTCGGGCCGAGCTCGTCGGCAAGCGTCTTGGCGACCATCGCCAGCCCCGGCCGCAGCCCGTTGGAGATCGCCAGCCCGGTGATCGGTGACTTCACCGACGACGACAGTACGAACGCGATCGACGTACCCTCGGATCCCGCTCGGGCGACCGATCGCGCGATCCGCAGTCCACCCAGGAAGACGCTGTCGAACGCGGCCCGCCAGTCCTCTTCGTCGGTGTCGAGAGCCGTCCCCGGCCGCGGGCCACCGACGCTGACCAGGGCCCCGTGCAACGCGCCCCACTTGGCGATCGCCGTCGCGGCCAGCCGCTCGGCACTCTCCGGGTCGGCGTTGTCGACCGGGATGCCGACCACGTTCGCCCCGAGCTCGGCCGCGGCCCGCGCGATCGACTCCTCGTTGCGGCTGGAGATCACCAGCCGGGCACCTTCACCCGCGAGGGCTTTGGCGGTGGCGAAGCCGAGTCCGGCGCTGGCTCCGGTGACGATGTACGTGCGGTCGCGAAGTCCGAGGTCCACGACCACCATCCTGCCTCACCGCAACCCATCGCGCACCTTCACGGTTCGTGGCCGATGGCAAGAACCAGCAGAGTCCTAGTACGCCGACCTGCGCAGCGGCGACTCCGCGGTGTTCAGGTGCCAGGCGGTGTTGACCAGACCGAGATGCGAGAACGCCTGCGGGAAGTTTCCGAGCATCCGCCCGGCGACCGGGTCGTACTCCTCCGCCAGCAGTCCCACATCGTTGCGCAGAGCAACAAGCTTCTCGTACAGCGCCCTCGCCTCGCCGACCCGCCCGATCATCGCCAGCGAGTCGGCCAGCCAGAACGAGCAGATCAGGAACGCACCCTCGTCACCGTCCAACCCGTCGTCGGTGTGCTCGGTGAGATACCGGCGGACGAACCCGTCCGGCGCCAGCTCCCGGCGCACGGTCTCGACCGTGCCCACCACCCGCGGATCCTCCGGCGGCAGGAACCCGACCTGCGGGATCAGCAGCACGGCGGCGTCCAGCGCCTTGCTGCCGTACGCCTGGGTGAAGGTGTTGCGGCCGGAGTCGTACGCCTTCTCGCACACCTCCCGGTGGATCTCGTCCGCGGTCGCCCGCCACTGCTTGGCCGGCCCGCCCATCCCGTACCGCTCGACCGCCCGCGCCGCGCGGTCGAACGCGACCCACGCCATCACCTTGGAGTAGGTGAAGTGCTGCCGGCCGCCCCGGACCTCCCAGATCCCTTCGTCCGGCTGGGTCCAGACCTCGCTCAGGTGGCGCATCAGCCCGCGCTGCATCGACCAGGCGTCGTCGCTCGGCCCGATCTGCGACTCCCGGGCCAGTGCGAGTACGTCCATCACCTCGCCGAACACGTCGATCTGCAGTTGTTCGGCGGCCGCGTTCCCGATCCGCACCGGCGCCGAGGACGCGAACCCGGGCAGCCACTCCGCCTCGAACTCCCGCAACCGCCGTTCACCGGTCACGCCGTACATGATCTGGAGGTCCGCGGGTGAGCCGGCGATGGCGCGAAGCAGCCAGTCCCGCCACGCGTGCGCCTCCTCGGTGTATCCGGTCCGCAGCATCGCCGACAGCGTCATCGTCGCGTCCCGCAACCAGCAGAACCGGTAGTCCCAGTTGCGTGACCCGCCGAGTGCCTCGGGGAGCGAGGTCGTCGGCGCCGCAACGATGCCGCCGGACGGCGCATAGGTCAGCGCCTTCAGCGTGAGCAGCGACCGGGTGACCTCCTCGCTGGTCCCGTTGGTGTCGGTGCTGCGCCCGATCCACTCGGTCCAGAACGACTCCGTCGGCTCCAGCGCATCCAGTGCATCGATCGGATCCGGTACGGCGTCATGCGACGGATGCCACGTGAGCACGAACCAGGCCTGGTCGCCGGCCGACACCTCGAAGTCGGCGTACGTCGCGAAGTCGCGGCCGTACTGGTGAACGTCGGACCGCAGCGACACCGCGTCCGGGCCGGCGATCGCCACGACCTGACCGTCGATGCTCCGCACCCAGGGGATCACGTGCCCGTAGTCGAAGCGCAGACGCACCTCGGACCGCATCGCGACCCGTCCGCTGATGCCTTGCACGATCCGTACGACGTCCGGCGCGGCGTCCCGCGGCGGCATGAAGTCGATCACCCGGACCGAACCGCTGCTGGTGGACCACTCGGTCTCCAGCACGAGCGTGTCGCCGCGGTAGTGGCGGCTGCTGGTCGCGTCGGCGTCCTGCGGGGAGAGCCGCCAGTGACCGTTGTCGTCGGTACCTACCAGGGCGGCGAAGCAGGCCGGGGAGTCGAACCGCGGAACGCACAGCCAGTCGATCGAGCCCTCCCGGGACACCAGCGCGGCGGTCTGGAGGTCTCCGATCAGTGCGTAGTCCTCAATCCGGCGCTCCGGCGCGAGCTTCTTCGGGTTTGTCTTCTTCTGCTGTGACTGGTGCCGGCCCGTCGTCGCTGGAGGAGGTGTCACCGCGTGTGTCCTGTCGGGAGAAGTAGACCAGTCCGCCGAGCGCGAGCAGGGCGAAGAAGAACCACTGCAGCGCGTAGAAGAAGTGTGGTCCGTCGTCGATCTCCGGACCGGGGAACGCGCCGAAGTCCGGGTCGTTGGCCGGATCCTGCTTGTCCACGGTGAGGTAGCCGTCGTACAGGTTGAGGCCGAGGACCTTGGCGAAGTCCAGTCCGTTGATCAGCCGCGCCGTACCGTCGTCCGGCGTGCCGCCGTTGGTGCTGCCGCCGCGCTCGCTGCGGCGCAGGCGGCCGGTGATGCTGACCTCGCCGGTGGGTACGGCGGGGATGTGGCCGGGCGCGAGTTCGGCGCCCTGACGGGCAAGGAAGCCCCGGTCGACCAGCACTGCCTTGCCGTTCGAGAGGACCAGCGGGGTGACGATCTCGAAGCCTGGACGGTCGTCCACATTGCGGTACCGCATCACGATCTGCTTCGAGGCGTCGTACCGGCCGGTGACGACCGCCGTACGCCAGGCGTGCTGGTCGCCGACCAGGCCCTGCGCGCCGACGATCTGGTCGATCGGCGCCGGCGGAGCGGCCAGATTGGCCCGCGTCACGTCATTGCGGGCCTTCCGGTCGTCCAGGCGATGCAACTGCCAGCGACCGAGCTCGACGCACACGCCGGCGAGCACCAGGACCGCCAGCGCAGCGGCGATCCAGCGGACATTCATGAGACGACCCACGTCTCGAACTTAAGCCATCACCTGAAACGGTCTGTCCCCGGCACGTAGGCTGGGGGGATGACGGCAACGGAGGAAGTGATGCAGCTGGGTCTGGCGGACCGGTTCGGCCGCGTCGCCACCGACCTGCGCGTCTCACTCACGGACCGCTGCAACCTGCGCTGCACCTACTGCATGCCCGAGGAAGGCCTGGAGTGGCTGCCCAAGCCGGAGCTGCTGACCGACGACGAGGTCGTACGGCTGGTGTCGGTGGCCGTGACACGCCTTGGTGTGCAGGAGATTCGCTTCACCGGAGGCGAGCCACTGCTGCGGCGAGGCCTGGTCGGCATTATCGCCCGTACGACGGAGCTGACGCCGCGACCAGAGGTCTCGCTGACCACCAACGGGATCGGCCTTGCCCGGCAAGCTCAGGCACTCAAGGACGCCGGCCTGGATCGGGTGAATGTGAGCCTCGACACGATCGAGTCGGACACCTTCGTACAGCTGGCCCGGCGGGACCGGCTCAAGGACGTACTGGCCGGACTCGATGCGGCGCAGGCGGCCGGCCTGACGCCGGTCAAGGTCAACGCCGTACTCATGCGCGGCGTGAACGACCGGCAGGCGCCGCAGTTGCTGGAGTACTGCCTCGAGCGTGGCTACGAACTGCGGTTCATCGAGCAGATGCCGCTCGACGCCCAGCACGGCTGGACTCGCGCCAGCATGGTCACAGCGGACGAGATTCTCGAGCAGTTGTCGGACCGGTTCGACCTGGAGCCGACCGACGCGGCGTCGCGGGGGAGTGCTCCGGCGGAATCGTTTACGGTTCGGGGCGGACCACAGACGGTCGGGATCATTGCCTCGGTCACCAGGCCGTTCTGCGGAGACTGCGACCGCGTCCGGCTGACGGCTGATGGTCAGGTCCGCGACTGCCTGTTCGCTCGCACCGAGTCGGACCTGCGGTCGGCCTTGCGCGGCGGTGCCGACGACGAGGAGCTGGCGGACCGCTGGCGGCGCGCGATGCGGAACAAACTCCCCGGCCACGGCATCAACGACCCGAGCTTCCTACAGCCCACCCGCCCGATGTCGGCGATCGGCGGCTGACCGTCATACCGGCCCAATCCGGAAATGCAGTTTTTCGGTGCGGGCTTAACACTTAGGAGAAAGGCTCGACCTCCCGCAGGAATGACCTGCGGGCCAGGAAGTCCGACAGGCTCTCCTTGTGTTCGTCGCACGCGAGCCAGGTCTTGCGCCGGTCCGGGGTGTGGATCTTCGGGTTGTTCCACCGCAGCGCCCACGTGGCCGGCTGCCCACATCCCTTGGCGGAGCAGACGGACGGGAGTGCTTCTTCGGTCATCGTCAGAGCCATTCCGGTGGTCGCAGGCAATTGTTCCTGACCACTCAATAATCAAAGTGTGGGCACAATGAAGCGACGTCGGACAGCCACGGGGGGAGCCGTCCGACGCCGCATCAAGTCCCTGAATTCCACTCATGAACTTCAGAGCACGCGGGAGATTCTGACACGGATCCTGTCCGAGTTTCCAGTCCCGGCACAGATCACTTTTCGGTGTCGATCGGCCGGTCCGTATCCGGGTCCGGATCCGGCTGCGTGACGACGCCGGGATGCGGGCCGATCGCAGGCCGCTCGGGGGCGATGAAGGGCGCGGCACCGGACACCGTGGAGGAGCGCTGCGTGTTCGCCAGCACCACCGCGATGTAGGGCAGGAACACCGCCGCCACGATGAACATCCAGCGCCACGGCGACGGGGTGAGCACGGCGAGCACGAAGCAGACGATGCGGATCGACATCATCCAGGCGTACCGAGCGATCCGGCTGTCCAGATCCTCGGACCGGCCCGGCTGTGCATTCGTCACCGAGATGACGGTTTCGCCGGTCCGTTCATGACGTCTCGACATCTATCCTCCTCACCAACACCAACGGTACGCCGCGCCGGCCGCCCGGGCGCAGGCAGGATGGAAGGAACGTTCGATGACCGATCGCACCTACCGCGTGACCGAGATCGTGGGCACGTCCAAAGAGGGCCTGAACCAGGCCATCACCAACGCCGTCAGCCGGGCCGGGGAGACCTTGCGGCACCTGGACTGGTTCGAGGTGACCGAGATCCGCGGCCACATCATCGACAACGAGATCGACCACTACCAGGTCGGCCTCAAGGTCGGCTTCCGCCTCGAAGACTCCTGATTCGCAGTACGGCGGCAGCCCGGTGAGTACCCGCCGTCCGAATGGGCGGACGGCGGGCGATAGCGTTCGTGCGACTGGTGACGAGTGAGGAGGGCTTGTGAGCAGGTCTGTGTTGGTGACCGGTGGCAGCCGGGGGATCGGGCTGGCGATCGCTACCGCGTTCCGGGAGGCCGGCGACCAGGTCGCCGTCACGTACAACACCAGCCCACCACCGGAGGGCTTCCTCGGGGTCAAGTGCGACATCACCGACCAGGAGCAGGTGGATGCGGCATTCGACGCGATCCAGGAGGCCCACGGTCCGGTCGAGGTGCTGGTGGCCAACGCCGGCGTCACGCGCGACACGCTGCTGCTGCGGATGTCCGACGACGACTGGGACACCGTCATCCAGACCAACCTCACCGGCGCGTTCCGGGTCGCCCGCCGGGCGGCCAAGGGCATGCTGCGGCTGCGCAAGGGCCGGATCGTGTTCATCTCCTCGGTCGTCGGCATGCTCGGCTCGCCCGGCCAGGTGAACTACGCCGCCAGCAAGTCGGGCCTGATCGGCATGTCCCGCTCGATCGCCCGCGAACTCGGCAGCCGCGGCATCACCGCGAACGTGGTCGCCCCCGGCTTCGTCGAGACTGACATGACCGCGGTCCTGCCGGAGGAGACGCAGAAGCAGTACCTGAGCCAGATCCCGCTCGGCCGCTTCGGCCTGACCGAGGAGATCGCGAACGCGGTCCGCTGGCTCGCCTCGCCCGAGGCCGGCTACATCACCGGTGCGGTGATCCCGGTCGACGGCGGCATCGGCATGGGCAACTAACGTTCATTTTCGAGAAAGGGCATGCCGGTGGGCATCCTCGACGGCAAACGCATCCTGGTCGCGGGCGTCACGCTCGACTCCTCGATCGGTTTCGCGACCGCCAAGGTGGCGCAGGAGCAGGGCGCCACCGTGCTGATCTCCAACTTCGGCCGGGCGCTCAGCATCACCAGGCGCATCGCGAAACGCCTGCCGCAGGAGCCGCCGGTCCTCGAGCTGGACGTGACCAACGCCGAGCATCTGGCCGCACTGCCGGACGCCGTACGCGAGCACGTCGACGGTCTTGACGGTGTGGTCCACTCGATCGCGTACGGCAACCCGGAGACCATCCTCGGCGGGAAGTTCCTGGACGGTCCGTGGGATGACGTGTCCCAGGCGCTGCACGTCTCGGCGTACTCGCTGAAGGCGCTCGCGGTGACCTGTGCGCCGCTGATGAGCCGTGGCGGCAGCGTGGTCGGGATGACCTTCGACGCGACCGTCGCCTGGCCCGGGTACGACTGGATGGGAGTCGCCAAGGCGGCCCTCGAGTCCACGAGCCGGTACCTTGCCCGCGACCTCGGCGCCCAGGGCATCCGCTGCAACCTGGTCTCGGCCGGTCCGTTGAAGACGCTGGCCGCGAAGGCGATCCCGGGCTTCGAGAAGTTCGAGGGGCCGTGGCTGGACCGTGCGCCGCTGGGTTGGGACCCGACCGACCTCGAGCCGACCGGCCGGACCATCGTCGCCCTGCTGAGTGACTTCTTCCCCTCGACCACCGGCGAGATCATCCACGTCGACGGCGGTTACCACGCGATGGGAGCCTAGGGTCGGTGGCCACCTCTCTGGTTGAGCTCCGGGTCCTCGACGGCGCCAACCTCTACTTCAGTCGTGCCGCCATCAAGCTGACGCTTGACGTGTCCGCACTCGTCGACGCCCCGGCCCCGGCCGCGAAGGCGTACGGGCAGGCCATCGGTCTGGGGACCACCCGGCCCGGGCGGATCGGCTCCGGGTTCCGGCAGCGGTTCGCGATCCGCGTCGCGGGTCACGTCGTACGACGGATCGCGCGGGAGGCCGGGATCGGCCGGATCGGCGTCCGGGTCCGCGCGGAGTCCGACGTACGCCGGCTTGTGGTGGCGTACCCGTGGGCGCACGAGGAGCGGGCGCGGGCGCTCGGTGCCGCGATCGCCGAGGTGCTGGACGCGTTCGGCGCCGAGGATCTGACCGAGCTGATCGCGACGGTCGGCGACCGGGTCCGCAACGAGCCGCCCGGCAACCCGCCGCCGACGATCCGGCCCAAGGTGCCGGTGGTCGCGGTGACCGGGACGAACGGGAAGACCACGACCTCGCGGATGATCGCGCACATCGGCCGCGCGGCCGGTCTGCACGTCGGTTGGTCCAGCACCGATGGCGTCTACTTCGACGGCAAGCTGGTCAAGTACGGCGACTTCTCCGGGCCGAGCGGGGCCGGTCAGGTGCTGTCCCAGCCCGGCATCCAGCTCGCGGTCACCGAGACGGCCCGTGGCGGCATCCTGCGCCGCGGGGTCGGCGTGGCCTCGAACGACGTCTCGGTCGTCACCAATGTGACCGCGGACCACCTCGGCCTGGGCGGGATCGACACGGTCGACCAGTTGGCCGAGGTGAAAGCGGTCATCACCCAGATCACCAAGCCCCGTGGCTGGTGCGTGGTGAACGGCGACGACCCGCGAACCTTCGCGATGCGGCTCGGCTCGCCGGCCAAGTGCTGGGTGTTCTCCCGCGACCCCGACTCGCCGTCGATCCGGACCGTGCTCGACGAGGGCGGGCGGGCGACGACCATCCTGGACGGGTTCATCACCGTGCTCGATCAGGCGGCCGATCCGGAGCCGCTGCTGAAGGTCGTCGACGTACCGATGACGCTGTCGGGCCTGTCGCACTACAACGTCGAGAACGCGCTGGCAGCGGCCTCCGCGGCGTTCGGCCTCGGGCTGCCGCGGGCGGCCGTGATCGAAGGGCTGAGCACGTTCGCGCCGAACGAGAACAACCCCGGCCGGATGAACATGTACTCGCTGCACGACTTCACCGTCGTGATCGACCTCGCCCACAACGAGGCCGGCCTCGAGGCGCTGCTCGAGATCATGAACGGCGTCCGGCGGCCGGGCGGACGGTTGCTGCTGGCGCTCGGTTCGCCGGGGGACCGGGCCGACGACATGGTCGCCGCGCTCGGCGCCATCGGGGCTCGGGCGGCCGACCGGGTGATGATCGGGCACAAGAGCGACTACCTGCGCGGCCGGCCGCCGTCCGACCTGGAGGCGGTGTTCCGCGAGGGCGCCGCGTCGGTCGGCGTGGACGACGTACCGGCGTACCCGACCGAGCTGGAGGCGGCGCAGGCGCTGGTCGCGGAGGCGGAGGCCGGCGATGTGGTCGCGGTGATGTCTCTGCAGGATCGGGCGAGTCTTGACGCCTGGTTGCGGTCCGAGGGGGCTACCGTCGACACACCGGAGACCTTGAGAGCCAAGGTCGAGAGAGCCCAGCGCTAGCCCCTCCGCCGCGGTTGGGGCGGGAACGGGGTGTCATGCGCTACCTGTGGTCGATCCCGGCCGCCGTGGCCGCCTGGTTCGTGGCCGGCTTCTCCGCGACGTACCTGAAGGGTCTGCCGGAGGGTACGACGATGTTCGTGCCGCTGCGGGTGGATCTGCTGGTGCTGGGTGGGTTCGCCGGTGGCGTGCTGGCCGGGTTGCTGGTCACGCGGGTGCGCATCACCGTGCCGCTGGTCGTGGCTGTCGGCGCCGGCCTGTGGTGGCTGACGGGCAACGACTGGTCGGATCGGTCGCAGCTGACCACGTTGCTGGTGGCAAGCGCTGTCGGTGGTTTGTTCGGTGCCCTGGGCGCCAGAAGCTCGGTGGTCGCCGCCTTCGCTCTCGCCCTGCCGATCGCGTGGTACGCCTTGCGGCCGGCGAACCAGTTGGACGAGTGGCGGTGGCTCTGGCAGCTGAACGGCCTGCTTGTGGCGGCCGGCCTGGCTCTCGTTCTGTACGTCGCCTGCTGGCGGCGCGGCTGGCGATCCGCGTACTTCTGGGTGCCGCTGGCGGGCTTCTACCTGGCCTCCTTCGGCATCGTGAACGCGATCCGGGTCGTCGATCGGGCGCCGGCCGCACAGTCCGCTAATGACACCGCCGACGCGGCCACCGACGCGTTCTTCCAGTCCTTCGAACCGCTCCTGCACGAGTACGGCGTCTGGCTGGTGCTCGCCGTACTGCTGGCGATCCCGATGGTGGTCCTCAAGCTCCGCGCCTTGCCGCCGCCTCCGCCACCACCGGACCCGTACGCCAACAAGTCCAACGACGCCGTCCTGTCCGACGACCTCGACTGGATCGACCGAGACGAACCCCGCCGCCGCCTCCTCGCCCGCCGCCAAGAACCAGCCTCCTGAACCGCGGCACCTGGGGAGGAACCGGTGGTGGCTCCTCCCCAGACTGTCGGTCAGCGTTTGATCGCGTGGCCGTTCGCGTCGAGGGGCTGGACGGAGGTGACCGTCAGGTCGCGTCGTGGGATCACGATCGCGAAGAACCGCAGCGTGTCAGTGGCCGGGGTCGCGACGGCGTTGGTGGTGTAGTTCTTGCCGCCGGCGGTGATGCGGACCTTGCGGGCGCCGATCGGGGCCGAGCCCATCACCAGGGTGGCGTCGATCTTCGTGCTGCCTTTCTCCTTGCCGTGCCCCTGCACCACCCAGTGCGTGCCGTTGAGCGGCGGGTTGAAGCAGACGAGCGGCCGGCCGAAGCTGACCGCGGGCCCCTCGTCGGTGACCAGGCAGCCTTCGCGGGAGTAGACCAGGACCGCCCAGGACTCGGTCGGGATGGTGCCCTTGGCGACGTAGTACGCGTGCGGCCGGTAGGCGTTCGCGTCCGGCATCTTGGTGAACCGCTCCGCCGACCACGGTGGCGGCAGGATCTTGCTGTGATCACCGGCCGCGGATGTCGGCGTGGTGATCGGCGTGGTCTTCGTGCTCGGTAGTTGCGGCGTGCTCGGCTGGACCGAGGCCGACGACGGAGTCCCGAATCCGGCCACGGCAGGTTCGGACGGCCGCATCGAGTCGAGCAGGGGGCCGGTGGCCAGGGCAGCGGCGGTCACGCCGGCCACAGTCAGGACGGCGGCCGTGCCGCGACGGCGACGCTGCCGGCGCTTGATCCGCAGCCGGATCGGAGCCGCGGGGTCCGACGGCTCGGGGCGGTCGTCGGTCAGTACGGCGAGCTTCGTGGTCAGGTCGTCGGTCATGCGATCCCCCTCCCGGCCAGGTCGGCCAGTTCATCAGTTGTGCCGAAATTAATGTCGGTGCGGAGCGCGTCGAGTCCGCGGCGGGTGTGCTGCTTGACTGCCCCGACCGAGCAACCGAGGAGCTCGGCGACGGACCGCTCGGACAGGTCCTCGGCGTACCGCAGGTAGACGGCGGCGCGTTGCCGCGGACTCAGCCGGGCCATCGCTTGGCGGAGGGCGAGCCGCTCGTCCACCTGGGCCGTGCCCGCGCCCACCGCGGTGTCAGGCGGCGTCTCGGTCGGGCGCTCGCCGATCCAGCGGCGGCGCCGGCCGGACAAGAACGTGGTCGTGACGACCTTCCGCAGGTACGCCTCGGGGTTTCCCCCGCTCACCTTGCGCCAGTGGAACCACAGCTTCGTAAAGGCCTCCTGGGCGAGATCCTCGGCTTTCTGGTGGTCCAGGGTCAGCGCGTACGCCAGCCGCGCAGTGGTCGACCACCGCGCCCGTACGAACGCGTCGAAGTCGTCATCGGTCGGATCAGCTCTCATCGGCATCCTCTCCTCACCCCCTCTGAACGCCGTCGCCAGCGTTGCAGGGTGACAGGTCAGGAAAGGAGTTTCTGGGCGAGCCAGGTGCCCGGCTGGAAGCCGGGTGGGAGGGCGAAGACGGCCGAGCCGATGGTGGTGGTCCACTCGTTGAGGGCGTCGGCCGCGTCCAGGCGGGCGAGGAGTGGGAGGAACTGGGCGGCGATGTCGGCCTGGTGGCTGAGGAAGATCAGGCCGGATTCGCGGGCCGGGCCGGTGTCCTGGACGTAGTTGAGGCCCTTGCGGAAGATCCGGCGGCCGTCGTTCTCGGACTGGTGGGAGAGGCGGGCGTGCGCGTTCTTGGCGATCACCAGGCGGCCGCCGGGGTCCCGGGCTTCGAGATCGAGTTCGTCGTGCTCGGCCGTGCCGGTCAGCGGTGCACCAGTGGAGAGCTTGCGGCCGACGGCGCGTTCTTGCTCCGAGCGGGTCAGTTCGTCCCACGTGTCGAGGTTCATCCGGATCCGGCGTACGACGAGCGTCGTACCGCCGCGGAACCAGTCGGGACCGTCGGACGACCACACGGTGGTGTCGAACTCCGGCGTACCGACGGCCGGATTGCCGGTGCCGTCGACCTGACCGAAGAGGTTGCGGCCGGTGACGGGTCGGCCGTCGGAGCCGGTGCCGTTCCAGAACCCGGTCTGCCGCCAGGCGGGGGTGGCGAACGGCGTCGCGTCCGCGACCAGGCGTCGTACGGCGTGTACGACGCTGACGGGATCGTCGGCGCCCACCATGATCAGCAGATCGCCGTCCGACCACGCGGGGTCGAGCCGGTCGTGCTTCATCGCCGGCAGATCGTCCAGCCCGGGCGGCTTCTCACCGGTCAGCTCGAACACCCGCGGCCCGAATCCAACCGTCGTCGTCAGCGCGACATTGCCGATCGCCAACTCCGGCGCGGTGTCACCAGGTGCCGCGCGCCCGTTGGCCAAGGCAACAATGTCACCGGTCCACAACCGCATCAACCGCCCGAGCGCCGCCTTGTCCACGCCCGGCCTCAGGGTGAACGCCACCAGCTCCCCATGCCGAGGCGAGCCGGCCACAATCCCCGGCTGATGCACCCCATACGGATCTATCCGTCGGCCAGCGGCCTCAGCCACCTCGTCCTTGCCCAAGGCAACCACGCCACCAACCACAGCTGCCCCCGCAACTGCGGCACCGGCAAAGCCGAACAGCCGCCGCCTGGACGGCCCTTGCGCGGGTGGGACGGGAGATGTCGGCGAGGCCGGTGTGGGAGAGGGCGACGCCGGGTCGGTGGGTGGGAGTGGGGTGGTCATTTGGTGGGCGGGGTTTCGGTGGGGTGGTAGTGATCTTCTTCCTCGGTGAAGGACTTGACCGGGACGGTGAGGTCGTGGCTGGTGTGGTCGGAGAACGTGAGGGTGAGGGGGAGCTCGTCGCCGGGCTCGAGGGGCTGCTTGAGGCCCATCAGCATGATGTGGTCGCCGCCGGGGGAGAGGTGGGTGTGCGAGGCGGCCGGCACGGTGATGCCGCCGGGCTTCTCCTGCATGACCATCGTGCCGTCCTTCGCCGCCATCTCATGCAGCTGAACCACGCCGGCCACCGGGGAAGTTGCCGAGGTCAACTTGATATCGGTGGTGCCCGGGTTCGTCAGCGACATGAAAGCGGCCGTCATCGTGGTGTCCTTGGCGCCGGTGGTGGCGCGCACCCAGGCGTCCTCGACCAGCACACTCGGCGTACTCACCGCCGCCTCCTGGGTCGCAGTGGACGTGCCGCACGACGACATCAGTACTGGGAGGGCGACAGCCATAGTGGCTGCCAGCAACTTCATCTTCACGGACGGCCAACGACCGCCACCGTCAGTGAGTTCCGAGTACGGCGCGCCAGAACGGTGGGCCTCACTCCGGCGCGGCCTCGGCTTCCTCGTCAGGCTGGACGAAGTCGGGGTCACCGCCTTCGTCGCCCGACCGCGCACCCGCCTGTGCCAGGTGCGAGACGGACTCGAGCTCAGCCAGCACGGTCTGATGCTGGTCGACACACAGGACGACGAGATCGCCGGGGTTGGATCGGCTCAGCGCGTGCCGGATCGCGGCCAACTCGTCCAGCACGATGTCGATCTGCCGGCAGCGCGCTCCGTTCTCCATCGCACGCCGTACGCCTGCCTCGACCAGCGCGGCGGTCTCACCGCGCTTGCGGCCACGCAGCCGGGCGTCCTCGCGGACGATCACCACGTCGAAGTGTTGCGCCGCGACCTCACCGAGCTCGCGGATGTCGTCGTCGCGGCGGTCGCCCGCGGTCGCGACCACACCGATCCGCGACGGCCGGCCGAGCTCGGACGACGCGCTCAGGCTCTCGCCGAGACGGTCGACGAAGTCGCCGAGCATCCGCATCGCCGGCGCGTTGTGGCAGTAGTCGACGATCACCGTGCGCCCGTCGACGTCGATCTCGTTCAGCCGTCCGGGGGACAGGTAGTACGACGTGTTGAACGTCCGCAGGCCCTGCCGGATGTCGTGCAGTGGCGCCCCGGCGGCGAACCCGGCGGCCGCCGCGGCCATCGCGTTCTGCACGTTCATCATCGCCCGCCCGCCGAACGTTGCCGGGAGCAAGTGTGTCCAGGCCAGCTGCATCGACCGCCGGCCGTGCTTGACCACGATCATGTCGCCCAGGTCGGACCGCTCAAGCACGACCGCCCGGCCACCCCGACGGCAATGCCCCTCGATGTAGTCGCGCACCTCGCTGCCCGGCTCGGCCATGCTGAACCACACCACCTGCCCGGAACACTTCCGCCGCATCTTGCGCACCAGTGGGTCGTCGGCGTTCAGTACGGCGTACCCGGTCCGCGGCACGGCCTCGACCAGAACCGCCTTCACGTCCGCGAGCTGCTCGAGCGTGTCGACACCGCGCATCCCAAGGTGGTCAGGCTGGATGTTCAGCACGACGGCGACGTCGTTGCGTTCGTACCCGAGCCCCTCGCGCAGGATCCCGCCGCGCGCCACCTCGAACACGGCGAAGTCGACCCGTGGGTTCTGCAGCACCATCCGGGCGGACTTCGGCCCGGACGCGTCGGAACGGATCACCAGCCGCTCGTCGATCACGATGCCGTCGGTCGAGGTCATCCCGACCTTGCGGCCCATTCCCTTGAAGACGTGGCTGATCATCCGCGCCGTGGTGGTCTTGCCGTTCGTCCCGGTCACCGCGACGATCGGGATCCGGCTGGTCGCGCCCGGCGGGAACAGCATGTCGACGACAGGCTTGGCGATGTACTGCGGTTCGCCGATCGTCGGGTTGGTGTGCATCCGGAACCCGGGCGCCGCGTTCACCTCGCAGATCGCGCCGCCGGTCTCGCGCACCGGCTGGGTGATGTCGGGGCAGATGAAGTCGATACCGGCGATGTCGAGCCCGATCATCCGGGCCGCCTCCTCGGCGATCTCGACGTTCTCCGGGTGCGCCTCGAAGGTCCGGTCGATCGAGATCCCGCCGGTGGACATGTTGCCGGTCAGCGTGAGCTTCACCATCTCGTCTTCCGGCGGTACGTCGTCCAGCTCGAAGCCTTGGCTGCGGACGAGCTCACGCGCCGCCGCGTTCACGGTGATCCGGGTCAGGATCTTCTCGTGCCCGACCCCGCGGCGCGGATCGGCGTTCGTGATGTCGACCAGTTCGGCGACCGTGTGGATGCCGTCGCCGACCACGTGCGCGGGCACGCGTTCGGCAATCGCCTCCATCCGGCCGTTGATGATCAGGCAGCGGTAGTCCTTGCCGGTGACGAAGTTCTCCACGATCACCCAGCCGCGGCGGGACTGTTCGGCCGCGATCGGGAACGCCTCCCGCAGTTCGTCGGCGTCCTGCAGGTTCAGGCAGACGCCGCGGCCGTGGTTGCCGTCCAGCGGCTTGCAGACGACCGGGTACCCGATCTTGTGTGCGACCGTGACCGCCTCGTCGACCGTGCGTACCGACTCCGACCGCGGCACCGGCAGGCCGGCCGAGGCGAGCAATCGAGTGGTCAGGTCCTTGTCGCTGGCGATGTCGACTGCGATGGACCCGGTCTCCGAGGTCATCGTCGCCCGGATCCGCTTGGCGTGCACTCCTTGGCCGAGCTGGACCAGGCTGGCCTTGTTCAGCCGGATCCACGGGATGTCGCGGGACACGGCCTCGTCCACGATCGCCTGCGTCGACGGGCCGAACGCGGTCCGCTCGGCCTGCTTGATGAACTTCTCCAGCTCGGTGGTGAAGTCGAAGTCCGGAGCCGGCTGCACCAGGTTGTTCACGAACCGCACGGCGAGTTCACCGGCGGCCAGTCCGACCGCCTCGTCGGCGTACGCGTAGGTGATGTTGTAGCGGCCCGGCATCCCCTTGACCTGCCGGGTCTTGCCACGCCGCATGTCGTGGCCGGCCTCCTGCTGGAGTTGCAGCGACACGTGCTCGGCGATGTGGCCGAGCCAGGTGCCCTCGTGCAGCCGCTCGATGAAACCGCCCCTGCGGCCGCGCGAGCAGTGGTGCTGGTCGAGCCGGGGCAGGTACTCCAGCAGCTTCTCGGTGAAGCCGGGGATGGTGTTCGACGGGAAGTTCTCCAGCGATCCGAGGTCCACGACCAGGTGGATGGCCGGGTCGTAGCTCCACACGTTCGGCCCGCGGTAGACGCGGGTCTCGATGATCTTCAGGTCCGGGCTGGGCGCCCCGTGCGTTGCGGCAGTGTCAGTCATACGGTCCTACTCTGATGGCGGCGTGCGGTCGGAGGGGTCGTCGAGCTGGGCGCCGGCCGTGAACGGCTCGGTCGCCTCCGGTCTGGACTCCCCGGCCGCCGATGATCTGCCGGCCGCCCGTTCAGCCTGTGCCGTACGACGTCCCGCTCGCCGCTTGCGATCCGCGTAGTACTTGGGTGACACCCCTTCGGCTGCGATCTCCCTCGCCAGCTTCTGCAGGTCCGCCTCGGCGGCCTCGAGCTCGGCGATCTCCTCGGCCGGCGGCTGCGGGCCGTACGACAGCAGCACCCGAGCCTCCAGGTCGAACGTCGCGGTCGCCGGGAGCACATGCAGTACGACGCCCGACGCGAGGATGGGCTCGGATCGCTTGGCGTAGTGGGCGTTGGACGCGATCCGGCTGCCGTCGAAGATCGTCACCGCGCCACGGCCGACGACCTCCAGGTGAGTGCCGCGGACAACAGCGGCCGTGTCCTCGTCGACTCCGATGCCGAGCAGGCCGGGGGACTGGGCGACCAGCGACAGCAGCCGCCCATACCGGTTCCGCTGGGCGAAGTGCTGGTCGACGATCGCACCCTGGACCAGGCCGAGGCCGCCGGACAGCTGGCTCATCCGCTGCCGTGGGGTGGCGCCCGAGCGGCCGAACGCGATCATGTGCTCGGCCAGGATGCTCGCGCCGGCCGACGTACCGCCGACGGTTGCGCCGCGGGCGTGGGCGGCGGTGACCGCGCGGCCGAACGCCGTACCGGTGACGACACCGGCCAGCTTGAGCTGGTTGCCACCGGTCATGAAGATGCCGGTCGCGTCGTCCAGCGGCTCGAGGAACGCCGGATCGTCCGCGTCCTCGCGGTTCTCCGGGCGGACTCCGACGACGCTCGCGGCGCCGAGGGCGGCGAACAGGGCGTGGTACACGTCGACGACGTCAGGCCCGAGCGCGGACGCGGTCGGCACGACCACGATCCGGGCCTTGGATCCACCGGCCGACTCGACGAACTCCTGCAGGACCGTGCGTTTCTTCAGCTTGTCCTCGGCGCCACCAATGGCGAACAGGGCTCCCGGCCCACCCGGCAGATCAGACATAGCCGAAGGATAGGTGCTCACCCCGTCCGGAAGCGCAATCCGGGCAGCGACGTCGACCGGGGACCAGGGCCGACGAGCTCGACGAGCCGGAGCCAGATGTACTACAAGCGCTGCCGCTGACGAGCGGGAGTCGTCATGTCCAACGCATTCCGGAAGGCCGGATGGACGACGAAGGAGGTGGTGCGAGCGAGTTTCGACGGTCGATCGAGATAGTCCGGGTCGTCGTGGCTGAAGACCGGCTGACCACCGGTCCCGACGCATCCGACGAAGCCGATGTCGAACAGGAGCCCGATGATGTCCTTGTACTTGTCGGTCCAGACGCAGGGCTCGGGATTCCAGATCTCAGCGGTCAGCCGGCAGAGCCAGCTGGTCCCTACGAATGCGTGGTCCGCGGCCAGCGTCGCGATCTCGTCCAAGGCCGCGGACATTTGAGCTCGGGACAACTTGTACGGCCTTCCTTCGAAAGTGGAAAGCACCTCATCGATTCCTGGATAGGTGGGTTTCCATTCATCGCGCAGCGCGAGTCTTCGGTCGTGTGAGTACGGGGATTCGGCTGCTCTGATCCGCTCCCAGGTGATTCTGGGGTTGTCGACGGTCCCCTCGAGACATTCATTGAGATAGGCAATGGCGTCTCGAGGTCTCATCAGCGTGCGGCGGAGGATGAAAGTCAGTGGGTCGCCGCGCGCCCTGTTCGTCGCCGGCAGCAGGTGACGAACCGTTGTGAACTCCAGGTCGCGAGGGGCTGCGGCCGCCCGGACGCGTTCGTCCAGCATGGCCTCGAGATCGGCCGTCGACCACCGCAGGCGCATCGACAAGGCGCGGAACTTCTCCTCCTGTCCGCCGGTCCGCCGACCGAAGTCGAGGGCCTCGAAGATGTTCGTCCGGAGTGCGACGAGGACCTTCAGGTTCTGCACGCGCTGCAGGTCGGAAACCGCTCGGAAGAGACAACGGATGAGAGCGTTGACGACCGAGTCGTCGGCCCAGTCCTGGTCCAGATCGTCAATGAGGATGAAGGTGAAGTTCTGGCGGGACTCGAGGATGTCCTCGTCGAGTACCTTGATCATCTGGTTGAGTCGTGGCAGTTGAGTCGCGTTGACGATTCTCTGGTAGCGGTTGACGATCTCGATCTTGCTCGCCTGGGTGGCGGTGATCGCGCCGCCTGCCGAGGCCTTCACGAGTTTGGCGTCGAACGAGCCGGCACCGTTGATCTGGGACTCGAAGCGATCGGCGATCTGCCGGACGCGTTCATCTGCTTCGCACCAGAATTTGCCCTGGAAGTCCTCGAGATACCTCAGAGCTTCCGTCTGGCTTTTGTCGCGCTTGAGCCTGTCGGCCAGTAGGGCAAGGAAGTTTTGCTTGCCGGCCGATGAGTCGACCTGGTAGCGGTGCTTGATGATCTCGACCAGCAGAACGTGTTTCCAGAGTGCAACGAAGAACGGGTCCAGGTGTACTTCGTGCTCGCTCAGCCACCGGACCGACTGGAGATCGGCGACATAGGTCAGGGACAGGTCTTCCGGGCTGATGCGGATGACGTGGTCCGGGTATTCGCACTCCAATCGCCGAAGGAGCGCCGACTTGCCACTACCCGTTCGTCCGATGATGAAGCACCGATGATCGTCCCTGGACGAGACGGCCTTGTATTGGTTGGTTTCGTCGAAGGCTTCCTCGAGAAGCGGGTCGGCCTCCGCCTGCTGTCCGCCGAGAGAGAATCCTGAGCTGAGACGCGGAGCGTGCCTACTGCGTGTCATTTTTCCCCCACCGTCTGATACACGCCAGTGGCTGAATGTTAAGCACAGACAGTTACCGGGGGAAGGGGGCAGCGTGTAACGTTCCCGCTACCTATCGTTCGCAATTAATAGACGCGTCGGTCTCCATTCGGCCGATTGTGGATGGCCCGTGTCAGATCGGTGCGCGATACACCGTCGTACTGCGGCGGACGTGCATGCCGAGGTGTTCGTACATGGCGAGGGCGCCGGTTCCGGAGTGGGTCCACAGGATGCAGCTGTCGCGCCCGAGCCGGGCGAACTCGGCGCAGGTCTGGTCGAGCATCGCGCGGGCGATGCCCTTGTTCCGCTGGTCGGCCCGGACCGCGAGCTGCTCGACGTACCCCTCGCCGCTGTCCGGGAGGTCGAGCGCGAGCACCGCGCCGACCAGCTCGTCCCCGGCGTACGCCAGTGTCGACACCTCGGGCAGGAAGCTGGGCCGCTCGACGGTCAGCTGCCGCCACTCCTCGAAGGACTTCCGGCGTGGTTGGAAGGCGGAAAACGCGTCCTGGACCAGCTCATGCACCTCGTGCGCCCGCGCCGGCTCGTAGCTGTCCAGCCTGATCCCGGCCGACAGCCCCGGAGCGGCGGGTACGTCGATCGACCGTACGAGCAGCCAGTTCGTGGCGAGCACCTCGTATCCGCGGGACCGGAGCAGGTCGGTGCCGGCCTTGTCCGCGTCGTCCACGGTCTGGGCGACCCAGTCGCTCCCGGCCGCACGGGACCGCGCCTCGATCCAGTCGAGCAGCATCGTCCCGATCCCGCGTCCGCGGTACGACGGGTGGACGGCGACCTGGGCGCGTTTGCCCAGGTGGAGCCAGGCCCAGCCGGCCAGATCGCCGTTCTCCGCGTGCACGACGAGGGTGTCGCGCTCAGGATTCAGCCCGGGGCGGCGAAGGTCCGCCGCGACCTGGTCCGGAATCGCCTCGACCTGACCGCGCCAGTCCTGCTCGCTGGCAGCGATCACCTGGTACATGGCGCCCGCGTCATCGGGTGTCGCGGGCCGGATGGAAAGCTCCATGTCGCGATCTTCCCGCACCCGCGTGTCTGCGGGAATTCTCCCGGCCGGATGGTGCAATCAGGCCGGGTTGTCCGCGTCCGCGGCTTCCACTTCCTCGCGACTGATGCCCAGCAGGTACAGGATCGTGTCCAGGTACGGCACGCTCAGGTGCGTGTCGGCGGCCGCGCGGACAACCGGCTTGGCGTTGAATGCGACACCGAGCCCGGCCGCGGCGAGCATGTCGAGGTCGTTGGCGCCGTCACCGATCGCGACCGTCTGGGACAGCGGCGTACCGGACTGTGCGGCGAACCGCCGCAGCGCGGTCGCCTTGCCGGCCCGGTCGACGATCTCGCCGATCAGCCGGCCGGTGAGCTTGCCGTCGACGATCTCCAGCTCGTTCGCCTGCGCGTAGTCGATGCCGAGCTCCGCGACCAGCTTGCCGGTGATCTGGCTGAACCCGCCGCTGACGATCGCGAACTTGTACCCCAGCCGCTTGAGCGTCCGCACCAGCGTCCGCGCGCCGGGCGCCAGCTGGATCGCGTCGTACACCTCGTCGAGCGCGGACGCGGGCAGGCCCTCCAGCTTGGAGACCCGATGCCGCAGTGACTCGGCGAAGTCGAGCTCGCCGCGCATCGCCTGCTCCGTGACGGCCGCGACCTCCTCCAGCCGGCCGGCGTGCCCGGCGAGCATCTCGATGACCTCGCCCTGGATCAGCGTCGAGTCGACGTCCATCACGATCAGCCGCTTGGCCCGGCGGTACAGGCCGCCGTCCTGCACCGCGACGTCGAGACCCTGGCGGACACCCTCCAGCGCGAGCACGGTACGCAGCGTGTCCGAGTCGGCACCGGAGACGGCGATCTCCATCGCGGTCACCGGGTACCGCGCCATCCGGCTGATCCGGTCGATGTTCGCGCCGGTGTCGGCGATTCGGCCGGCGATCGCGGCCAGCCCGGCCGCGGACAGCGGATGCCCGATCACGGTCACCTGGCTGCGGCCCTTGCGCCGCGGCTCGTTGTCGCCGACACCCTTCTTGACCGAGATGTCGACGTCGAGGACGTCGGCCAGCGCCTTCAGTTCCTCTTTCAGGTTCTTGTGGTCACGCGGTGCCGACAGCAGTACGCCGAGGACCAGCCGGCCCCGGAGCACGACCTGTTCGGCGTCGATCACCTCGAGGCCGCGGGTCGCGATCGTCGAGAGCACGGCGGACGTCAGCCCGGGCCGGTCGGTGCCGGTCAGAGTGACCAGCACGGTCGGTCGATCGGGTGAATGCTTCTCGAGCTCAGCCTCTTCTGTCATCGCAGCACCGACGCTACCCAAATCACCTGTCGGTCTGCTGTCCGGTCCATATCTCAGGCGTGAACAGGCGGCGCGCAGGCCGCGACCAACGCGCGCCGGGCCGCGGCGGCGAGGTCGAGCAGCGCCCGGCGGCGAGCGTCCGCCTCGGCGCCGGTGACCGCCGCGCCGTCGTCCTCGAGCGCGGCGTCCGCGATGGCCAGGCACCGCCGGGCGGTCGCGGCCGCCTTCACCGCGCGAGGTTGGTAGCCCGGGGCAAGGTCGTCGTTCCGGCCGCTGCCGATCTTGCGGATGTCGATCAGCGCGTCCGCGACCTCGGGCTTCCAGCGCGCGACGTCGAGTGCGGCCAGTGAATCCGCAGCCTCGATCAGCGCGAGCCGCAGACCACGGTCCGCCTCGCCGATGTCGGCCGGCAGCGGACTTGTCGCGGGCATCACACTCCACTGCACCGCCGGACCGACGTACGCCGGAACCAGTCCGATCTCAGCGCCGGACAGTACGACGGCCTCACCCGTCTCCAAGGCGGCCTCGTTGAACGGCGGCGGGCCGGCGAGTCCGATCGGGTCACCCGGCACCGGCAGTGCCAGGTGGGCCTGGGTCGCGCCGGCGGCACGCAAGAGGTTCAGTGCGACCGGGAGAGTGGCCGGGTCCGGATGTCCGGCCAAGCCCGCGACGTGGTGCCCGACGTCGTCGCCGAGGATCTTCTGTGCGGCGGTGTCGGGGTCGCAGGCACCGGTCAGCATCGCGTTCGTCCAGACGGTGAACCGGACCGAGGCGGAGGTGGTCAGCACGCCCGACAGTGTCCCACCATTACAACAGCCGGACGACTCCGGCCAGGCAGGTCCAGGGTGGGTGCCGGGCACGCGGAGCCACCCCGTAGGTTTTGGGGCATGACTGCAGTGGTGGAGCTGGCCGGGGTGTCGATCGTCCGCGGTGACGCGCTTCTGCTCGACGGGATCGACTGGACCGTCGACGAGGCCGATCGGTGGGTGGTGATCGGACCGAACGGTGCCGGCAAGACGACCCTGCTGCAGATCCTCGCCGCCCAGATCCACCCGACCGCAGGTGTCGCCGGACTGCTCGGTGAGGTGCTTGGTGCGGTCGACGTCTTCGAACTGCGACCGCGGATCGGACTCACCAGCGCAGCATTGGCCGACCGCCTCCCCAGGGGTGAGCGGGTCGCGGATGTCGTCGTCTCCGCGTCGTACGCCGTACTTGGTCGTTGGCGTGAGGAGTACGACGAGCTGGATCACCAGCGGGCCAAGGAGTTGCTGGCCGAGCTCGGCATCGCGCACCTGAGCGAGCGCACGTTCGGCACGCTGTCGGAGGGGGAGCGGAAGCGGGTGCAGATCGCCCGTGCCCTGATGACCGATCCCGAGCTGATGCTGATGGACGAGCCGGCTGCTGGTCTCGACCTGACCGGTCGTGAGCAGCTGGTGCGCTCACTCAGCTCGATCGCGACCGCAGTCGGTGCCCCGGCGATGGTCCTCGTCACCCACCACGTCGAGGAGATCCCGCCCGGCTTCACCCACGCGCTGCTGCTCAAGCAGGGCCGGATCGTCTCGGCCGGCCCGATCGCCGAGGCCCTCACCGCCCAGACCTTGAGCGACACCTTCGACCTCGCCCTCTCCCTGAACCACGAAGACGGCAGATACACCGCCCGCGCACTCTGACCCCAACCCGACCCAACCCCAACCACCCCACCCCGCCACCCCCACCCGGCCGCGCTGCCGCCCCGCCCAACCACCCCGCCACCCCCGCCCGGCCGCGCTGCCGCCCCGCCCACCCACCCGCCCCGTCTGGTGGGTGGGCCAGGGAGATGGTGGGTCGGCCAGCCGCGTGCGCTGGGCCAACCCACCAGCTCCTGGGTCAGCCCATCAGACAGTGGGGGATCCTGTGACCGGGCAGGCACGTCCAAGAGCCTGTGTGGGGACCGGAACGTGGATAGGCTTGGCAGATGATGGATTGGCTGCGGGACAACGTGTGGGCGGCTTGGCTGACGATCGCCGCCGTCCTCGGTCTGGCCGAGCTTGCTTCGCTCGACTTCACCCTGCTCATGCTGGCTGCCGGTGCGCTCACGGCCGCCGGGGTGGCGGCCTTCCTCCCAGGACTGCTCTGGCTGCAGATCGTCGTCGGACTCATCACTGCCGGCGCGATGCTCGCCGCGATCCGTCCGCTGCTCGTCCGCAAGATGCACCACGGTGGCGAGCTCAAGACCGGATCGGCCCACGTCATCGGCCGGATGGGGACCGTGGTCAAGGAGATCCATCCCGACGGTGGCGGCTCGATCCGGCTGAACGGTGAGCTCTGGACGGCCCGCCCGTACGACGAGGTGTCGACGATCGAGCCGGGTCAGCGGGTCGAGGTGATGGCGATCGACGGTGCAACGGCCGTCGTCTACCCGGTCGGCGACCCGCTGCACCACGAGCTGAACACGCCGGACTCGACGCCGAACCCCGATCCGGCCGACCCGCCCCAGAACTGACACACAACCGACGCGGTGGGCCGGTTGAGTCGGCCCCTACGCGCAGTACTGTCGGAATCGAGGGACGGCAGCGATCCCCGAGGGATCTGGCCTCCGACTCGCCGGGAACCGGAACGCCGGGTGGCCCGTCGATAGGAAAGACTGTCCGTCCTGAGGGTTCTGTCGAGTGGAGGGTCTAGTGACCGCGTTCCTCATAGTGCTTGCGGCTGTCGCCTTGCTGGTGATCGTCACATTGGTCAAGTCCGTCCGGGTGGTGCAGCAGCAGACCGTCGGGATCGTCGAGCGGTTCGGCAAGTTCAAGACCGGTCTGCAGCCGGGCCTGAACCTGTTGACGCCGTTCGTCGACAAGGTTCGCTACACCATCGACATGCGCGAACAAGTGGTCGCGTTCCCGCCCCAGGGGGTCATCACCGAGGACAACCTGATGGTGTCGATCGACTCCGTCATCTACTTCCAGGTGAACGACCCGGTCCGGGCGACGTACGAGATCTCGAACTACATCCAGGCCATCGAGCAGCTGACCATGACGACGCTGCGAAACATCATCGGTGGCATGGACCTGGAGCAGACGCTGACCAGCCGTGAGGAGATCAACGAGAAGCTCCGCTACGTGCTGGACGAGGCGACCGGCAAGTGGGGCATCCGGGTCAACCGGGTCGAGCTGCGCTCGATCGACCCGCCGCCGTCGATCCAGGACTCGATGGAGAAGCAGATGCGCGCCGACCGCGACAAGCGGGCCGCGATCCTGACCGCCGAAGGTATGCGGCAGTCGGCCGTTCTGTCGGCCGAAGGCCAGAAGCAGTCCGCGATCCTCACCGCCCAGGGTGACCGGGAGTCCCGGATCCTGCGTGCGCAGGCCGAGCGGGAGGCCCGGATCCTGAAGGCACAGGGTGAGGCGCAGGCCATCACCACGGTGTTCAACGCGATCCACGCCGGTAAGCCGGACCAGGGTCTGCTCGCGTACCAGTACCTGCAGATGTTGCCGTCGATCGCCCAGGGCGACGCGAACAAGCTGTGGATCGTGCCGAGCGAGATCGGCGACGCGCTCAAGGGTCTCGGCAGTGCGGTCGGCCAGGTGGCCGGCATCACTCAGAAGGCCGAGGGCTCCTGGCAGGCGCCGGAGCTCGAGAACGGCCACGCACCCGAGCTCGCGGGCGTCTCCGCGGACGTCCCGGACGCCGCGGTGGTCGAGGCCGACAACGCCGTTGCGGAGGCGATCGCGGCCGCGCAGAAGGCCGCTGTCAGCACCCGCAGTCAGCAGACCCCGCCGACGGTGCCGCCGGTGTCGCCGAACTCCGAGCCCTCGGCTCCGCCGGCTGCCGAGCCGCCGCAGGATCGCTGAGCAGCAACCGTCGACAGGGCCTTCCCGGTACGTCCGGGGAGGCCCTGTCCTCACGTCGGCGCTGGAGCGATCGAAGCCTGACTGCTCAACGGACGGACCGATGAGCACGACCGCCGATCACGTGCGTAAAGTCTGGCAGCGATGACATGGTTCGAGGCGCTGTTCGTCTTGGTGGCGGGGATGGGCGCGGGCACGATCAACGCTGTGGTGGGGTCGGGCACGCTGCTGACGTTTCCCGCCCTGCTGGCCGTGGGAATCCCGCCGGTGCTGGCGAACGTCAGCAACACCGTCGGTCTTTCTCCCGGTACGGCGGCCGGTGCGATCGGCTACCGGCGTGAACTGGAAGGCCAGCGCGGCCGGATGATCCGGCTGATCCCGGCCTCGCTGCTCGGCGGCGTCGTCGGGGCAGTGCTGCTACTCACCCTGCCCGACTCCGCGTTCCATGCCGTCGTACCGGTGCTGATCCTGCTCGGTTGTCTGCTGGTCGCCTTCCAGCCCTGGTTGTCGAAGTGGATCAGCGTGCCGTCGCACGCCCATCGCGGTGCCTGGTGGGTGATCCCCGCGGTCTTTGCCACCGGCATCTACGGCGGGTACTTCGGTGCCGCGCAAGGCGTGCTCCTGATGGCGATCCTCGGCCTCGGCCTGGACTCGAACCTGCAGCGGATGAACGGCCTCAAGAACGTCCTCGCCACCGTCGTCAACACGGTCGCCGCGGTTCTGTTCATCATCGTCGCCGACGTCGACTGGCTGGCCGCCGGTCTGATCGCGGTCGGCTCGACGATCGGCGGCTTCCTCGGCGCCCGCTACGGCCGCAAGCTCCCCCCGATCGCGCTACGCGTGCTGATCGTCTGCATCGGCATCCTCGCCATCATCACAATGGTCTTCTGACCCGCCACCCCTGTCTGGTGGGCTCACCCACCAGGCAGTGGGTTGGCCAGGCGCGTGCGGTGTGCGAACCCACGGGCCGGTGGGTCAGCCCATGAGATGGGGTGCGCTGGCTGGTGGGTTAGCCCATCGGATGGTGGGTTGGCCGGGCGCGTGCGGTGCGCGAACCCACGGGCCGGTGGGTCGGCCCATGAGATGGGGTCGGTGCAGGGGCAGTGCGGGGTACTGATGCGCTGGCTGGTGGGTTAGCCCATCGGATGGTGGGTTGGCCAGGCGCGTGCGGTGCGCGAACCCACGGGCCGGTGGGTGAGCCCATGAGATGGGGTCGGTGCAGGGGAAGTACGGGGTAGTGATGCGCTGGCTAGTGGGTTAGCCCATCGGATGGTGGGTGGGCCAGGCGTGTGCGGTGTGCGAACCCACGGGCCGGTGGGTCAGCCCATGAGATGGGGTCGGTGCAGGGGAAGTACGGGGTACTGATGCGCTGTCTGGTGGGCTCACCCACCAGGCAGTGGGTTGGCCAGGCGCGTGCAGTCTGCGAACCCACGGGCCGGTGGGTCCCCATGAGATGGGGTCGGTGCAGGGGAAGTACGGGGTACTGATGCCCTGGCTGGTGGGTTAGCCCATCGGATGGTGGGTTGGCCAGGCGCGTGCGGT
The DNA here is from genome assembly GCF_040655855.1 of Kribbella sp. NPDC050281. Taxonomy (NCBI): domain Bacteria; kingdom Bacillati; phylum Actinomycetota; class Actinomycetes; order Propionibacteriales; family Kribbellaceae; genus Kribbella; species Kribbella sp. NPDC050281. Next base: position 124,321 of record NZ_JBFAKS010000003.1, on the reverse strand, counting down.
GTGCGAACCCACAGGCCGGTGGGTCAGCCCACCAGACGGGGATCAGGGTGGGGCGGGGGAGCTAGGGGTAGGGCGGGGGAGCTAGGGGTGGGTGGGGGATTGGAGGCCTTGGAGGAGGAGGTCCAGGCCGTAGTCGAACTGGTCGTCGCCGCCCGTGGTCCGGGCCAGCTCCGGCGCCAGCTCGACGACCGTCGGGAAGTCCTGCGCCGACAGTGACTCCATCGTCGTCCGCAGCCGCCGCCACGCCTCCGGATCACGGCGCTCGGCGGCCATCTGGATCTCCCACGACGTTGCCCCGAGCACATAGGTGAACAGGGTGGTGTGCGTCCGCGCGGCCGTCTCCGGATCGAACCCGGCGGCACGCAGTACTCCGAGCAGACCCTCGGCCACCCGGGCCGTCTCGTGCCCGGCCAACGGCCGGCTCGCGAGTAGTTGCGCCAGGCAAGGATGCTGGAGCATCAGCAGCCGCAGTCCCCGGCACACCGCCCGGACCTGATCCGGCCACGACACGTCCCGCGGTACGGCGGGCAGCAGGCCCATCAGGTGGTCGCGGACAGCGTCGTACAGGTCGTCCTTGTTCCGGAAGTAGGTGTAGAGCGCCATCGGGCCGACCCCGAGCTCGGCGGCCACGCCGCGCAGGCTGAACGCGTCGGTGCCCTTGGACTCCATCAGCTCGAGTGCGGTCCGGACGATCAGCTCGGAGCTGAGGGTGTTGCGCGGTGTCCGGCCCATCTCGATCCCTCCTTGGAAGCAGTTAACGTACAGTGTATAGTACAGCGTATCGAACGGACGACGGAAGGCAGGGAGAACGTGCGAGCGGTACAGATCGCCGAGTTCGGCGGACCTGAGGTGCTGAGGGTCAGCGACGTCGCGGAGCCGGTGGCCGGCGACGGGCAGCTCCTGATCACGGTGGACCGTGCGGGGATCAACTACGCGGACACGCATCAGGTCGAGAACAGCTACCTGTCCAAGGCGCAGCTGCCGCTGACCCCCGGTGGTGAGGTGGTCGGACACACGCCCGACGGTCGCCGGGTGGTCGCGCTGGTCGGCTCCGGCGGATACGCCGAGAAGGCGGTCGCCCAGGCCGCGGTGGCGTTCGACGCACCCGAAGGCGTCAGTGACGGAGCGGCGCTCGCACTCGTGGTCCAGGGGACCACAGCCTGGCATCTGCTGAAGACCATGACCCACCTGGCGCCCGGCGAGTCCGTGCTGGTGCACGCCGGGGCCGGCGGTGTCGGCTCGCTGGCCGTGCAGCTCGCGAAGCTGTGGGGCGCCGGCCGCGTGATCGCGACCGCGTCCTCGGAGGAGAAGCGCAACCAGACTCTTGAGCTCGGTGCGGACGTCGCCATCGACGGTACGCCGGAAGGCCTGAAGGACCGGATCATCGAGGCGAACGGCGGCAAGCCGGTCGACATCGTGCTGGAGATGGTCGGCGGACCGACTTTCGACGAGTCGTTCGCGGCGCTGGCGCCGTTCGGCCGGCTGGTGACGTTCGGTGCCGCGTCCCGGCAGGCCGCCGCGGCGATCGACCCGGGCCGGCTGATGAAGGGCTCGAAGACCATCGCCGGTTTCTGGCTGGTCGACTGCCTGCGTGATCCCGCCGCTGTCGGCGGTCCATTGGCCGAGCTGTTCGACCTGACCGCCAGCGGCAAGCTCACCTCGATCATCGGCGGCGACTACGCGTTGTCCGACGTCGCAACCGCCCATGAAGACATGCGAGCCCGCCGGACCGTCGGCAAGCTCGTGCTCGACCCCACTCGCTGAACGAACCAGGAGAACGACAGATATGACCATCGCAGTCGAGAAGGTTCTGTACACCGCGCGCGCGACCGCCCAGGGCGGCCGCGACGGCAAGGTGGCCACCAACGACGGCAAGCTCGACGTCGTCGTCGCTCCGCCCGTCGAGATGGGTGGCAATGGCAACGGAACCAACCCGGAGCAGCTGTTCGCGGCCGGCTACGCGGCCTGCTTCCACAGCGCGCTGAAGCTGGTCGCGCGCAAGGCTCGCCAAGACGCCGACGGCTCGACCGTGACCGCGGCGGTCGGCATCGGCCCGATCAACGGCGGCGCCGGCTACGGACTGGAGGTGGAGCTCGAGGTGAGTCTGCCCGGCGTCGACCGTGCCGCCGCCGAGGAGCTGGTCGCCAAGGCGCACGAGGTGTGCCCGTACTCCAACGCCACCCGCGGCAACATCAAGGTCGACCTCAAGGTCGACTGACCCACACCCCCACAACCCCGAGCACTTTGTGCACCCACCAACCAAATCTGAACCGTGCCCAAAGTCGGCCTGAGACGTGAGGGTGGGACGGGGTGGGGGCGTCAGAGGCGGGCGAGGGCTTCCTTCAGGAGGCCCTCGGTCGCCGAGACCGGCGCCGCCGCGATCGTGAGTGCCTCCATGATCGCGACGTACTCGTCGACCTCTTCGAGCTTGTCCAGGTAGAGCGCGCTGGCCGCGTGCTCGATGTAGACGATGTCCGGCAGGTCCCCGTCGGGGAACCGCAGCAGGCTGAACGCGCCGCCGGTGCCGGGATAGCCGACGCTGCTGAACGGCATGATCTGCAAGGTGATGTTGGGCTGCTGCGCCCACATGATCAGATGCTCGATCTGGGCCCGCAGGATCGCCTCGCCGCCGACCGGCCGGTGCAGCACCGACTCGTCGATGACCACCCACAGCCGGGCCGGATTCAGCCGGGTCAGGATCTGCTGCCGGGTCACGCGCAGCGAGACCCGCTGCTCGACCTCCTCGCCGGGCAGGAACGACTTGCCCAGCTGGACGACGGCCCGGGCGTACTCCTCGGTCTGCAGCAACCCTGGGACGAACATCACCTCGTAGGTCCGGATCAGCGTCGCCGCGACCTCGAGCCCGACGTAGTTGTTGAACCAGCTCGGCATCACGTCGCCGTACCGGGACCACCAGCCGGGGTTGTTCGCGGCCCGGGCCAGCTCCATCAGCCGGTTGCGTTCCTCCTCGTCGTCCATCCCGTAGAGCCCGAGCAGGTCGTTGACGTCGCGCTCCTTGAACCCGACGCGCCCGAGTTCCATCCGGCTGACCTTGGACTCCGAGGCACGGATCTGCCAGCCCGCATCGGCGCGACTGATCCCGGCCGACTCCCGCATCCGCCGCAGTTGTCCGCCCAGCATGATCCGGAGGGCGGTCGGACCGCCCTCGCCACCAGCCACTGTCACTGACTCACCCAAGCCCTCGCTCCGGGGTTGCGAGGGGAACCCGGCACCCGTCCACTCACCCATTTCAGCCCGCGATGCTACCGCCTGTCCACGGTAACGGGCCGACTGGCACCCCGAAGGGTGTTTTGGCGCATCTGCCGTAGCAGATAACGGGCATCCCGGTCCAGCCCCTGGATAGTTCCTGACGCGACAGCGAACTGGAACTCGAGCCCGAGGAACATCAGGCCGGGTTCACCGGTCGCGACGCCGCGCTCGTGCCGCACCCTGCCGTTGTCGAAGACCGGCAGGTCGAGGAAGCCATGGTCCGGACCCGACCCGGTGCACCACACCACGGTCCCGATATCGGACAGTACGTCGCCCTCGGCGGTCACCGGCTGCCCGTCGCGCACGCTCTCGATCCGGCTCGTCGCGACCACTCCGGCCGCGTCGAGATCCGCGAGCTTGTTGCGGACCAGCATGACCCCGTGGCCTTCCTGCTCGGCCAGCGCCTTGCGGCCCATCGGCGTACGACGGGTGAGGACGTGCCGGAACACGAACATCACGATCGGCAGGATCATCCGGCCGCGCCCCGAGTCGATGTCGACCGGGACCTGCCCCGGATGCCGCCCGGCGAGCAGCGTGCGGTGGGTCTTGGCGGCCTCCAACGCGATGTCGGTGCCGGAGTTCGCGGCGCCGACCACCAGGACGGTGCCGTCGGCAAGCTGTTCCGCGTTGCGGTACTCGAGCGAGTGCAGCTGCCGGATCGCCGGGTCGAGTTCACTCGCGAACGACGGCCGCTGCGGCACCGTGTGCGATCCGCCGGCCACGATCACCCGGTCGGCCAGGTACTCACCCTCGTCGGTCTCCACCCGGAAGCCCTCGGCGTCGCGCGACACCCGCGTCACTCGTACGCCGGTCCGGACGGGCAGCTCGAAGTGGGCGGCGTACCGCTCCAGGTAGTCGCCCATCTCGTCCCGCGTCGGGCAGTCGTTCACCGGGATCGGCAGACCCGGCAGACTCGCGTACCGCGGCGGACTGAACAGCCGCAGCGAGTCGTACCGTCGCCGCCAGGAGTCACCGATCCGCGGATGCCCTTCGAGGATCACGAAGTCCTCACCAAGCCGCCGCAGGTGGTAGCCCATCACCAGACCGGCTTGTCCGCCGCCGATCACCACAGTCCCGAACCTGTTCATCCCAGCCCCCTTGTGCCGTTCGTTCGGCTCAACGTAGGACTGCGGACCGTGCCGCCACATCGACCGACCACGCCAAGCACGGCGCGGCGGACTGGTCATTTCTACCCAATCAGACCAGGCCCTTCTCATAGGCGTACGCCGTGGCCGCGGCCCGGCTGGAGACGCCGAGCTTGCCGAAGATGTTGCTCACGTGCCGGGCGACGGTCCGCTCGCTGAGGAACAGCTGCTCACCCACCGCCCGGTTGGTGATGCCCGTGGCCAGCAGGCGCAGTACCTCCAGCTCCCGTGGGCTCAACCCGCCGGTCTGATCGGTGTGCTCGAGCGCCGCCAGGTCAGCCAGCGCCCCGAGCTGCTCGAACGCTGCCCGGGCGCTGTCGAGCTCCATCTGCTCCGCATCACCATCGCCGAGCGCTCCACACGCCCGCCCTACCAGCACCCGGGTCCGCGCCGCCTCGTACGGCATCTCCAGCTCCTGCCACAACATCCATGCCCGCCGCAACAACGGCATCGCCCCTCGCGCGTCCTCACCCGCAACCCGCACCGCCCCTTCGCAGTACGCCGCCAATGCCTGCAGGTACGGCGAGTCGGCGCGGGAGAACTCGTTCAGCTCGGCAGCGGCCTTCCGCGCCGCCTCGAGATCACCACAGTCGACGGCCAGGTCGACCCTCGCCGCGAGGAGCGCCGGACGGGTCGGAGCCAGCGGGTCCTCAGCCAGTGCTCGTTCGAGTCCGGCGATCGCCGACGCGTGGTTTCCCTGCGCGGCCCGCAGCCTGGCCAGACCTGGCTGTACCTCTGCACCCTCGCTGCCGGCTCGCTGATACGCCTGCTCGGCCTCCGCATACCTTCCGCGCTGGCGTTCGAGCTCGGCCAGCTGGTACCACGCAGAGCCGACCGCGCCGGGGGCCAGCCGACGGCAAGCATCCTCTGCGGCGCCCGCCGCCTCGGACCAGGCCCCGCGCAGTTGCAGGATCTGCGCCCGGTGCACCAGACACACCCCGCGGTACGGCACCAGGCCGGACTGCTGGTCGCACCAACCGGTGAGCGCGTGTGTCCACTCCTGCGCCCGGCGTACGTCGTACAGCCGCATGCACAGGTCGATCACGGCGCAGTAGGCGATCCCGGCGACCTCAGGGCCGACCTGGCCGGCGGTGACGTGCACCATCGCCTCGTCCAGTGCCGTGAGGGCCTCGATCCGCCGACCGAGCATCTCCAGACATCGGCCGCGGCCGAGCGATGCCAACGCGATCGCGGACGGTTCGCTCGCGAGCTCGCGAGCCTGTTCGAACCGGGGGAGTGCCGTGACGGGGTCGCCGGTCATCATCCGCGCGGCCGCGTCCGCCTGCAGGAAGAGCCCGGTCAGCTCGATGTTCTCGGCCGGAATCATCCGCTCGACCCGGGCACGCCAACCGGCCGCGCGGGCGAACTCGCCCCGGTTCTGCAGGTGGAAGCCGAGCCAGAACGCGCTGCGGACCGCCGGGTCGACGTCACCGCGGGCGAGATGCTCGTCGAACGCGCGCTCACGATAGGTGGCGACCTCGTCGTCGTGGCCGAGGACGAAGGCGGCGACGCCCAGCCGGTCGAGGTCGGCCGGTGGGAGCGGGCTGCGCTGGTCGGCGGCGGTCAACTCGGCGTACTCGCCCGGCCAGTCGTACTGTTCCATCGCACCCCCAACCGCCCCGGGTCGGTACAGCTAGCTCTGTGCCAGCGCCAACACTGTTGCTGCCGGCAACTTGGCCAGGTCGGCTCCGTCCAGCAGGATCTTGGACCCGCGGACCCCGCTGCCGATCACGACCAGCCCGGCCCGGGTGACCTCTTCGTCGACCAGCACCGGCCACTCGGCCGGCAGTCCGATCGGGGTGATCCCGCCGTACTCCATGCCGGTCGCGCTGACCGCGTCGTCCTGGGCGGCGAAGGAGATCTTCCGTACGCCGAGATGCTTGCGGATCACGCCGTTCACATCGGCTCGATCGGTGGCCAGCACCATCACCGCGGCGTACGTCGACTCCCCGGCGCGCTTGCCGTGCACGATCACGCAGTTCGCCGACGCGTCCATCGGTACGTCGTACTCCGCGCAGAAGGCGGCAGTGTCGGCCAGGCCCGGGTCGATCGGGGCAGCGTAGGCAGCGACGTCGCCGAGCGCGTCGCGCACCGGCGCCGCCAGGAGTTCGGGCACCTCCGCGGCCGGTCGCCACTCGACCTTGCCCAGTACTGGTGCGGTCACTGCGTTGCCTCCTCGCCAGGCCGGCGGACCAGATCGGCGTACTCGGTGTGCTGCTCGAGGTAGTCCTTGTAGAACGGACAGGCCGGCTTGACCCGCATGCCGAGGGCGCGGGCGTCGTCGAGGGACTTCGACGCGATCCGGCCGGCCACGCCGCGGCCGCGGAACTCGGGCAGCGTCTCGGCGTGCAGGAAGCTGATCACGCCCGGGTGCAGCTTGTAGTCGACGAATGCCATCAGTTTGCCGTCGGTGTCGAGTGCCTCGTACCGGCTGCGCTCTTTGGCGTCGACGACGCTGATCTCGTTCTCCATGTCCGCCACTGTAACCAGCGCACTCGGCGGGGGTGCCGCGTGACCGTGGGTTTGGACTTCGTGACTCCTGGGGTACGGGCTCGGGAGATGTGTCCGGCCGGACACACCGTGACACCACGGGCTCGGGAGGAGCAGGGATGAGCAGCGAGCACGCACTGGAAGAAGGCAGAGCGATACCCAGTCTCGTGCCGGCCCGGATGGACCGGCTGCCGTGGACGAGGTTCCACTGGATGATCGTCGTCGGACTCGGTGTCTCGTGGATCCTGGACGGCCTCGAGATCCAGTTGGTCTCGCTGGTCGGGAACGTGCTGAAGGAGCCGGAGACGCTCCACCTGACCACGTCCGAGGTCGGCCTGATGGCCTCGATCTATCTGGCCGGTGAGGTGGTCGGGGCGCTCGTCTTCGGCCGGCTCACCGACAAGTGGGGCCGGCGCAGCCTGTTCATCATCACGCTGATGGTCTACCTGGTCGCCTCCGGTCTGGCCGGCCTGTCCTGGGACATCTACTCGCTGCTGTTCTTCCGGTTCATCGCCGGTATGGGCATCGGCGGTGAGTACGCCGCGATCAACTCCGCGATCGACGAGCTGATCCCGTCGAAGTTCCGCGGGCGCGTCGACATCGGCATCAACGGCACCTACTGGGCCGGCGCGCTGATCGGATCCGCGGTCGGTCTGGTGTTCCTGAACGAGGACATCATCCCGATCGAGTGGGGCTGGCGGCTGTGCTTCCTGATCGGTCCGGTGATGGGTCTGATGATCATCTACCTGCGCCGGCACATCCCGGAGAGCCCACGGTGGCTGATGACGCACGGCCGGGTCGAGGAGGCCGAGCGGACCGTCGACGAGATCGAGGACACGGTCCGGCGGCAGGGCGGCGAGCTGCGCGAGGTGTCCGACGACGAGGCGATCAACGTGATCGACTACCCGCCGGTGACGTACCGCGAGATCGCCCGCGTGATGCTGCGCGACTACCGCAGCCGATCCTTCCTCGGCTTCTCGATGATGGTCACCCAGGCGTTCCTCTACAACGCGATCTTCTTCACCTACGCGCTGGTGCTGAAGGCGTACTTCGGCCTGAACGACTCCAGCATCGCGCTCTACTTCTTCCCGTTCGCGATCGGCAACCTGGCCGGTCCGCTGCTGCTCGGCCACTTCTTCGACACCATCGGCCGGCGCAAGATGATCCTCGGCACGTACTCCGTGTCGGCCGTGGTGCTGTTCATCACCGCGCTGCTGTTCAACGCCGGCGCGCTGAGTGCGGTCACGCTGACCCTGCTGTGGTGCGTGGTGTTCTTCTTCGCCTCGGCCGGCGCGTCGTCGGCGTACCTGACGGTGAGTGAGATCTTCCCGATCGAGCTGCGCGGTCAGGCGATCTCGTTCTTCTTCGCGATCTCGCAGCTGACCGGTGGTGTGATCGCGCCGTTCCTGTTCGCCTCGCTGATCGGTGAGGGCGACAACCCGGCGCGCGGTCCGCTGACCGTCGGGTACATCGTCGGCGCGGCCGTGATGCTGATCGGTGGTCTGATCGCGTGGTTCTTCGGGGTCGACGCGGAAGGCAAGTCGTTGGAGAACATCGCGAAGCCGCTGTCGGCCCGCGAGGGTGGCGCGGGGACCCGGTTCCAGGGCCCGCGGCCACGGCTGCCCAGCACCGACGCCCAGGGCCGCCGGATCACTCCGGTCAAACCCGAGGCCGAGCAGGGCAGACCGTCCGACGAAACCTAAGATCACTCCGTGGGCTCACTCCTGGTTGCTGGTACTACGTCCGATGCTGGCAAGACGACCGTGGTGACCGGGTTGTGCCGTTGGCTGGCGCGGCAGGGTGTCCGGGTGGCGCCGTACAAGGCACAGAACATGTCGAACAACTCGATGGTCTGCGCGGACGGCACCGAGATCGGGCGGGCCCAGTGGATCCAGGCCGTCGCGGCCGGCGCGGAGCCTGAGGCGGCGATGAACCCGGTGCTGCTCAAGCCGGGCAGTGACCAGCGCAGTCACGTCGTACTGATGGGGCAGCCGTGGGGCGAGTTGTCGTCCCGCGGCTTCCTCACCGAGCGGGCCGAGCTGGCCAAGGCCGCGTTCGCGGCGTACGACGATCTGTCCTCGCGGTACGACGTGGTGATCAGTGAGGGCGCAGGCAGTCCGACGGAGATCAATCTGCGCCGGTCGGACTACGTGAACATGGGGCTGGCGCAGCACAGCAAGGCTCCCGTGGTTGTTGTCGGCGACATCGATCGCGGGGGAGTGTTCGCCTCGATGTTCGGCACGGTGGCGCTGCTGGACGCGGCCGACCAGGCGCTGGTCAGCGGATTCCTGGTGAACAAGTTCCGCGGCGACGCGACGTTGCTCCAGCCGGGCATCGACATGCTCACGTCCGTGACCGGCCGCCCGACGTACGGCGTCCTGCCGTGGCTGCCCGAACTGTGGCTGGACTCCGAGGACGCGCTGGACATCCCGGTACGTCGTACCTCCTCGGCCGATCTGCTCACGGTGGCGGTGATCCGGTTCCCGCGGATCAGCAACTTCACCGACCTCGACGCGTTGGCGGTCGAGCCGACGAACAGCGTGTTCTTCACCACCAGCCCGGCCGAGGTACGGGATGCGGACCTCGTCGTGTTGCCGGGGTCCCGGGCAACGGTGTCGGACCTGGCCTGGCTGCGGTCGCTCGGTCTCGCCGATGCGGTCAGCGCACGCGTTGCGGCCGGACGGCCTGTGCTCGGGATCTGTGGCGGCTACCAGGCGTTGGGCGGCGAGATCACCGATCCGCACGGCGTCGAGGGTGGCGGCGTGCACGCCGGCCTGGGCTTGTTGCCGGTAGCAACGGAGTTCTCGCGGGCGAAGGTGCTGGCTCGCCCGGCACCGACGGCGTACGAGATCCATCATGGCGTGGTGACCGTGACGGGCGAGGCGTCATCGTTCCCGGGTGGCTGCCGGGTGGGGAACACCTGGGGGACGATCTGGCACGGGCTGCTCGACGACGACGCCGCCCGGCACACGTTCCTGACCGAGGTGGCTCGGCTGACCGGCAAGCCGGCACCGGACGGCACGGTCTCGTTCGCCGGTCTCCGTGAGGCGCGGCTCGATCGGCTCGCGGACGCCATCGACGAGTACGTCGACACCGACGCCCTGCTGAGGCTCATCGCTGACGGTCCCGGCTCGGTGCCGTTCATTCCACCGGGCGCGCCGGAAACTGTCTGACGCCTGCACTAGCGTCCCGTCGATGAAGGCCGAACTGCAGAAGTACCTCCAAGGCACCCGTGCGGTGATGCTGGCTAAGCTCGACGGCCTGAGTGACTACGATCGCCGCCGCCCGCTGGTCCCATCCGGGACGAACTTGCTCGGACTGGTCAAGCACCTGATCGGGATCGAGTACGTCTACCTCGGCACGAGCGTCGGGCGACCACCGGTGAAGCCGCTGCCGTGGGAGGAGGACGGCACTGTCTGGGACGGTGGCGACATGTGGGCGCTGCCATCCGAGAGCACGGAGTACCTCACCGGTCTCTACCACGACGCGTGCACCCACAGCGACCAGTCCATCGACGAGCTCGATCTGGACACACCGGCCGAGGTCCCGCACTGGCCCGAGGGCGGTCGCAGTACGACGTTCGGCGCGTTGCTGATCCGGGTCGTCGACGAGACGGCTCACCACGCCGGTCATGCGGACATCGTGCGTGAACTGATCGATGGCCAGGGCGGGTCCGACGCGGACCACATGGACGAGGCCGGCTGGTCGGAGTACTACGCGAAGATCCAGCGAGCGGCGGAGGCCTTCCTGACAGACTGACCGGGTGGATGAGTTCGAACGCCTGCGCGGACGGATGTTCGGGATCGCCTACCGGATGACGGGTACGGCGACCGATGCCGAGGAGATCCTGCAGGACGCCTGGCTGCGCTGGCGGGCCACCGATCAGGATTCCGTGCGCGACCCGGACACCTACCTCGCGCGGGTGGTCACCAACCTGTCGATCAAGCAGCTGACCTCCGCGCGAGCACGCCGGGAGACGTACGTGGGGGAGTGGCTGCCGGAGCCGGTGCTGAGTGGGCGGGCGGAGTTCGACGAGCTCGGCCCGCTGGACGTCGTGGCCGAGCGGGAGTCGGTGTCGTTCGCGCTGCTGCTGGTGCTCGAGCGGCTGACGCCGGCGGAGCGGGCGGCGTATGTCCTGAAGGAGGCGTTCGGTTACAGCCATCGCGAGGTGGCCGAGCTGATCGGCACCACCGAGGTCAACGCCCGGCAGCTCGCGTCCCGCGCGGCGAAGCGGATCGCCGCCGAGCCACGGCGGGACCAGCCTGTCGACCGGGCCGGCTGGCGCGAGCTGGTGGAGCGGTTCCTTGCCGCGGCCCGGCTGGGTGAGATCGAGGAACTGGAGAAGCTGCTCGCCGGCGACGTCGTGTCGCGGGCGGATGGCGGCGGCAAGGTGATCGCGGCCCGGAACGCGCTTGTCGGCAAGGAGCGGGTCGCGCGCTACCTGGTCGGTGTGATCGAGCGCTTCGGCGGCGGCATCGAGGCGGGCTTCGCCGAGGCGAACGGCCGTCCCGCACTGGTTGCCTTGGGCCCCAACGGCGTGCACGCGGTGTGCTTCATCGAGTTCGGTGCCGAGGGCATCACCGACCTGCGCCTGGTGATGAACCCGGACAAACTCACCTTCGCGGCCCGCCAGTTGTCACGAATCGACGGCCTACCGGATCTGAGCTGGTGACAGAAAGGACACCAGATGAGTTCCATCTTGGTCACTGGCGGCACCGGGACACTCGGCCGGCCCACGGTCGGGCGGCTTCGTGCGGCCGGACACCAGGTCCGGATTTTCAGCCGGAAGCCCGGGCCTGATCGCTTCGTCGGAGACCTGACGACCTGCGCAGGTCTCGCTGCCGCGGTTCAGGGCATCGACGTGATCGTGAGCCTGGCCACCAGCCTCGGCCGCCGGGACGAGCGGCAGGCACGCAACCTGCTTGATGCCGCCCGAGCCGCCGGTACGGCGCACGTCGTACAGATGTCGATCGTCGCCGTCGACCGGATCCCGATGCCGTACTACCGGACCAAGCTCGCCGTCGAGCGGCTCGTCGAGGAGTCCGGCGTACCGTTCACGATCTTGCGGGCGACCCAGTTCCACGACCTGATCGACCAGATCTTCCGTGCGCAGCGGTTCCTCCCCGTGCTGTTCGCACCCGCTGTCACCCTCCAGCCGATCGCCGTCGAGGACGTTGCCGGTCGGCTGGTCGAGCTGGTCGCGGCAGCACCCGCCAACGGGCGCGTCGCCGACATCGGCGGTCCTGAACGCCGCCGGGTCCCCGACCTGGCCCGGCTGTGGAAGCGAGCCAGGAGTTCTCACCGGCCGACCGTTCCACTGCGGATCCCGGGAAAGATCTTTCGCGCCTACGCCACCGCGGGGCCGCTGGTCGACGGGACGCCGTACGGTCGGGTCACGTTCGCGGAGTACCTCGCATGAGGGGCTATGTGCGGTCGGTGCTGGTGGTGTTCGGCGCGTACCAACTCGTCCTCGGTCTGTGGTTGCTGTTCTTCCCGTTCTCGTTCTACGACGACGTGCCGACGGTGGACTGGACGCCGCCGTACAGCGAGCACCTGTTCCGCGACTTCGGCGGCGCGACGCTCGGTCTGGCGGTGATCTTCATCGCGGCCGCGGTGCGCTTCGACCGCGTGCTCAGCGTGGTCGCGCTGGTGGCGTATCTCGTCGGCGCGGTGCCACACCTGGTCTTCCACCTCGGTCACCTCGAGGGCGAGTCGCCAGGGTGGTCGATCGCGCTCGGCGTGGTGCTGGCCCTGAGCGTGCTGGTCCCGGCCGCGGCGCTGGCGATGGTTCGCAAAGTGACTTGACGACTGTGACAGTAGAACTGTCACAATAGCGCTCATGGGTCCACTGCAGGGCGTCAAGGTGGTCGAGCTGGCCGGGATCGGACCGGCGCCGTTCGCGTGCATGATGCTGGCCGAGCTGGGCGCCGATGTCCTCCGCATCGACCGGCCTGGCGGTGGACTGGCGTTCGGCCCGCCGGAGTACGAGCTGGTGAACCGCGGTCGCCGCAGCGTGGCCCTGGACCTGAAGAACCCGACCGCGATCGACGTCGTACGACGCTTGGCCGCGCAGGCCGACGTACTGGTCGAGGGCTTCCGGCCGGGCGTCGCCGAGCGCCTCGGCGTCGGTCCGGAGGACTGCCACGCGATCAATCCCAGGCTGGTCTACGGGCGGATGACCGGCTGGGGCCAGGACGGTCCGCTCGCGCAGACCGCCGGGCACGACATCGACTACCTCGCGGTGTCGGGCGCCCTGCATCTGATCGGTCGGGCGGGTGGACCGCCGCAGGTGCCGGCCAACCTGCTCGGTGACTTCGCCGGCGGCTCGCTCTACCTGGTGGTCGGCGTACTCGCCGCGTTGCACGAAGCTCAGCGCACCGGCCGGGGCCAGGTGGTCGACGCTGCGATCGTCGACGGCTCCGCGCATCTGACCACGATGCTGCTCGGTGCGCTGGCCGCCGGGAACTGGCGGCAGGACCGCGGGACGAACCTGCTCGACACCGGCGCCCCGTTCTACGACGTGTACGAGACGGCGGACGGCAAGCACGTCGCCGTCGGCGCGATCGAGCCGCAGTTCTACGACGAACTGATCGCGACGCTCGGGATCAGCGCTCCTGATCGCAACGACCCGGCCAACTGGCCTGAGCTGCGCAAGGTGCTGACCGAGACCTTCCTGCAACGCACCCAGGACGAGTGGACGGAGGTCTTCGACGGCACCGACGCCTGCGTGGCGCCGGTGTTGCCACTCGCCGCCGACCACCCGCATCTTGTTGCCCGAGGCACCTTCATGGACCACGACGGAATCCGCCAGGCCGCCCCGGCACCACGCTTCTCCGGTACGCCGACCAGCCTCGGCCGACCGCCCGCGCGGCCCGGACAGCACACCCGCGACGCACTCGCCGAGTGGGGCATCACCGACATCGACGAGCTGCTGGAGACCGGCGCCGCCGTTCAGGACTGAGAGGAACCGCCCGATGGAACGTCAGCTCTTCGACGCCGATCATGATGCCTTCCGGGAGACCGTGCGAGCGTTCTGCGACAAGGAGATCGTGCCGCAGCACGACGGCTGGGAGGAGGCCGGCATCGTCCCGCGCGAGCTGTGGACCGCGGCCGGCCAGGCGGGCCTGCTCGGCTTCATGATGCCGGAGGAGTACGGCGGTGGAGGTGTGCGCGACTACCGGTTCAACACCGTGCTGATCGAGGAACTGACCCGGGCTCGTGCGAGTGGCGTCGGCTTCACCATTCACACCGACATCAATTCGGCGTACCTGCTGGACTATGCCACCGAGGAGCAGAAGGCGCGGTGGCTGCCGAAGTTCTGTTCCGGCGAGACGATCACCGCGATCGCGATGACCGAGCCGGGCGCCGGCAGCGACCTGCAGGGTATTCAGACCACGGCGCGCCGCGACGGCGATCACTACGTGCTGAACGGCCAGAAGACGTTCATCTCGAACGGCATCCTCGCCGACCTCGTCATCGTGGTGGCCAAGACCGACCCGGCAGCAGGGGCGCAGGGTGTCTCGCTGCTGGTGGTCGAGCGCGGCATGCCCGGGTTCGAGCGCGGCCGCAATCTGGACAAGATCGGGCTGAAGGCGCAGGACACCGCGGAGCTGTTCTTCGACCAGGTCCGGGTCCCGGCGGAGAACCTGCTCGGCGAGGAGGGCAAGGGCTTCGTCTACCTGATGGAGAAGCTGCCGCAGGAACGGCTGACCATCGCGGTCGTAGCGGCGGCCGCCTGCGAGAATCTGCTCGACGACACGCTGCGCTACGTGAAGGAGCGCACGGCGTTCGGCCGGCCGATCGGCTCGTTCCAGAACAGCCGCTTCGTGCTCGCCGAGATCGCCACGGAGACGCAGATCGCCCGTGTGTTCGTGGATCGCTGCGTCCAGGAGCTGAACGCCGGCACGCTGACCGTGGCCGAGGCCGCGATGGCCAAGTGGTGGACCACCGAGCTGCAGAAGAAGGTCGTCGACCGCTGTCTGCAACTGCACGGCGGCTACGGCTTCATGACCGAGTACCCGATCGCCAAGGCCTACCTGGACACGCGGATCCAGACGATCTACGGCGGCACCACCGAGATCATGAAGGAGATCGTGGGCCGCAGCCTCGGCGTGTAGCGCGGGGTCTACGGCTCGGGCTGCTCCAGCTCGAATCGCTGGGACAGCTCGTAGCGCAACCTGCTCCGGTAGATCGCCAGCCTCAGGTCGATGACTCTGGCTGTGCCTGCCGTGTGCGGCCGCTGGGCATGGAGGTCGTCGACCACCGTCAGCGCGGCCGCCAGGTCCTCATGTTGCCAGACATCCAAAGGTTCGGAACGCGCGAGGCGATCGAGATAGTCGGCCCCGTGATCTGCATTGGCCACCGGTCCTCCCAGGCAGGGTAGAGGGCCGGGGTCTCGGGCCGCTTGTGACGAATCTCGTCTTCAGACTACGCCTGAGGCTATGGATTGGGCAGCCTGAGGTATGTCAGGCCGCGGAGATCCACATAGACATCGGACGGGGTGGTCACGACGCGCAGTAGCACGCCGTCGCAGCCGGTACAGCGAGCGACCAGGCCGGGCGCGTTCACATAGACATGCGACTCCGCGAACACGCCGGTCTGTCCGCACCCGTTGCACTGGGTGATCGCGGCGGTCACATCCATCGCGAAAACTTCGCTCAGCGCTCCGGCGGCGGCATTGCCGTCCAAATAACTGGCATCTGTGGTCATCGCGGGCCTCCAGTCGGTCCGAAACGCTCGGTTCTGACGCGGGCCGGGTCGTGACCGGCGGCGACCAGCAGGTCCGCCGCCGCCTCCACGAACGGCGTCGGCCCACACACGTACGTCGTCGGCCCGTCCGCCGGCGTGAACGCGAGTTGCTCGATCAGGTCGGCGTCGATACGCCCCACTCGCGGTTCTCCGGCCGGCGCCTCCCGCGTGTAGACGAGTCGTACGTCGACGTCGTCCGACGCGGCCAATTCCTTCAGGTCGTCAACGTAGATCACCGAAGCCGGCCGTCGTACCGAGTAGAGCAGGCGCACCGGCGTCGTACTGTCCGCGGCCGCGTGGGCACGCAGCATCGCGCGTAGCGGCACGATCCCCGATCCGCCGCCGATGAGCTGGACCGGCCCTTCCTGCTCCGGCTTCCAGACGAACCACCCGCCGACCGGACCGCGGAGCTCCAGCGGATCGCCCACCTTCAGCACGTCGACCAGGTACGGCGAGACTTCGCCCTCGGGCACCTGCTCAACGGTGAGCTCGATCGTGTCACCGGTCCACGCCGAGGCGACCGAGTACGACCGGGAGGCGCGATACCCGTCGGGCGCGGTCAGCCGGACGTCCAAGTGCTGTCCGGCGAGGTGCCCCGGCCAGTCCGGTACGTCGAGCACGAGTGTGCGGGCGGTAGCCGTCTCCCGCCGTATGTCGGTGACGGTGGCGACCTGCCAGGTCAGTCGCCTGCGTAGCGCTGTTCTTTCCATGGGTCTCCGTACTCGTGGTAACCGGCGGTCTCCCAGAAGCCGAGGTCCTGGGTGTCGGACAGCACCAGGCCGCGGACCCACTTCGCGCTCTTCCAGAAGTACAGGTGCGGCACCAGCAGACGGGCCGGGCCGCCGTGCTCGGGGTGGATCGGCTCGCCGTCGTACTCGTAGGCGATCCAGGCCTGACCGTCGAGCAGGTCGTCCATCGGCACGTTGGTCGTGTACCCGCCGTAGCTGTGCACGAGTGCGTAGTCGGCGCTGGTCTCCACATCCGCGAGCAGTGTGTCGAGCGAGACGCCCTTCCAGCTCGTCTCCAGCTTCGACCACCGGGTGACGCAGTGGATGTCCTTGGTGATCTCGTCGGCCGGCAGTGCCAGCAACCCGGCCCAGTCCCACTTGGTCGCCTCACCCGTCTCAGTGGTGACGGTGAACTCCCAGTGCTCCGTGCGGATCTGCGGGGTCGGGCCGGCGGACAACACCGGGAAGTCCCGCGTCAGGTACTGCCCGGGCGGAAGCTCCGATCCACTCCGGCGGCCCGTGAATCCCGGCGACACAATCCCCATCGCGACCTCCCCTGGTTCTCTGAAGGCAGTCAACCACGCTGCGGCCTAGACTGTCAGGCAAGGTGCTGCCCCGGACCCCGGCAGCTTTGCGCGGGCTGAGTGGGATGGAGCATCGATGAGCGAATGGATCGGTCTGCGCTCTGTTGTCGCCGACAAGGCGGCTACACCGAAACGAGCGAAAGAGCCAGAGCCGGAACGGGTCCCGGAGTCGGAGCCGAGCGTGTCGCCGACGGACGGCGAGCCGAACGACGAGTAAGGCCGCTAGGGTGAAGGATCCGTCCGGCGGCGGCATGAGTCTGGATGGAGCGGGTGGAACAGAACCGCGGTGCCAGAGTGTGGGGGGCGATCGACGCTGCCGCCAGAATCGACGGCGCATCGCCTTCCTTGCGCTATGCCGCGCTGGCCTGCGTCGAGGCCTTGTCGGCCCTGGGCGCCGGGCTGTCCATGTCGCCCGATGCCGGACCGTACGAACCTCTCCTGGCCACCATGCCCGACGTCGGTGAGTTGGAGGAGTTGCAGTTCACCCTCGGCCAAGGCCCCAGTGCTGACGCGATCGCGAGCGGCGCGCCGGTACTGGCGGCTGATCTGTCCGGGTTCGATGCGGTCAATCGGTGGCCGGCTTTCGCTCCGGCCGCGGCCCGGCACGGCGTGCGTGCCATCTTCGCGTTCCCGATCGGTGCGGGCGCGGCCAGGATCGGCGCCCTGAGTGTCTACCGGCGGCAGCCCGGACCCCTCGGCGGCGATGAGATTCTGGACGCCTTGGTGTACGCCGACGCGGTTTTCGTCCTTGCGCTCGACGGTCGCCATGGACTGAGCGCAGACTTGGATCAGGTGATCGATGCGGCGTTCACCGCGCGCCGTGCGGAGGTGCATCAGGCTGCCGGATTCGTGGCCGCCCAGCAGCGCATCAGCGTCACCGATGCGCTGGCTCTTCTGCGTGCCCACGCGTTCAGCAGCGGCAGGCCGTTGCACCTGGTCGCCACCGACGTCATGGCCCGCCGCCTGTACCTGAACGGCGACCAGCACGGCGTCTCCGCCGACGGGAGCGGCGATCCGCCGGACACGGACCCGGACCCGCCGGGCGCCCGCAATCCGGACAAGCAGGAATCGGAGCAAGCTGAGAATGAAGAGGAGGATGAGAGATGAGCGTGTCTGACCGCAGGGCGAGAGAAGTGTTCATCGAGCTGGCCGACACCCTCGTCGACGATTTCGACATCATCGACTTCCTGGATCGGCTCGCCACAAGGTGCAGCGAGCTGCTGGGGGTGTCTGCGTGCGGCATTCTGCTCGTCGACCACCACGGCGCACTGAACCTGGTCGCGGCCTCCACCGAGCAGGCGCGGTTGGTAGAGCTGACCCAGTTGCAGAACTCCGAGGGACCGTGCTTGGAGGCGTTCACCACGGGGCGACCCGTGCAGTGCGGCGACATGCGCGAGGTTGCTGACAGATGGCCGCGTTTCAGCGCTGCCGCTCTGGCTAACGGCTACCTGGCTGTGCACGCGTTGCCCATGCGGCTGCGCGGTACCGTCCTCGGAGCGGTCAACCTGTTCAGCGCTACCGCCGGACCGCTCGACGACGACACGGTGGCGCTGGGGCAGGCAATGGCCGATGCCGCCAGCATCGGCATCATCCACCAGCGCGCGCTGGCCCGCCAGGAGATCGTCACCGAGCAACTCCAGTCGGCGCTCAACAGCCGCATTCTGATCGAGCAGGCCAAGGGGTTCCTCACCCACAGCCTTTCGGTCGGCGTCGACGAGGCGTTCGCCATCATGCGGACCTATGCGCGGGCCCACAATCGCCGCCTCACCGACGTCGCCAACGATGTCGTCGAGGGCCGTCTGAACATGGTCGTGCCGGCGCAGGAAGCACCGCCGGCCTAGGACGGCCACCGCACCGGCCGGTGAGACGAGCTCCGCCGGCCGTCAGCGGCGCTTGCTCTGGGTCCGGCGGATCGTGTCGCGCTGGGTCTCGCCGACGGCTCGCTCGTACGCCAGCACCAGGCCCTGGATGGTCACCGGCTTGAACCGCTCGACCAGCTGCTGGATGTGCTCCGGCGGGCCGCCAGAATCCCGGTAGTGCGGCCACACCTTGGTCCGGAACACCTCGGTGAGCTCCTCCGCGATCGCGCGGCCGTGCTCGGTGAAGATCCGGCCGGCGGCGAGTACGGCGTCGACCGGCAGGTCCAGATCGAGGAGCTCGACGCCGAGACTGAGGTGCGCGGTGGCGACCTGGAACACGTCCTCGTCCGGCGTCGGCTCGACCACGCCGAGCGCGACCAGCATCTCGATGTCGTCGTCGGTGAGCTCCCGACCGGTACGTCGTACCAACGCGGTGCGGTCCAGGGTCTCCGGGAGGTCGCGCATCCACGGGGTCAGAAGGGTCCGGTGCAGGGCGATGTCCTGCGGTGTTGCGTTGGGCGGGATGCGATCCAGGTAGCCCTCGATCGCGGACAGGGTGAAGCCGTGGGCCTGCAGCTCGCGGACCAGATCGAGCCTGGCGATGTGTTCCGGGCCGTAGTAGCCGACCCGGCCGCGCCGGATGGGGGGCGGGATCAGGCCGCGGCCGGCGTAGAAGCGGAGCGTCCGCACCGTCATCCCGACCCGGGTTGAGAGTTCGTCCACCGTCAGTGTCGCCTCGTCCACGGTTCCCCCCGCGCTGGTTTCCGGCATGGCGGAGATCATAACGAGGCCCCCTTGACCATCGTGACACCAGAACTGTCACAATCGAGGGGAGTCTTCGACCGACGGGATCATGATGACCAGTGAAGCCTTCCTGTACGACGCGATCCGCACCCCACGCGGCAAGGGCAAACCGACGGGAGCCCTGTACGAGGTCAAGCCGATCCAGCTGATCACCGGCCTCCTGCACGAACTGCGGAACCGGCACCCCGAGCTGGACCCGGCCACGATCGACGACGTCGTACTGGGTGTCGTCACGCCGATCGGCGACCAGGGCATGGACATCGCCCGGACAGCGGTGCTGGCGGCGGGCTACCCGGAGACGACCGGTGGCGTGCAGCTCAACCGGTTCTGCGCGTCCGGCCTCGAGGCGGTCAACCAGGCAGCGCAGCGGGTCCGGTCCGGGTGGGAGGACTTCATTCTCGCCGGCGGCGTCGAGTCGATGTCCCGGGTGCCGATGGCGTCCGACGGCGGCGCGTGGGCGATGGACCCGGAGACGGCCCTGGCGACGAACTTCATCCCGCAGGGCATCAGCGCGGACCTGATCGCGACTCTCGACGGCTTGTCCCGCACCGACGTCGACGCGTACGCCGCCGAGTCACACGCCCGGGCGGCCAAGGCCTGGGCGAACGGCTACTTCGGCCGTTCGGTCATCCCGGTGCAGGACCGCAACGGGCTGCAGATCCTGGACCACGATCAACTCGTCAGGCCCGGTACGACGGTCGAGACGCTGGCCGGACTGCCTGTGTCCTTCGCGGCGATCGGGGAGCACGGCGGCTTCGACGCGGTCGCGCTGGAGAAGTACGTGACCGTCGAGCGGATCAACCACGTGCACCACGCCGGCAACTCGTCCGGCATCGTCGACGGCGCCGCCCTGGTTGCTGTTGGCAACGAGAAGGTCGGCGAGGCGCTCGGGCAGGCACCTCGCGGCCGGGTCGTCGCCACCGGCGTCAGTGGCGCCGACCCGACCATCATGCTGACCGGACCGGCACCGGCCGCGCGCAAGGCGCTGGCCAAGGCCGGCCTGGAGGTGAGCGACATCGACCTGTTCGAGATGAACGAGGCGTTCGCCGCCGCGGTCATGCATTTCATGAAGGATCTCGGCGTACCGCACGAGAAGGTGAACGTGAACGGCGGTGCGATCGCACTCGGTCACCCGCTCGGTGCCACCGGCGCCATGCTGATCGGAACCCTGCTGGACGAACTGGAGCGGCGCGAGCTCCGGTACGGACTGGCCACCCTGTGCGTCGGCGGCGGGATGGGCGTCGCGACGATCATCGAGAGGCTTGCGGCATGATCTCCTGGCAGAACGTCGACGGTGTCGTCACCCTGACGATGGACGACCCGGACGCGTCGGCGAACACCATGAACGAGGCGTACCTGACCGCGATGGGGGACACCATCTCCCGACTCCAGTCGGAGTCAGGCCTCAGAGGTGTCGTGATCACCAGCGCCAAATCCACCTTCTTCGCCGGCGGCAACCTGCAGATGTTGTCGCAGATCCAGCCCAGCGATGCGGCCGAGGTCTTCGACACCGTGGAAGAGGTGAAGCGGCAACTCCGTGCACTGGAGACACTGGGTGTCCCGGTCGTTGCCGCGATCAACGGCTCCGCGCTCGGTGGCGGTCTCGAGATCGCGCTCGCCTGTCACCACCGGATCGTTGCGGACGACAAGCGGATCGAGATCGGCGTCCCCGAGGTGACGCTCGGTCTACTGCCTGGCGGTGGCGGTGTGACCCGGACCGTCCGGATGATCGGCCTGCAGGACGCACTGATGAAAGTCCTGTTGCAGGGGCAACGGATGAAGCCCGCCCATGCCAAGTCGGTCGGCATCGTGGACGAGGTCGTCCCCGCCGCGGAGCTGCTCGACGCCGCCTACCGGTGGATCGACGGGTACGACGGCGACGCCAAGCAGCCGTGGGATCGTGACGGCTACAAGATCCCCGGCGGTACGCCGTCGTCCCCGAAGCTGGCCGCGTTCCTGCCGGCCTTCCCGGCGAACCTGCGCAAGCAACTGAAGGGCGCGCCCTATCCGGCGCCGCGGGCGATCATGAGCGCGGCCGTCGAGGGCAGCCAGGTCGACTTCGCCACCGCTTCGCGGATCGAGTCGCGGTACTTCGTGTCGCTGGCGACCGGGCAGATCGCGAAGAACATGATCCAGGCGTTCTTCTTCGACCTGCAGGCGATCAACGCCGGCGCCTCGCGGCCGGACGGCGTACCGAAGTCCTCCGCGCGCAAGGTCGGCGTGCTCGGCGCGGGCATGATGGGCGCCGGGATCGCGTACGTGTGCGCGAAGGCCGGCATCGAGGTCGTGCTCAAGGACGTGTCGCTGGAGGCGGCCGGCAAGGGCAAGGCGTACTCCGAGAAACTGCTGGCCAAGCAGGTGCAGAAGGGACGGATGACGGCGGGGGAGGTGGAGGAGTTCCTCAGCCGGATCACCCCGACCGCGGACCCGAACGACCTGGCCGGCTGCGATCTGGTGATCGAGGCGGTGTTCGAGAGCGAGGAGCTCAAGCAGAAGGTGTTCGCCGAGGTCGCCGGCGTGGTCGAGCCGGACGCGCTGCTCTGCTCGAACACCTCGACGCTGCCGATCACCTCACTGGCCGACGGCATCGACCGGCCGGACGACTTCCTCGGCATGCACTTCTTCTCGCCCGTCGACCGGATGCCACTGGTCGAGTTGATCGTCGGCCAGAAGACCTCCGACCGCTCGATCGCCAAGGCGTACGACGTGGTCCGGCAGATCAAGAAGACGCCGATCGTGGTCAACGACAGCCGGGGCTTCTTCACCTCGCGCGTGTTCGGCACGCTGGTGATGGAGGGCGCGGCGATGGTCGCAGAGGGCATCGACCCGGTGACGATCGAGCGGGCCGCGACCCAGATGGGCTTCCCGGCGCCGCCGCTGGCGATGCTGGACGAGGTCACGCTGACGTTGCCGCAAAAGATCCGGGACGCGGCCAGGGCGGCCGGCGACAGCGCCGGCGCGTTCGACGAGCATCCGGGGATGGCGGTCGCGGACCGGCTCGTGAACGAGTTCGACCGGCGCGGGAAGGCTGCGGGTGCCGGCTTCTACGACTACCCGGCGGATGGTCCCAAGACCCTGTGGCCCGGGCTGTGGGAGCACTTCCCGCAACGGAACGACGTACCGCTGATCGATCTGCAGGAGCGGATGACGTTCGCGATGGCGCTGGAGACGGTCAAGTGCCTGGACGAAGGGGTACTACGCTCCGTTGCCGACGCCAACATCGGATCGATCTTCGGCATCGGTTTTCCACCGCTGTACGGCGGCGCGCTGCAGTACATCAACGGCTACGGGCTGCCCGCGTTCGTCGAGCGTGCGCAGGCGTTGGCGTCGTCGTACGGCAACCGGTTCGAACCGCCGGAACTCCTGATGCGTAAGGCTTCGGCGGGGGACACGTTCCGCTGATCACGGTCTGATACCACCCCAGCAACAGTCCACAGATTCGAACAAAGAAGAGCGCGCCCGGTCTTGCGCCGGGCGCGCTTTTGAGCGATGGTGCTACACACTTCTCCAACGATTCACCTGGGAGCGTCGGAGCGGAATCCACCAGCGTGATGGGTACCGTGCCGGAAAGACCTGTGTCGAAGGCTGTTGGAATGTTGGATCTAGTTGTAACGTGTGCGAAATCGGAGATGCTTAACGCTGTTAAGTAACTCGGAACCGCCGGCGTCGTACCCCCTGCGGCGCTGTTCCTCGGGAAGGTGGAATTCATGCCTGCTCATGTTCCGAACGCCGGTCTGACCCGGCGGGATCTGCTCAAGCGGACCGGCGGCCTGGCCGCGCTCGCCGCGTTCACCGCGGCCTGCGGCGGTAATACCGGCCGGCCCTCGAGCGGGGGCGACGGCGGCGGTGGCGCCAAGGCGACCTTGTCGCAGTGGTACCACCAGTACGGCGAGACCGGCACCCAGCAAGCCGCGACGAAGTACGCCAAGGCCTACACCGACGCGAACGTCACGGTCGCGTGGACCCCCGGTGACTACGGCGCCAAGCTGTCGTCCGGCCTGCTGTCGAGCAAGGGCCCGGACGTCTTCGAGAGTCAACTCAACATCGGCATGGTGAAGAGCAACCAGGTGGTCGCGCTGGACGACATCATGGCCGACGTCAAGGACGACTTCCAGCCGGGCGACCTGGCCACCAACACCGTCGACGGCAAGATCTACGGGATCCGGATGATCGTCGACCCGCAGGTGATCTACTACCGCAAGTCCCTGCTGGACAAGGCCGGGATCAAGCCGCCGGAGACGATCGACGACCTGATCGCCGCGGCCAAGGAACTCACCACGGACAAGGTGAAGGGCATCTTCGTCGGCAACGACGGCGGCCTCGCACTCGGCGGACCGGCGGTGTGGTCGTCCGGAGGCAGCTACCTGACCGACGACAACAAGCCGGGCTTCACCGGCGACCGTCAGGCGCAGGCGTTCGGCAAGCTTCACGAGCTGTACGCGAGCAAGAGCGTGCTCCTGGGCTCGCCGACCGACTGGACCGACCCGGGTGCGATCAACCAGGGTCTGGCGGCGATGCAGTGGATCGGCATGTGGGCCGTGCCGGGCATGCAGAAGGCGCTCGGCGACGACCTCGGCGTGTTCGCGTTCCCCGCGCTGGACGCACAGGGCAAGCCGGCTGTGTACTCCGGCGGCTGGACGCAGTTCGTCTCGTCCAAGAGCGCGAACGTCGACGCGGCGAAGAAGTTCGTGAAGTGGCTGTGGATCGACAAGGAAGACTTCCAGGAGGACTGGTCGCTGAACTACGGCTTCCACATCCCGCCGCGCAAGAGCCTTGCGGCCAAGGCGGCGAAGCTGCAGAGCGGCGTGGCGGCCGAGACGGTCAAGCTCACTGCTGACTACGGCCACACCGACAACCCGGCCTGGACTCCCAAGATGGGTACGGCGTTCGGCGACATGCTCACCAACGTGATCAAGAAGGGAGCCGACCCCGCCGCCGAGAT
Source organism: Kribbella sp. NPDC050281 (assembly GCF_040655855.1). NCBI lineage: Bacteria > Bacillati > Actinomycetota > Actinomycetes > Propionibacteriales > Kribbellaceae > Kribbella > Kribbella sp. NPDC050281. The sequence goes on along the minus strand of NZ_JBFAKS010000003.1, from coordinate 99,751 downwards.
CGCCAAGGCCGAGAAGACCGTCAACGACGAGTTGTCCCGGTTGTTCGGGTGAGCCGCAGCGCACCGGCAGACACCAAGCCGGTCGCGTCCTCCGCCACCACTGGTGAGCGGCGGGGGACGCGACGCCGGCGGGGGATCGCCGGCACCACGATGTCGTTCTGGCTGTTCGTCGGACCGTTCGTCGTCGGGCTGCTGATCTTCTCCTACCTGCCGATCATCTGGAGCCTGGTCCTCAGCTTCTTCGAGGCCTACAACACGGTCACGCCGTCGAAGTTCGTCGGGTTGCAGAACTACGTCGACATGCTCACCGACCACAACTTCCTGTCCAGCCTGGGCACGTTCACGATCTTCGCGGTGTTCATCGTGCCGCTGACGTTCGTGCTGTCGCTGGCGCTGGCGTTGCTGGTCAACCAGGTCAAGATCGCGCGGGCGTTCTTCCGGTCCGTGTTCTTCCTGCCGACCGCATGCTCATACGTCGTCGCGTCGCTGATCTGGCGGCTGTCGATCTTCAACGGTGTCCGGTTCGGCCTGGCCAACACGGTGCTCGGCTGGTTCGGCGTCGACGGGATCGCCTGGCTGTCGACGGTCGATCCGCCGTGGTACTGGATCCCGATCGTCAGCGTCCGGCTGTGGCTGCAACTCGGGTTCTACATGATCCTGTTCATCGCGGGCCTGCAGCGGATCTCGCCGACGCTCTACGAGGCGGCGTACGTCGACGGTGCCAAACCCGGCTGGCAGGTGTTCCGCTACATCACGCTGCCGCAGTTGCGCGCCACGTCGGTCGCCGTACTGATCCTGAACCTGATCGCGGCGTACCAGGCGTTCGACGAGTTCTACAACCTGATCGGCAACGTGAACTACGCGCGGCCGCCACTGGTCTACCTGTACGGCATCTCGCTCGGGTCGATCCAGGACCTCGGGCACGGCTCCGCGGGAGCGCTCATCCTGGCCGTGATCATCATGATCGTGACGTTGCTGCAGGGCCGGATCTTCGGCTTCGGAAAGGCGGGTGACTGATGTCGGCCACCGAACGTACGACGGGAACCCCACAGCCGATCGGCTTCAGCCGCAGCCCGCTCGGCGTGGTCGGCATGGTGGGACGCTGGATCGCGCTGTTCGTCGCGGTGGTGCTGTTCCTGCTGCCGTTCTACCTGATCCTGCGCAACGCCCTGTCCACCGAGGCGGACATCACCGCGCCGGACTGGACGCTGTTCCCGAAGGATCTGCAGTGGAGCAACATCAGCGAACTGTTCAACGACACCCAGGTGCCGATGGCGCGGGCGATGTACAACTCCGCGGTGGTCGGCGTCCTCGGCACCGCCGGACAGTTGCTGCTGGCATCGATGGCGGGGTACGGCCTGGCCCGGATCCCGTACCGGCACGCGGACAAGATCTTCTACGCGATCGTGGCCACACTGATGATCCCGGCCGCGGTCACCTTCATCCCGAGCTTCATCGTGGTGTCGTCGCTCGGCTGGGTCAGCTCGCTGCGCGGCCTGATCATCCCGACGCTGTTCAGTGGGTTCGCGGCGTTCCTGTTCCGGCAGTACTTCCTGGGGTTCCCCAAGGAGCTGGAGGAGGCGGCCCGGGTGGACGGGGCCGGGTACTTCGGTGTCTTCTGGCGCATCGTGGTCCCGAACTCGCTGCCGTTCTTCGCCGCGCTGGCCGCGATCACGTTCATCGCCAACTGGAACTCGTTCCTCTGGCCGCTGGTGATCGGCCAGGACTCGTCGTCGTGGACCGTCCAGGTCGCGATGTCGACGTTCGTGACCGCGCAAACCATCAACATCCACGAGCTGTTCATGGCTGTGGCGGTCTCGATCCTGCCGCTGGTCCTGATCTTCGCCTTCCTCCAGCGCTACCTGATCCAAGGAGTGACCCAATCCGGCATCAAGGATTAAGGACTACAACTTCTTGAACCGTGAAGAAGTTGGCAATGCCCCGGCGGGGAGTCCACCAGGCTCCCCGCCGGTTCGTGGTCCGGGTCAGGGCTGCTGGGGCCGGCGGGACCAGAAGAGCGCGTGGCCGCCGGATCCTTCGGGATGAACGCCTGGTGTTCGATGGTCAGGCCGGCTTGGGTGATCCAGGAGCGGTTGGTGTCTGCGTCGGCGTGGCTCCACCACATGGCGGCTCCGCCGTCGAGCCAGTCCTCGTCGACGCCGGTCCACGCGGACTGACCGGTGGTGCACAGGAACCATCCGCCCGGGCGGAGCCAAGTCGCGATGTTGTGGAGCAGTCGTTGCTGCTCGTCCTGGGGCATGTGGATCAGGGCGTACAGAGACACGACGGCGTCGAACGATCCGGCCGGGAAGTCCAGCGATGTGGCGTCGGCGTTGATGAACTCACCGCCCGGCACGAGTTCACGAGCGCGACGGATCTGCACCTCGCTGATGTCGACCCCGGTGACGTGATGTCCCGCGGCCACGAGTTCACGCGCGACCGGCACCCCGCTCCCGCAGCCAACGTCGAGCACTCGACTGCCACCCTCGAGCCGCGCGATCAGCTCGTCGATCCAGCTCCGGTACTTCGAGTCGGCGCCGGTCGCCTCGTCGTACCGCAGCGACAGTACGTCGTACCCACGGCGAACTATCCGCTTCGGATCATCGTCCGTCATGGTCCTCGACGCTAACGGCGCCGATCGGCACCAGCAACGGGTTTACGCGGCGCTTCGCTTGACGGTCGCGAGCCAGGCCGGAGCGCCGTTCTCGTCGTGGAACACCGTCCTGACCCGCTCTGGCACGATGGACGCGATGGCCCAACCGAAGCCCGGGCCGAACGCCATCCGCAGATCCTCCTGACTCACGGGATGCGGCCCGACGTCGGGCCCTTCGTCGCCGAAGCACAGCACATACAACGTCCCGCCGTATTCCGTGGCTGTCGCGAGGCTGGCGGCGTACTCCTGCCGTTCCTCGGTGTTGAACGTGTGGAACAGCCCGGAGTCCAGCACCGTCTCGAAGCGCCGCCCCAACCGCTCGAGGTGCAACGCGTCAGCCATCGCGAACTGGGCCGGGATCCCACGCTCAGCAGCCTTGTCGCGCGCCATCGTCAACCCGGTCTCAGCGACATCGACGCCCAGCACCGGCAACCCCAGCGAGGCGATCACCAGCGTGTTCTCGCCACTCCCGCACCCCGCGTCAAGCACCGTGCCGGCAAACCCGCCTGCCGCTGCGACCCGCTCAACAGCCGGCTGTGGGCCGCCGAAATCCCAAGGAGCCGGACCATCCCAGTACGACGCATCCCACGGCCGGCCGGACATCCGCTCATGACTGGTCGGCGTCCTACCGCCGTACGGATCGTCAGCCTCCGACACCGGACTCTCCTTCCCGTCGCGACCGCCCGTTCATCGTGGCACGCGGGTGCCCACACCATCAGGCCTGGCGTCCGGTCCGCGAACCGGAGTTCGATGAGCATCGAACTTGTTCTAGGGTAGTTCTATGGCTATCGAACATCGGCGAGGTGTCACGGTGCTCGCACTGGTCGCCGCCTTCATGGTTTTCGTCGACGGCACGATCGTGCACCTGACCCTCGCGCAACTCGCCGAGCACCTGCACGCCTCGCGGCCGGAGCTGGAGTGGGCTGTGAACGCGTACACGCTGTCGTTCGCGGCGGTGATGCTCGGCGCTGGTGCGATCACGGACACGCTCGGCGCCAAGCGGGCGTTCGTTGCCGGGCTACTGATCTTCACCGCGTCCTCCGCGGTGTGCGCGGTCTCGACGTCGATGCTGATGCTCAACCTCGCCCGGCTGATCCAGGGTGCCGGCTCCGCGTTGCTCCTGCCGAGCGCGCTGGTACTCGCCACCGCGACCGCGCGGGACGAGCAGATGCGGCACCGTCTCGTTGGCTGGTGGGCCGCTGCGGGAGGCGTTGGCATGGCTGCCGGACCGCTGCTGGGCGGCGCGCTGGTCGCCGTCGCCGACTGGCGCGCTGTGTTCGCGGTGAACGTCGTCATCGGCATCCCGGCCGCGATCTGGGCTCTGCGCTTCATGCCTAGCGTCGCGAGTGCCGGTCGGCGCCTGGACCTGGCAGGCATGGGTACGGCGACCGTCCTGATCGGCGGACTGGTCTTCGCCCTCATCGAGGCGCCCGCCCAGGGTTGGCTGAGCCCTCCTGTCGTGACCGCAGCCGCCCTGACCTTGGCCGGGCTGGTTGGCTTCGTCTGGGTCGAGCGCTCCACGCGTACGCCGCTGCTGCCGCGGGGCGTCTACTCCGATCGCGGTTTCGTGGTCATCGCCGTACAGGGCGCATTGTTCAACTTCGCGTTCTACGGATTGCTGTTCGCCATGAGCCTGATGCTGCAGCAAGGCCGCGGACTCGGCCCACTGGTCAGCGGACTGCTGTTCCTGCCACTCACCGGCCTGATCTCGATCGGCAGCATCAGCGCAGCCCCACTCGCCAAACGCCTCGGCCGCCGGGGCGTACTCGCCCTAGGTCAGGCAGTCCTCGCCGTCACCCTCGCCGCCGTCGCCTGGACCAGTACGTCGAATGCATTGTGGCCGCTGGCACTCGCGCTGGTTCCTGCCGGGTTCAGTTCGGGCCTGCTAGTACCCACCATGACCTCACAGTCGCTGGCCGCCGTCGTACCAGCTGCCCACGGCGCAGCCTCCGCCGCTTTCAACACGTCCCGCCAACTAGGCGCCGCGATCGGCATAGCCACCTTCGGCCCCCTCCTAGGCACCACGACCAATCTCAACACCGGCTTCATAACCTGCGTCACCGTAGCCGCCGCGGCCACGACCCTGACCCTGCTCCTGACCGCCTTCACCGCACTCGGCCACCGAACCCGACAGCAGGACCCCAACCCCCAGACCCCCCTCTGCCACCTCGACCCCACCGCGTCCTAACCCCCACCGAGCAGTACGCCGGTGGGGAGTCGCCTTGGGGAGGCGACTCCCTGGTGGGGTGTGGTGGGTTACTCGGCGATCTTGTAGGTGGGGGTGATGATGGCTCGGGCCAGGGTGTGGAAGGCGAGGTTGAAGCCGACCACGGCGGGGGAGGCGTCGCTGTCTACGTCGAGGGCTTCTACGTCCATCGCGTGAACGACGAAGTAGTAGCGGTGGACCTGGTCACCGGGGGGCGGGGCTGCGCCGCCGAAGGACTTGGTGCCGAAGTCGCTGCGGACGTGGAAGGCGCCGTTGTCGAGGCGTTCGGGGGTGCCGGCGCCGGTGGGGAGCTCGGTCACGGTCGCGGGCAGGTTGACCAGGACCCAGTGCCAGAAGCCGGACACGACCGGCGCGTCCGGGTCGTAGCAGGTGACGACGAAACCCTTGGTCTCCGCCGGGAACCCGGACCAGCTCAGCTGCGGCGACTTGTTGCCACCGGCGAACGCGTGGTCTTCGGCCAGCTGTTCGTTGTCGGCGACGTCGGTGCTGGTGACGGTGAAGGTACCGGCCTGCGGGAGCAGTTCGTACGGGTCCGGGGCAACGGGACGATCGAGCGACATCTGTGATCCTCCGGGATCTCGCAAGGTGTGGTGATTCCGACATTACTGTCCACATCACGCTGGTCCGGACCGGGGCATAGGTCGGGGGATGCGAAGATCGGACTCGACCCGCCCAACCGGGCGGGAGGGGCGTGGTGGACTGGAGGAGCGCGGTGGAGGAGTACCTGGGTCGGATCGGGCCGGCGGATGGTGCGGCGATGCGGGCTGCCGCGGAGCGTCAGTCGCAGCTGACGAAGCCGGCCGGCTCGCTCGGAGTGCTGGAGGAGCTGTCTGTCCGCGTCGCCGGGATGACCGGTAGCTGCCCGCCCGAGGTGCCCGCGCCGGCCGTGGTGACGGTGTTCGCCGCGGATCACGGCGTACACGCACAGGGGGTGTCGCCCTGGCCGCAGGAGGTGACCGCCGCGATGCTGGCGAACTTCGCCGCCGGCGGCGCCGCGGTGAACGCCTTCGCGGCCAACAACCGGGTCGATGTCCGGGTCGTCGACGTCGGCGTTGCGACCCCGGTGGACCAGCTGGACATCATCCACGCCAAGGTGCGGCCGGGGACGCGTGATCTGTCCGCCGAGGCAGCCCTCACCGAGGACGAGGTGCGCGCCGCGATCGCCGTCGGCTTCGACCTGGCGGATCGGCTCATCCAGGATGGCTACCGGTGCCTGCTCACCGGCGACATGGGCATCGCCAACACGACCGCGAGTGCCGCCCTGATCGCGACCTTCACCGGCTCGACCGCGGACGTGGTGACCGGCCGGGGCACCGGCATCGACGACGCCACGCTGGCCCACAAGACCGCGATCGTCCAGGCCGCCCTCGCGATGCACGACGTACCGGCGACCGAGCCGCTCAGAGCGCTCCAGGCGTACGGCGGTCTGGAGCACGCAGCGCTGGCCGGATATCTCCTCGGCGCAGCGGCCAACAAGGTGCCGGTCATCCTCGACGGCGTGATCGCGGGTGCCGCGGCGCTCGTCGCCCAGGCGCTCCACCCGGCAGTGATCGACTACTGCGTCGCCGGGCACCGCTCGGCGGAGCCGGGGCACGCGGTCGCGTTGAAGACGCTCGGTCTCCAGCCGCTGGTCGACCTGGATCTCAGGCTCGGTGAGGGTACCGGCGCGGTGCTCGCGTACCCGATCCTGACCTGCGCGGTCCGGGCGCTCGCCGAGATGGCGACCTTCGAGTCCGCGGGGATCAGCTCGTGACCGATCAGTACCTGTCCGGCCTCGTGCTGGCGGGACGACGCGTGGTCGTCGTCGGTGGCGGAGGTGTCGCGCAGCGGCGGCTCCCGCGCCTGCTCGAGTCCGGCGCCCGGATCGACCTGATCTCGCCGTCGATCACCCCCACCATCGAGGGACTGCTCTCCAACCCGTCCCTGTCCTGGACCGAACGCGGCTATCAGTACGGCGACCTGGACGGATCCTGGTACGTCGTCGTGGCCACCGACGACACCGCGGTCAACGACCAGGTGTCGGAGGAGGCCGAGGAACGCCGGATCTTCTGCGTACGGTCCGACGACCGATCCCGGGCAACCGCGTGGACGCCGGCATCGGGCCAGCACGACAACGTGACCATCGGCGTACTCGGCGGCGGCGATCACCGCCGTTCGGCCGCGGTCCGCGACGCCATCCTGGAAGGTCTTCGGACAGGGGAGCTGGGTGCACGCGAGACCGGCAAGCGCCCTGGCGTGTACCTGGTCGGCGGGGGACCGGGCGACCCGGACCTGATCACGGTGCGCGGACGGCGGTTGCTGGCCGAGGCGGACGTGGTCGTCGCGGACCGGCTCGCACCGCAGCAGCTGCTGGACGAGTTGCCTCCGGATGTCGAGCTGTTCGACGCGGCCAAGCTCCCGCGCGGCCGGGCGGCCCAGCAGGAGGAGATCAACCGGATCCTGGTCGACCGCGGTCAGCAGGGAAAGGTCGTCGTACGGCTGAAGGGCGGCGACCCGTACGTCTTCGGCCGCGGCTTCGAGGAAGCGCTGGCCTGTGCCGAGGCCGGCGTCCCGTGGACGGTCGTGCCGGGGATCACCAGCTCGATCTCGGTGCCGGCCGTGTCCGGCATACCGGTGACGCATCGCGGGGTCACCCACGAATTCACAGTTGTGTCAGGCCACATCCCGCCGTCGCACCCGGACTCACTGATCAACTGGGACGCGCTGGCGCAGCTGTCCGGCACGCTCGTGCTGCTGATGGCGGTCGAGAACCTGCCCGCGATCACAGAGCGTCTGATCGCCGCCGGCCGCACCGCTGACACCCCGGCCGCGGCCATTGCCGATGGCACCCTTCCGGGTCAGCGGATGGTGACGTCCGACCTGGCCGGAATCGCCGCAACGATGGCCGAAGCCGGTGTCGGCGCCCCCGCGATCGTTGTCATCGGCAACGTCGTCGACATCGCTGCGCAGGCACGCGGCGGCGGCACCTGGTCGCCTGGGACCACATGAGCCCACAGGTCCCGCTGGACGATCCGGCTGACCCGCGGCTGGCGGACTACGTCAGGCTGCGGGAGGTGACGTTGCGCCGCCTGTTGGAGGAGGAGCACGGGCTGTTCATCGCCGAGGGCGACAAGGTGATCCGCCGGGCCGCGGACGCCGGGTACGAGCCGCGGTCGTTCCTGCTCGCGCCGCGCTGGCTGGACTCGCTGGCCGACGTCCTCGCACAGTGGCCTGACGTGCCGGTGTACGTCGTCTCGGAAGAGCTGGCCGAGCAGGTCACCGGGTTCCACGTTCACCGCGGCGCACTCGCGTCGTACCGTCGCCGGCCGCGGGTGCCACTCCAACAGCTGCTCAACCAGGACATCAGAAGGATCGCGATCTTCGACGACATCGTGGATCACACGAACGTCGGTGCGGGCTTCCGTGCGGCCGCCGCGATGGGCGTCGAGCTTGTGCTGGTGACCCCGACCTGTGCCGACCCGCTGTACCGCCGGTCGATCAAGGTGTCGATGGGAACCGTCTTCCAGGTGCCGTGGACCCGGCTGGAGTCCTGGCCCGGCGACCTCACCCAACTGCAGGAGCGCGGCTTCGTCGCAGCCGCGTTCGCACTGACCGACGACTCGATCACGCTGGACGACCTGGTCGCCCGGAACGACGAACGGCTCGCGCTGATCTTCGGCACCGAAGGACACGGCCTCAAGCCGCACGTGCTCGAAAAGGCAGATCTGGCGGTACGCATCCCGATGGCAGGCGGCGTCGACTCGCTGAACGTGGCAAGCTCAGCAGCGGTCGCCTTCTATGCCACGCGACCCATGTCTTAGGGGGAGCCATGCGTACGACGGAACGCCTGGTGCTGCGTCCGTTCCGCGAAGAGGATCTGGAGCCGTGGGCCGCGCTCAACGTGGACCCGGAGGTGCTGACCTATCTCGGCGGGCCGCTGAGCCGGGACGAGTGTGACCAGATCGCCTCCGCGGTCAACGAGCGGTACGCCTCCGACGGGTACGGGTTCCTCGCGGTCGAACGACGTTCCGACGGCGCGTTCCTCGGGGCCTGCGGTCTCACCCGGGAGCAGTGGTATCCGGACGATCTGGAGATCGGCTGGCGACTGGCCCGGGAGTACTGGGGTCACGGCTACGCGACCGAGGCCGCGGCCTCCTGGCTTGAGCACGGTTTCACGGCGCTGGAGCTACCCAGGATTATTGCCGTGACCGATTCGCCGAACCTCCGTAGCATCGCCGTCATGCGCCGGCTCGGCATGACCTTCGACCACGAGGTGGAGCTCGAGGAGGACGGCGTACCGTTTCGTGCCACTGTCTACACGATGACCGCGGAGGCTTGGCAGGCATGCCGAAAGTAGTACTCATCACGGGGATGCAGGCTGCGGGGAAGTCCACCATCGCGCCGCTGCTCGCCGCGCGGCTCGGGCCGCCGGCGGCGACGCTCGACGGAGACGTCTTCTACAAGGCGGTCGTCGCGGGCGCCGAGGTGATGACGCCGGAGCCGTCGGCCGAGGCGGTCCGCCAACTGGAGTTGCGGTACGACGCCTCGGCACTCGTGGCGCAGCACTACGCCGACGCCGGGTTCGACTTCGTCTGCAGCGACATCGTCATCGGGGAGCACGTCGAGAGGTGGTTCGCCGGGTTGCGCGGCGTGGAGACGTACCTGGTCGTGCTCTATCCATCGATGGAGTCGATCGTCGAACGGGAGATCGCGCGAGGAGGCAACAACTCCTACCGCGACTGGCAGGAACCTGGCGGCACGCTCGAGGACGCGGTCCGGGCTTTGCAGAAGGATCTGGACGCGATGCCGCGCCGGGGTCTGTGGCTCGACACCAGTGACCAGACCCCGGAGCAGTCGGTCGACGCGATCCTTGCGGATCTCCCGAAGGCCCGCTGGTAGACCTCAGGTGGCCTGGGATTCCTGGTGGTGCTCATCGTGCTCGATCATCGGGGAGACCGGCCAGTCCGACGGGTAGTCCGGCGCGAGCTCCTCGGCCTCGCCGAACAGGCGCTTGCGGTACTTGCGGGACAGCCGGTCGCCGAAGACGGTGCCCTGGGTGTGGTCGGTCTCGTGCTGCAGGCAGCGCGCCAGCAGGCCGTCGCCCTCGAAGCTGACTGGCTCGCCGTGCTGGTCGACGCCGGTGACGCGGGCGAAGTCCGGGCGGGCGCACTTGGTGAAGGCACCCGGCAGCGACAGGCAGCCCTCCTCACCCTCGTCCAGGCTGCGGTCCTTGCCCTCGGGGACCTCGACCACCGGGTTGCAGACGACGCCTTGGACGTGGTTGCCGTCCTTGTCCGGGCAGTCGAACACGAACAGCTGCAGATCCACGCCGACCTGATTCGCGGCCAGGCCGACGCCGTCGGCCGCGCGCATCGTCGCGACCATGTCGGCGACGAGCGTCTGCAGGTCGTCACCGAAGTCGGTCACGGGCTGGTTGACCCGGTGCATGACGTCCTCGCCCCACCGGGTGATGGGTCGCACCGAACCGTTCGCAGGCAACGTAGACATGCGGGAAATCCTAGCTGCCTGCTCCGGCCCAGGTGGCCGAGGATGCGACCACCTGCGCCGGCAGGGACTACTTCGCGTTCAGCTCGTCCCGCCAGGCGACCCACTCGCGCAGCAGACCCAGGTCGTAGTCCGGGCCGGAGGTCGAGACGGTGAACAGGCGAGTGCCGACGTCCAGCAGGGACTTGCCGATCTGCTCGGGCGACTTGTCGCCGACAGCGGCCGAGCGCTCGATCTCGCCCGGGTCGCGGCCGATCGTCTTGCAGTGCTCGTCCAGTACGGCGTGCTTGTGCGCGAGCGTCTCGGCGTCACCGAAGCCGTGCCAGATGTTGGCGTGCTTCGCGACCAGCTTCAGCGTCTTCTTCTCGCCGCCACCGCCGATCAGCACCGGGATGTCGCGGGTCGGCTTCGGGTTCAGCTTGGACCATCGCTGCTCGATCCGCGGCAGCGCCTCGCCGAGCGCGTCGAGCCGGCCGCCCGCGGTACCGAACTCGTAGCCGTACTCGTCGTAGTCCTTCTCGAACCAGCCCGAGCCGATGCCGAAGATGAGCCGGCCGTCGCTGATGTGGTCGACCGTGCGGGCCATGTCGGCGAGCAGGTCGGGGTTGCGGTAGGAGTTGCAGGTGACCAGGGCGCCGAACTCGATCCGCTCGGTCGCCTCGGCCCAGGCGGCCAGCATGGTCCAGCACTCGAAGTGCAGACCCTCCGGCTCACCCGACAGCGGGTAGAAGTGGTCCCAGTTGAACGCCACGTCGACGCCGATCTCCTCCGCCGCCGCGACAGTCCGCCGGATGTCGGCGTACTGCGCGTGCTGGGGCTGGACCTGGACGCCGATCCGTACCGGGAAGGCGGCGTACGGACGGTCGATGGACTCGGAATCTGTCATGGTGGAGATCTTATCCGCGTTGCGGAGGGGCCTCCGGATCGGGCCGGGGAATGGACCACGAAGGGGGTACGGCGGCATGCCGGAAGACGACGGGGTGGACGAGTTCGCGCGCCTGTTCACGCGGTTCCTGGAGCGGATGCAGCACAGCGGCCCGGTCGGCCGGGAGAGCCTGCGGGACCGGTTACGCGCCCATCTGGGCATCGATCCCGAGCAGGTGCCGGTGGTCACGGCGAGCTTCGCGCCGTACGACCTGCCGAACGTGCAGCGCGCGGTCGAGGCATGGTTCGACGAGTTCGAGGTGCTCGGGCTGGCCGGGTCGAACCGTGGGCACCACACCCTCGGTGAGTTGCTCGAGCTGGCCGAGTACGACCGGTTCGGGATCGGCGCGGTCGACTACCAGCGGCTGCAGATCGACGTCGACGAGGAGATGGACTGCGTCGCATTCGGCTTCTACCTCGGCGTCGAGGGCCCCGATCGGTACGTCGCTCTGTTGCGCGCGGCGAACCCGCAGTACGGGCGGATGTCGGTCGACCTGGAGGTGCTCTCGGTCGAGAAGGAGGCCGGCGATCGCTTCCTCGGGGCGCTGCCCGACCTGATCCGCGAGCACAACGTGTTCCGCGGCAAGGTGATCTCGTTCGAAGGACACGACTTCGGGCACGGGGTCGGTCCGTTCCGGCTGCATCCACGGCCGGGAGTCGCTCGTACGGACGTCGTCCTGCCGGACGGTGTGCTGGAGCGGGTCGAGCGTGAGGTGATCGGGATCGCGGAGCATCGGGAGACGCTCCTGACGGCCGGTCAGCACCTGCGTCGTGGGGTGTTGCTCTACGGGCCGCCCGGGACGGGGAAGACGCACACCGTGCGTTACCTGCTCTCGCGGTTGCCCGAGTTCACCGTCGTACTGCTGGCGGGGACCAGCATCAGGTACATCTCGGAAGCGTGTGCCCTGGCACGGCTGCTGCAGCCGGCGCTTGTCGTTCTCGAGGACTGCGACCTGGTGGCTGAGGCCCGCGACTATACGAAGGGGATGGAGAATCCGCTGTTGTTCCAGGTCCTCAACGAGATGGACGGGCTGGCCGAGGACGCCGACGTCGCCTTCCTGCTGACCACGAACCGCGCCGATCTGCTCGAGCCGGCGCTGATGCAGCGCCCTGGTCGCGTCGATCTGGCCGTCGAGGTGCCGCTGCCCGACGCCGACGGACGGACCCGGCTACTAAGCCTGTACGGCCCGAACCTGCAACCCAGCGGGGACGTCGTCGACGAGGTGGTCAGCCGGACCGAGGGCACCACGGCTTCCTTCATGAAGGAACTCGTCCGTCGTACAGTCCTGCTGGCTGCCGAGTCCGGCGCAGCTCCTGACTCGAGCCACCTGAGGGCCGCTGTCGACGAGCTCCTGTCGTCTCGTGACGCGCTCACCCGCCGACTCCTCGGAGCCACCAACGGCGACGTACCGGACTATTCACCCGGCGAGCCGGCCCGCCCCGGCCTGTACCCAGGCTGATCACTTGAAGGCTGATCACTCGAAGTACGTCGCCAGGCATCCGAGCATGTGTGCCACACCGGTCCGGACCTCGTTCTCGTGTTCGGGCGCCAGCCCGGTGCTCCGGTAGTCCAGCCGCGTCCGTCCCTCACCGGCCTCCGTCAGCTCGACGGTGACCTCCTCGGGATCGTCGACGTACAGGACGACCTGCCGCGGCAGGTCCACCGAGCCGAAGCGGATGGTGAACGGCACCTCACTCGAGCCGTCGGCGCTGACGAAGACAGCCGAGATCAGCCCGCCGGGCCGGGCGTCGATGGTCACCCGGTCGGCCGGGGTGGTGAAGCCGTCCGCCACGAACCACGCGGCGAACGGCTCGGGTTCGGTGAAGGCCCGGGCCACCTCGGTGGGCGGTGCGTCGACAGTCTGGGTGAGCGTGAACATGAGCGGACCTCCTGGCTGGATCGACCTGACACCAGCACTGTGCCCGAGCAGTCTTACGGTTTCCTTCCGGTCGGTATCCGGTCCGCGTACGCCGCCGCCCAGTCACCGAGTGCGCGGATCGGAACCAGGAGGTCCTCACCGGGCTTGGTGAGCGAGTACTCGACCCGCGGCGGCGCCTCGGCGTACCGATGGCGCTGGACGAGGCCGTTGTGTTCCAGGCGGCGCAGCGTCTCGGTCAGGACCTTCTGGCTGATGCCGCCGATCTGCTGCCGGAGCTCGCCGGGACGGGCGGGACCGTGGGACAGCGCGTAGAGGACGACCATCGGCCAGCGTCCGCTGAGCAGCTCGGCGGCGACGCGTGCCTGGCAGTCGGCGAAGAACGTCACGGCCCCATTCTGCCTTGCTCGTTGCGCACCGGAAGGTGTGCAACGAAACGTCTACCGTCGGCCGCATGCGAATTGGAACACTGGGCAACGGGTTGATGGCCGAGGCGCTGGCCGGGCGGTGGGCTCGAGAACACGAGGTGATGATCGGTGGCCGCGACCCCGGCCGCGCGGGCGAGCTGGCGAGGCGTATCGGCGGCCAAGCCGGAACTTTGCAGGAGGCAACGACCTTCGGGGACGTCCTGTTGCTGGCACTGCCCGCGGAGGTTGCCGTGGACGCGGTCGGCGAGCTGGACGTCCCACCGGGCCGGATCCTGATCGACTGCACCAACGCGATCGACCAGCAGAACTTCACACTCGCCGAGTCAGCCACGGCCGAGCGCCTCGCTCGAGCTGTCCCACACGCCCACGTCGTCAAGGCCTTCAACCTGGCCGCAGACTCCGTCTGGCGTCACCCACCCGAGGACCTGGCCGTGCCCCTGTGTGGCGACGACCCAACCGCGCTGGCGCAGGTCGGCCGACTGGTCCGAGCACTCGGTTGCGAGCCCGTGCAAGCAGGCGGACTCGCCCGTGCGAAGTTGCTGGAGGCAACTGCCGCCTTGGCCATCGGCATCTGGGTCACCGGCGGCGACGTACGAGCGATGTTCCCACCGCTGGAAGCCGCCTTCGGGTCAGTTCACCCGGGGTGATTCGCGAAGAGCTGGTTGAGTTCGGCCTGGGGGATCTGGTCGGCGGCGAAGGTGATGGTGCCTTGCGTGGCGAGCTCTTGGGCGCTGCGGCGGATGAAACCGAGGGCAGCGCGGGCGATGCTGCCGCCGAGGCTGATCCGGGTGACGCCGGCGTCCTGCAGATCGCCGACGGTCAGGGTCGACGTCCCCAGACCGATCACGACGTTGACCGGACCGTCGATCTCGCGCACCAAGGTGCGGATCGGGTCGAGGTCGTTCACGCCCGGCACGTACAGGCAGTCGGCGCCGGCTGCCCGGAAGCGGTTGGCACGGTCGATCGAGTCGCTCAACGAGGTCGGCGTACGCAGCATCTGCCCGTCGGTGCGCGCCGTGAGCACGAAGTCCGGGCCGGCCGCCTCGCGGGCCGCGACGATCCGCTCCACCGCCAGCTCGACGTCGTACAGCTCGCGTCCGTCGAAGTCCTCGATGTTCCCGCCGGCCAGCCCGATCTGGCGGGCCAGCGTGATCGTCTCCGCGACCTTGGCCGGCTCAGCGCCGTACCCGTCCTCGAGATCCCCGTTCACCGGTACCGCGCTCGCCGCGGTGATCTCCCGCATCCGCTCGAACATGGCGTCCCGCGACACGGCCGGCGCGCCGTCGGGCAGCGTGTGATCGCCCTTCGCCATCGAGAACGCGATCCCGGCACTCGTTGTCGCGATCGCCGGAAACCCGGCCTCGGTCAGCAGCACCGCACTCCCGGCATCCCAGGCGTTCGGCATCACGAAGCGGCCGGCATGCAGCTCGCGGAACGTCGTCATGACCCCGGAAGCTCCTGCGCGGCGGCCTCGTCGACCAGCCACAGCGTGCGGTCCAGGCCTTTCGGCTGCGCCGCGGGTACGTCGCCGCCGCTCAACGCCTGACCAACCGCGTGAGCCTTGTCGTCGCCCGACACCACGAACCACACCTCGTGGGCCCGGTCGAGCGCCGGGAGCGTCAGCGAGACGCGGGTCGGCGGCGGCTTGGGCGAGTCGTGGACGGCAACGGCCGCGACGTCGGAGACCTTCAGCTGGGCGAACCCGGGGAAGAGCGACGCCACGTGTCCATCGGGTCCGACGCCGAGCATCAGTACGTCGAACGTCGGTACGCCGTCCTGATCGCCGGAACCCATCGCGGCCTTCAGCTCGGCGGCGTAGGCAGCTGCCGCGGCCTCCGCGCCCTGGCCGGCATCGGCCGGCATGGGGTGGATCCGGGCCGGATCCACGTCCACGCGGGAGAGCAGCGCCTCGCGGTTCTGCGTCTCGTTGCGCTCCGGGTCGCCGTCCGGCAGGAACCGCTCGTCGCCCCACCAGAACTCGACCCGCCGCCAGTCGATCGCATGCCGGGCGGGAGACTCGGCCACCGCGCGGTACACGACCGCTGCGACCCGGCCGCCGGTCAACACGACCTGGGCGACCCGGCCACTGCTCTGGACATCGACGAGACGGGTGATGAACCGCGCCGCGACGGCATGTGCCAGCCCCTCGGCGTCACGGTTCACCAGGACGGACGGAGCGCTCATGAGCGCCCCGCCACCCTCTTGCCCGTGCCCTTCTTCGCAGCAGTCTTCCTGGCCGGCGACTTCTTCACGGCAGCCGTCTTCTTGGCCGCTGTCTTCTTGGCAACGGCCTTCTTGGCAGCGCCGGCAGCGGCCGACGTACCGGCAGACTTCTTCGCTGTCGCCTTCCTCGCAAAGGACTTCTTCGCCGCCGTCTCCTGTACCGGGGTACTCGCCACCGTCGCCTTCTTCGCAGCGGCAGACGCTCGCTCCGCCGCCGTCTTCCGCTGAACGGCGCCGACCTTCTTGACGTCCTCCGGCATCGACTCCCGCTCGACCAGGCACCCGAGCGTCTGCGCGTACACATCGTCCGGGTCGAGCCGCCGCAGTTCCTCACTCAGCAGCTCGGAGGTCGTACGGCGCTTCAACGCGACCGGCCGGTCCGGCTGGCCGGGGATGCTGAACGTCGCCACCGCGCCATCCGGCCGGGTCAGTGCGATCGGTCCGGCCGGCGTGAACATGCGCACCGCGGTCACACCTGGTCCGCGCGAGTTCTTCTGCTCGACCGGAACGCCGAGCCGGCTCTGCAGCCACGCGGCCATCAGATCTGCACTCGGATTGCCCTTGGCGGACACGACCTCGGCCGCGCTCACCTTGGTCGGGTACTGATCCAGCGCGGCCGCCATCAGCGCACGCCACGGCGTCAGCCGCGACCACGCGAAGTCGGTGTCGCCCGGCTCGTAGCCCTCGGCCCGCGCCGAGAAGTCGACCGACGCCCGCCGGGTCGCGGCCGCATCGGTGACGCGGCGACGGCCCAGCTTGCCCAGCGGGTCGTCGGCGGGGACCTTCGGCCCGCCGCCCGGCCACCAGACGATGACAGGGGAGTCGGGCAGCAGCAGCGGGGTGACCACGGACTCGGGCACCTTGGCCAGCTCACCGTGCAGCCGAAGCAGCACCGCCTCGCCGGGAATGCCTTCACCCACCCGCACTTCGGCATCGAGCCCGGGGGCACCCCGGCCGGGCCGCAGGATCGCGACCAGGACGCGGGACGGGTGCTCGCGACCGGCCTCGTTCGCGGCCTTCATCGCGTCGTGGTGGGACGCCTCGTCGACGACCACCACGATGGTGCCGACCATGCCCATGGCCGGCGAGCCCGCGTTCCGGCGTGCCTTGAGCAGTGCCGACGCGATCTCGCTCGACGTCGTACCGGTGAGGTCGATGATCATGGCCGCCTCCAGGCGCGTCCGTCGCGGGCGAGCATCTCGTGCGCGGAGGCCGGGCCCCAGTCGCCGGACGCGTACTGCTCCGGCTTGCCGTGCTCGGCCCAGTACCCGATCACCGGGTCGAGGATCTTCCAGCCCAGCTCGACCTCGGTGTGCTGCGGGAACAGCGGCGGGTCGCCGAGCAGTACGTCGAGGATGAGCCGCTCGTAGGCCTCGGGCGAGGACTCCGTGAACGAACCGCCGTACTGGAAGTCCATGTTCACGTCGCGGATCTCCATCATCGTGCCGGGCACCTTGGCGCCGAAGCGCATCGTGATGCCCTCGTCCGGCTGGATCCGCAGGACCAGTGCGTTCTGGCCCAGCTCCTCGGTCTCGGTCTTGGTGAACGGCAGGTGCGGAGCGCGCTTGAACATCACCGCGACCTCGGTCACCCGGCGGCCGAGCCGCTTGCCGGTGCGCAGGTAGAACGGGACGCCGGCCCAGCGGCGGGTGTCGACGTCGACCCGGAGCGCCGCGAAGGTCTCCGTCGCCGACGACGCCGGGATGCCGTCCTCCTGCAGGTAGCCCTTCACCTTGGTGCCGCCGGCCCAGCCGGCCGCGTACTGACCGCGGGCGGTGTGCAGGTCGAGGCGCTCGGGCAGCTTCACCGCGGCGAGCACCTTCTTCTTCTCCTGCCGCAGCGACCACGCGTCGAAGCTCACCGGCTCCTCCATCGCGACCAGCGCGAGCAGTTGGAGCAGGTGGTTCTGGATCACGTCGCGGGCCGCACCGATGCCGTCGTAGTACCCGGCCCGGCCGCCGATGCCGATGTCCTCGGCCATGGTGATCTGGACGTGGTCGACGTAGTGGCTGTTCCAGACCGGCTCGAACATGGAGTTGGCGAACCGCAGCGCCAGCATGTTCTGGACGGTCTCCTTGCCCAGGTAGTGGTCGATCCGGAAGACCGCCTCGGGCGGGAACACCGACTCGACCACCTGGTTCAGCTCACGGGCGCTCTTCAGGTCGTGGCCGAACGGCTTCTCGATCACCACCCGCCGCCACGAGCCCGGCGTCTCCCTGGTCAGCCCGTGCTCGGACAGTTGCTGCACGACCTGCGGGAACAGGCCGGGCGGGATGGACAGGTAGAACGCGTGGTTGCCGCCGGTGCCGCGGTTCACGTCCAGTTCGTCCACGGTCTCCCGCAGCCGCTCGAACGCCGCGTCGTCGGTCAGGTCACCCGGCACGAACCGGAACCCCTCGGCCAGCTGCTGCCAGACCTCCTCGCGGAACGGGGTCCGGGCGTGCTCCTTGACCGAGTCGTGCACGATCTGCGCGAAATCCTGGTTGGTGTAGTCGCGACGGGCGAACCCGACCAGGGCGAAACCGGGTGGCAGCAGCCCCCGGTTCGCCAGGTCGTAGACCGCCGGCATCAGCTTCTTGCGGGCCAGGTCACCGGTGACGCCGAAGATCACCAGGCTGCACGGCCCGGCGATCCTGGGGAGCCGCCGATCCTGCGGATCCCGCAGCGGGTTCACCGGACCGGACGACTCTTCGTCGAGCTGAGCGGTCATCAGCCGCTTCCCTCCGAGTTGTGGTTTCAGGGCTAGTTTCCGAAGAGGGCACGGAGCTGGTGTACGCCGCTCGCCGGGTCGGTCAGGTGGAGCCGCAGGACCGGACGGCCGCGCTCGGCGAGCACGTTCGCGTCACCGGCCGCCTGGGCCGAGATCAGCGTGCCGAAGGTGAACGGCCGGTCGGGGATCTCCACGTCGGTCGGATGCGCACCGGTGATCTGCAGGAACACGCCCTCCGGGTGGCCGCCCTTGTGGTACTGGCCGGTGGAGTGCAGGAACCGCGGACCCCAGCCGAAGGTCACCGGACGGCCCGTGCGGGTCGCCAGCGCCGGGCGCACAGAGGCCAGATCGGCGTCGCGCTCGGAGTCGAGGTAGGCCATGACGGCCAGGTACCCCTTCGCGTCGAGCTTGCCCAGCAGCGCGTCGACCGCACCCTGCAGCGTGTCCACGCCGTCCAGCAGCCCCTCGGAACCACGGACCTCGACGGAGCCTTCGGTGAAGGCCGCCGCCTCCGGCTCGGGCTGTGCGTCGAGCAGGCCGCGGGCCGCCTTCTTCGCGCTCTCCACGTCCGGCTGGTCGAACGGGTTGATCCCGAGCAGGTAGCCGGCCACGGCCGTGGCCACCTCCCAGAGCAGGAACTGACCGCCGAGCGAGCCCGAGGTCAGCGCCGTCGGCACACCACTCGCGGCCTTCTCGGCCAGCAGTGCGTTGGTGAGGTCGGCCGCCTCGGTCCGCAGTTCAGGAGCGCCGACCTCGACCGCGACCGGCAGTACGCCGGTGCCGTTCTTGCCGGTGCTCTCGGCGATCAACTGCTCCGCCCAGTCCGGGAAGCCGACGATGTCCGAGCCCTCGGCCGTAATGATCGCCTTGTCCCGCCCCGCGCTGGCGGCGAGTACGGCGCCCAGCCACAGCGCCGGGTTGTCGGTCGAGTCGGCCTGCAGCTCCGGAGCGGCCTCGGCCGCCTGGTCCAGCAACTCGGCGATATCCGCGCCGGCCAGACCGGACGGAACCAGCCCGAAGGCAGTCAGCGCGCTGTAGCGACCGCCGATGTTCGGGTCGGCGAGGAATGTCTTGCGGTAGCCCTCGTCGGCCGACAGCTTCTCGAACGGCGAACCCGGGTCGGTCACCACGACGACCCGGGACGCGGCGTCGATGCCCGCGTCGGTGAACGCCTTGACGAACGTCCGCCGGTGGCTGTCGGTCTCGACTGTGCCACCGGACTTGCTCGACACGACGATGACCGTCTTCGACAGGTCGCCGCCCAGCGCCCGCGCGACCACGCTCGGATCGGTCGAGTCCAGTACGACGAGCTCCACGCCGGCGGTCCGGGTGATCACCTCGGGGGCCAGCGACGAACCGCCCATGCCGGACAGCACGACCCGGTCCAGACCCTCGGACCGGAAGTCCGCCTGCAGGGCCTCGATCTCGGCCAGCAGCGGCCGGGAGGTCTCGTGCAGGTCGACCCAGCCGAGCCGGATCGAGGCCTCGTGCTCGGCCTCCGGCCCCCAGATCGTCGCGTCCTTCGCCGCGATCCGGGATGCGATCTTCTCCGACACCAGCCGGTCGACGACCTCGGCCCAGTCGCCGTTCTGCGTGCTCACCTTCGGTGCGGTCACTTGGCAGCACCCTTCAGGGCCGCGGTGACGGTGTCCTGCAGGTCCGACCAGGACGCGTCGAACTTGGCCACGCCCTCGTCCTCGAGCACCTGCACGACCTCGTCGTACGAGATGCCCAGCCGCTCCAGGTCCGCGATCACCTTGCGGTCGGCGTCGTACTCGCCGCGGACCGTGTCACCGGCGAACTCGCTGTGCTCCTCGACCGCCTTGATGGTTGCCTCGGGCATGGTGTTGACGACGCCGCTGGTGACCAGGTTGTCGACGTACAGGGTGGGGGAGTACGACGGGTCCTTGGTGCCGGTCGACGCCCACAGCGGGCGCTGCGGCTTGGCGCCGGCGGTCTCGATCTCGCGCCAGCGGTCGGTGTCGAAGATCTCCTCGTACGCCTCGAACGCGAGCCGGGCGTTGGCGATCGCGGCCTTGCCCTTCAGCGCCTTGGCCTGGTCGGTGCCGATCGCGTCCAGCCGCTTGTCCACCTCGGTGTCCACCCGGCTGACGAAGAACGACGCGACGCTGGCCAGCTTGGTCACGTCGTGACCGTTCTCGATCGCCTGCTCCAGGCCGGACAGGAACGCGTCCGCGACCGCCTTGTAGCGGTCCAGCGAGAAGATCAGCGTCACGTTCACGCTGATCCCGGCGGCCAGCGTCGCGGTGATCGCGGGCAGGCCCTCCTTGGTGGCCGGGATCTTCACGAACACGTTCTCCCGGCCGACGGCCTCCCACAGCTCCTTGGCCTGCCGGTTCGTCTTCTCGGTGTCGCGGGCCAGGCTCGGCTCCACCTCGATCGAAACCCGGCCGTCCTGGCCGTCGGTGTCGTCGTACACGGGCTTGAACAGGTCGGCGGCGTCCCGGACGTCGTCGGTGGTGATGACCCGGATCGCCTCGTCGGTGGAGACGCCCTCGGCGGCCAGCCGGGAGATCTTCTCGGCGTACGCGTCGGCGTCGGAGATCGCCTTGGCGAAGATGGTCGGGTTCGTCGTCACGCCGACCACGTGCTTGTCCTGGATCAGGCCGGCCAGGCTTCCGTTGGTCAGCCGCTCCCGGGAGAGGTCGTCGAGCCAGATGGACACACCCGCGTCGGCGAGTGCTTTCAAGCGATCGTTCATGTCCGGAGCCTTCCGAATGTTCTGTTGTGTGAGTGTCAGTTGGCGTCGGCGGGTCCGACCGGGCCGGCCGACGCTCGCTTGGGCGGCACACCCGGGCCGCTGATCTGCGCGGCCGCGGCGATGCTGTCCTTGGCAGCCTGGACGACGGCGCCGGCGGTGATGCCGAACTCGTCGTACAGGGTCTGGTAGGCGGCCGAGGCGCCGTAGTGCTCGAGGCTGACGCTGCGGCCGGCGTCGCCGACGATGTCGTGCCAGCTCTGCGCGATGCCCGCCTCGACCGAGACCCGGGCGCGGACGCCGGCCGGGATGACGGACTCGCGGTACGCGTCGTCCTGCTCGTCGAACCACTCGCGGGAGACCATCGAGACGACTCGGGCCTTGACGCCCTCGCCGGCCAGCGTTTCGCGGGCCTCGACGGCCAGCTGCAGCTCAGAGCCCGTGGCGATCAGTACGACGTCCGGCGTCCCGTCGGTGTCGAGCAGCGTGTAGCCGCCCTTCTTGACGTTCTCAGTGGTGGCGTAGCCGTCGGTGCCGCGCGGGAACGTCGGCACGTTCTGCCGGGTCAGCGCCAGGCCGGCCGGGCGGTCGGTGTGCTCCAGGATCGCGGCCCACGCGGCGGCGGTCTCGTTCGCGTCGCCCGGGCGTACGACGTCCAGGCCGGGGATCGCCCGCAGCGCCGACAGGTGCTCGACCGGCTGGTGGGTCGGGCCGTCCTCGCCGAGGCCGATGGAGTCGTGCGTCCACACGTAGGTGACCGGCAGCTTCATCAGTGCGGCCAGCCGGACCGCGGGGCGCATGTAGTCGCTGAAGACGAGGAACGTGCCGCCGTACGGGCGGGTCAGGCCGTGCAGGGTGATGCCGTTCAGCACTGAGCCCATGGCGTGCTCGCGGATGCCGAAGTGCAGGACGCGGCCGTACTCGTCGCCCTGGAACTCCTTGGTGGAGTACTCCGGCGGGATGAAGGACGGCTGGCCCTTCGGGGTGGTGTTGTTCGAGCCGGCCAGGTCGGCCGAACCGCCCCAGAGCTCGGGCAGCTCTGGCGACAGCTTCGTCAGCACCTCACCGGACGCGGCGCGGGTGGCGACGCCCTTGGCGTCGGCCTCCCAGCTCGGCAGCGCGTCCTTCCAGCCGGACGGCAGCTCGCGCTTCGACAGCCGGTCGAGCAGCGCGGCACGCTCCGGGTTAGCCGACCGCCAGGCGTCGTACCTGACGTCCCAGTCGTCCTGGAGGGCCTTGCCGCGCTCGAGCGCCTGGCGGGTGTGCGCGATCACGTCGTCGGCGACCTGGAAGCTCTGCTCCGGGTCCCAGCCCAGCACCTTCTTGGTCGCGGCGACCTCGTCGGCGCCGAGGGCGGAGCCGTGGATCTTGCCGGTGTTCTGCTTGTTCGGGGCCGGCCAGCCGATGATCGTGTGCAGCCGGATGAAGCTCGGCTTGTCGGTGACCGCCTCGGCCGCCTGGATGGCGTCGTACAGGGCCTGGACGCTCTCCTCGTAGCCCGTGCCGCCGTTCGTCCAGTCGACGTCCTGGGTGTGCCAGCCGTACGCCGCGTAGCGCGCCGCCACGTCCTCGGAGAACGCGATGTCGGTGTCGTCCTCGATCGAGATCTTGTTGGCGTCGTAGATCACCGTCAGGTTCCCGAGCTTCTGGTGCCCGGCCAGCGAGGACGCCTCACCCGAGACGCCTTCCTCCAGGTCGCCGTCCGACGCGATCACGTAGATGTGGTGGTCGAACAGACCCTCGCCCTTCGGGGCGTCCGGGTCGAGCAGGCCGCGCTCGCGGCGGGCCGCCATCGCCATCCCGACCGCGTTGCCGACGCCCTGGCCGAGCGGGCCGGTGGTCGTCTCGACACCCTTGGTGTGCGCGTACTCCGGGTGGCCCGGGGTCCTGCTGCCCCAGGTCCGCAGCGCCTTCAGATCGTCCAGTTCGAGGCCGAAGCCGGCCAGGTAGAGCTGGATGTACAGGGTGAGGCTGGAGTGGCCGGCCGACAGCACGAACCGGTCCCGGCCGGCCCAGTGCGCGTCCGCCGGGTTGTGCCGCATCACCTTCTGGAACAGCAGGTACGCCGCCGGCGCCAGGCTCATCGCCGTACCGGGATGGCCGTTGCCGACCTTCTCCACCGCGTCCATCGCGAGCACCCGCACGGTGTCGACCGCGCGCTGGTCGAGGTCGGTCCATTCAAGCTTCGGGCTGGTCTTCTCCGTCACGCCGGCGGCGCTCCTCTCGATGGCTGCGTCAGGTCTTCCGGTCAGCGTCGAAGGGGATCGCGACCGGCCCCACCGGCCGGTTCGATCGCGCCCCCGCGCGTCACCGTGAGCGAGCCTACTCGCCCTGACCTTTCCTGCCTTCCACTGATCCGCAACCTGGTTCGTGGCGCCATTGTTCCCGGGGCGTTCCGGACGTCCGCGACATCACACCCGGACCCATTTCACGCCATCGGAATCACATCCGGATGAACACCGCCCCACACTTGTTCGTCGGACTCACCCGGGGGGTGAACGAACCCTCCTACGGGGCGTCGTAGACTGTCGAACCGTCAGCGCCGGGGCTCCGGCGTCAACCCACTCAGTTCGAGGTGTTCGTGACGGCCGTCGACCCGCGTCCAGCCGCGACGACGTCGTACCCGACGCCGCAGCCGGACGGTACTGCTGTTCTCAGTCCGTCGGTGCGCGACGTGGTGAAGGCGTACGTCGGTCTGACCAAGCCACGCATCATCGAGCTGCTGCTCATCACCACCGTGCCGGTGATGTTCCTGGCCGCCGGGGGAGTGCCCGGCCTCCAGGTCGTCGCCGCCACCCTGGTCGGCGGCATCCTGGCGGCCGGCAGCGCGAACACGATCAACTGTGTGCTCGACCGCGACATCGACGAGCAGATGCGCCGGACCCGCCGCCGCCCGCTGCCCCGGCACGCGGTCAGCCCGCGGTCGGCGACGATCTTCGGCATCGTGCTCGGCATCCTGGCCACCCTCGAGCTCGGCCTGCTGGTCAACTGGCTGTCGTCGGGGCTGGCCCTGGCCGCGAACGCGTTCTACGTCTTCGGCTACACGATGGTGCTGAAGCGCCGGACCGTGCAGAACATCGTCTGGGGCGGGATCGCGGGTTGCTTCCCGACGCTGATCGGCTGGACCGCGGTCACCAACGAGCTGGCCTGGACCCCGGTCGTGCTGTTCGGAGTGGTGTTCTTCTGGACGCCGCCGCACACCTGGTCGCTGGCGATGCGCTACCGCGAGGACTACGCGTCGGTCGACGTACCGATGCTGCCCGTCGTCGCGACTCCGGTCGCCACGGCCCGGCAGATCATGGCGTACTCCGTGGTCATGGTGATCACTTCGATCGCGCTGTGGCCGGTCGCGGGCACCGGTTTCGTCTACCCGCTGGCCGCGATCGTGCTCGGAATCCTGTTCCTCCGCGAGGCTCGCGCATTGTTGCTCCGGGCCCATACCGGCGCCGACGGAGCCGCGCTGCGGCCGATGCGGCTCTTCCACTTCTCGAACATCTACCTGGCCCTGCTGTTCATTGCCGCGGCCATCGATCCGCTCCTGCACTGAGCGTTGCCCTGTGGGCGCGGGGAGTTCTGCCGGTTGACCTAATCGTGATCTGATGTTGCGATGTGGGGGTCTGCGGAGGGGGAATCCGCACCTGGGGAGGCGCAGATGCAGGGGGTTTCGCAGTGGGGGTACGAACACGCATTGCCGCAGTGGCGGCACTCGCCTTGGCCGGTTCCGTCCTGGTGGCAGGACAAGCCGACGCAGGCGGGCATTCCAGCAGTCTGAAGCCGGTGGCAACGGGTCTCGACGGCCCGCGCGGCGTCTCGACGTTCGGCAAGAACGTCATCTACAGCGTCACCGACGGATCGGTGTACGCAACCAACGGTAAGAAGACCTGGAAGCTCGGCCAGGTCCCGGGTGGGTTCCCGCCCGCGATCGACACGAGCGTCCGGGGTACGACGTACGCACTGACCGGAGCCGGTGGGGAACCGGGGCAGCCGCTCCCGCCGGGTGCCGCGACGCTGTACAAGCTGCGGCCGGGCAAGTCGCCGCTGAAGGTCGCTGACATCGCCAAGTACCAGGCGAAGGATCCGGACCCGTACAACCTGGCCGACCCGCCGACGGAGACGAACCCGTTCGGTGTCGCCGCGCTGAAGGACGGCACGGTTCTGGTCGCCGATGCCGCGGGCAATGACCTGCTCAGGGTCTGGCCGAACGGCAAGATCAAGACGGTGGCGCGGTTGAAGCCACGCGTCGTGAAGACGCCGGCCGGCCTGGGACCGGACGCGCCGCCCGCCGGGACTCTGGTCCCCGCCGAAGCCGTCGCCACCTCGGTGACGGTCGGTTCGGACGGTTACTGGTACGTCGGTGAGCTCCGCGGCTTCCCTGCCACTCCCGGGACGTCGGAGATCTGGCGGATCAAGCCGGGCTCGGTCAACGCGGTGTGCAACCCGGCCAAGCCGTACAAGGGCAAGTGCCAGCGGTACGCCGACGGCTACACGTCGATCGTCGACCTGGCCGGCGGCCCACGCGGCACGCTCGCGGTGGTCCAGTTGGCCGATGTCAGCTGGCTGAAGTGGGAGATGGGTGGCTCGCCGATCGGTTCGCTTTACCTGCAGTACCCGGGCAAGCACCACAAGGCCGGGTACAAGAAGGAACTCGTTCGCGATCAGCTGACCCTGCCAGGAGGCACAGCCTTCAGCAGGTGGGGTGACCTGTACGTCTCGTCACCGGTCTTCGGTCCTGGTGCGGTCTACAAGGTCCGTCACTGACAGTCGGTCGTGGTTCTCCTTCCGGTGGGACCGCCTAGGTCCCACCGGAAGGTGCCTGAACCTCGAATTCCCGGGCCGCCGCCCGCAGGCGGTCGAGGACGACATTCACGGCGGGGTGTCGCTCTCCGCCGTGGCGCGTGATGGCAAAGATGTGACGGCTGATCGGCCGCGCGAGCGGTCTCAGGACCACCTCCGGCGGAATGTTCCGGGCGCCCAGCAAGGGCAGTAGCGTGACACCAGCTCCGGCAGCGATCAGTGCCAGGACCGCTGCGTATTCTCCGGTCTGCGCGACGAGCTGAGGCACGAAACCCGATGCTCCGCAGGCCCGTTGCAGCATCTGGTGACACGAGGTGTCGGAGGGTACAGACAGCCAGGCGTGGTCACTGAGAGCGGCAAGATCGACGGGCTCTCCGCCGAGGGCCACCGGGTCGGCCTCGGGCAGCGCGACGACCACCGGATCGGTCAACAGCTCATGGCGCTCGCACGTCGGCGGGACCGTGAACGGCAACAGGTCATAAGAGTGCGCCACCGCGATCTCGACCTCGCCGCGGGAGAGAGCGGGCAGGCTCTCCTCCGGTTCCATGCCCACCAGCCGTAGCTTCAGCCGGCCGCCTTCCGCGTCGAGCGTGCGCCAAGCCGATGCGACGAAGGTTGCCGCGGCCGAGGCAAAAGCGCCGATCCGCACCGTTCCCGCGACCTCGGAGCGAAGAGCCAGCAGGTCCGACTCTGCTGCCGCCAGCTGGTCGAGCAGTACGTCGGTGTGCGCGACGAGCACCCGGCCTGCCTCGGTGAGCGTCAAACGGCGTCCCTGTCGCTGCAACAGACGAACGCCGGCTTCGCGCTCCAGTGTCGCGAGCTGTTGGGAAACCGCCGGGCCCGTCAGATGGAGCGCCTCGGCCGCGGCGCTGACGGTCCCGTACCCGGCCAGAGCGTGCAGCAGCCGGAGTCGCCGAAGGTCCAACACAATAGCTCAGCTTATAGATCCTCGAAGGATTCGTAAATGGACGTTTGCGATCCAGCTCGGCAGACTGTTCTCTGCCGAGCCTGAGCCGCCCGGCATCCGTCAGCGAGTGGGAGGCAGACCTGATGTCGAGCGAACAACGTCCGGCCACCGTGGTCGACCAGGTGATGGATCGATTCGTGGTGGACTTCGTCGCCCTCGACCCGATCGCGGCGACCGGAGCCGGCATCACCGGGCACGAGACCGGACTTCCGGATCTGTCGCCCGACGGCAGGGCCGAGGTCTCGGCGCTGCGATCGCGGACGTTGACCGCGTTGGCGGCCGCCGTACCGGTCGACTCGGTCGATCGGGTCACGGTCGCGGCCGCGCGCGAGCACCTCGAGGTGGCGGGGCTGCTCCGGGAGGCCGGCGCCGAGGAGTCGCGTCTGAACAACATCGACAGCCCGGTGCAGACCGTCCGGGAGGTCTTCGATCTGATGGCGACCTCGACCGTCGACGACTGGGCGACGGTGGCGACTCGGCTCAGGCAGGTCCCGGGTGCGATCGAGGGCTACATCGCCTCGCTGAGGTTCGCGGCCGCCCGCGGTGACGTCTCGCCGCGGCGCCAGGTGCTGGCGGCGATCGATCAGAGCCGGGCCAACATCGGATCGGGCGGTTTCTTCGCCACCTTTGCGAAGGATGCGGCGCCGGCGGACGGAGACCTGCCCCGGTCGGTCCGTGCGGAGCTGGACAGCGCCGCACGGCAGGCAGCGGACGCCTACGACACGCTGGTGAGTTTCCTGACCGGGGAACTGTTGGCCCAGGCACCCACCGCGGACCCGGTCGGGCCTGACCGCTATGCGCTGTTCGCACGGGCCTACCTGGGGACTCCCGTCGACCTCGAGGATGCCTATGCCTGGGGCCTTGGCGAGCTGAGCCGCATCAACGAGCAGCTGAGGCAGACAGCTCAGCAGATCGGGTCCGGCCTGTCGATCGCCGAGGCGATGGACCACCTGACCCATGATCCCGCCCGCAGGCTGACCGGAACCGATGCGCTGCGCGCTTGGATGCAGGACAAGGCTGACGGCGCCATCGCAGCCCTCGCCGGCACCCACTTCGACATCCCCGAACCCATCCGCACGATCGAGTGCCGGATCGCGCCGACCGGCGGCGGCACCATCTACTACACCAGCCCGAGTGACGACTTCACCCGGCCGGGGCGGATGTGGTGGCCGGTTCCCCCAGGAGTCGAGGAGTTCTCGACCTGGAAGGAGGTGAGCACGGTCTACCACGAGGGCGTGCCGGGCCATCATCTGCAGATCGGCCAGACTGTCTTCCGGCGCGATTCGCTGAACCGCTGGCGCCGGTTGCTGGCGTGGGTGGACGGCCACGGGGAGGGATGGGCCTTGTACGCCGAGCAGCTCATGGCCGAGCTCGGATTCCTGGAGGACCCCGGCGATCTAGTCGGCATGCTCAGCAGCCAGTCGTTCCGGGCCGTCCGCGTGGTCATCGACATCGGCATGCATTGCGGGTTCGAAGCCCCGCCCGAGGTCGGTGGTGGACAGTGGACGTACGAGAAGGCTCTGCACCTGCTGGAGGTGCATTCGTCGAAAGCGGAGAGCCGTCGACGCTACGAGATCGACCGCTATCTGGGCATCCCCGGTCAGGCCGCGTCGTACAAGCTCGGTGAGCGTGCCTGGCTGCTGCTGCGCGACGAGGTGCGTGCCAGGGAAGGAAGCGGGTTCGAGCTCAAGTCCTTCCACCGCCGCGCGCTCGATCTCGGGAGCGTCGGTCTCGATGTGCTGAGGTCCGCTGTACTCGGTGAGTTCGAAGGGGGTTCACGGTGAAGGCGGCAGTCATCGGTGCGAGCGGCTACATCGGTACGGCGGTCGCCGAGCGCTTGACGGGTGCCGGCTACGAGGTCGTCGCGGTGTCTCGGCGCGAGACCGTCGCGGACTACCCGACCGTGCCGGGCGACCTCACCCGCCCGGAGACGTTGCGCTCGGCGCTCGCCGCCGTCCGACCGGACGTCGTCGTACACGCCGGCAATCCCAGCGGCGACCTCGACGTCGACCTGGCGTCCGCTGCCGCGCTCGTCGATCACGGTGTTCCGCTCATCTACATCAGCGGCATCTGGTGGTTGGGTGCAGTGGGCGAGACGCCGTTCACCGAGGATCCACCGCGCGGCGACACGCCGCGTGCACAGATCGAACGGGCCGTCCTCGCCGCGGCCGGCCGGGTCCGGACCGTCGTGATCCGGCCCGGGGTCGTGTACGGACGTGGCGGTGGCATTCCCGCTGAGATGGTCGGGTGGGCACGCAAGTACGGCGTCGGCCGCTACGTGGGCGACCCCGGCACTCGCTGGCCGACGGTGCAGGTCGACGATCTCGCCGACCTGGTTCTGCTGGCGATCGAACGAGCCCGATCAGGTGCTGTCCTGCACGGGGTGAGCGATGAGGCCGTCGAGGTCAGCGCGATCGCGGCCGCCGCGGACCTGGCGGCAGGCGGGACCGGGCGAGCCGAAGCCTGGCCGGTCGCGTCCGCGGCCGAGGAGCTGGGTGAGCAGTACGCCCGCTGGCTGGCGCTGGACCAAGCGATCAGCAGCACGCGGACTCGGGCCGAGCTCGGCTGGCGACCGAGCCGCCCGGCGATCGTCGACCTCACCAGCGGGTCATACGTTCGGCGATGAGCGCAGGTCCTACGTCGCGGGCGTGCCGCGTTCGCCGTAGACCGCGGTGACGAGTGCGATCAGCAGGCCGGCGAAGAACATGTGCACCAGGACCAGGCCCCACGGAAGGCCGGTGAAGTACTGCGTGAAGCCGACGGCGCCCTGCAGGAGTTCCATCGCGAGCAGCCAGGCGGCCAGCTTCCGCAAGGTCCGTGACGTCGCGGTCACCCGGGTCGCGATCACCAGCGCGATCGAGATCCCGAGCAGTCCGAACACGACATCCGCGTGGAGCTGACTGATCAGCTCCTCGTTGAACCCGTTCCGCCCGGTGTCCGGGTCGCCCGAGTGCGGGCCGGCGCCGGTCACCAGGGTGCCGAGAGCAACGGTCAGCCAAACCGCCACCACACAGGCGGTCGCGAGCGCCCGGACCACCGGGGGAGTGTGGGGGTAGGGGCTGGTCCGGGACCGCCGCACCATCGACACCGTCAGAGTGATGATCACCGGCGAGACCAGGAAGTGCGCCGAGACGATCCAAGGATTCAGTCCGGTCAGCACGCTGATGCCGCCGATCACGGCCTGCAGCGGTACGCCGAGCGCGGCCGCGGTCGCGAGCCGGCGCAGGTCCCGGCGGATCGGGCGGTACCGCATCACCACGAGCCAGGTGCAGATCGCGATGACCGCGACCACGAAGCCGAGCATCCGGTTGCCGAACTCGATCGCGCCGTGGAGGCCGAGCGCGGCGTGCGGCACGTAGGACTCGTCGGTGCACTGCGGCCAGGTCGGGCAGCCGAGGCCGGAGCCGGTCAGCCGGACCAGTCCGCCGGTCACCACGATGCCGATGTTCGCCACCACCGACGCCCAGCCCCAGCGCCGGACGACATCCAGGCTCGGCTCGGGTACCAGCCGCCAGAAGGCGTTGACTGGTTCGGTCTTTTGCGGCGGGGTCTCCGTGCTCATCACCGGCACACTCTAGAGAAAGGTCTGCTCAGTCCCAGCGGAAGGTCCTGGACACCAGGTATCCGAGCACCCCGGCCCATAGCGCGAGGGACAGTGCGGCGGCCCACGGGATCACACCCTCGATGGTCGAGTTCGCCAGCCCGTTGGCCAGCGCGGCGCTCGGCAGCAGCCGGACGACACCCTGCATGCCGGCCGGGTACTCGTCGACCGGTGTCATCACCGCACCGCCGACCAGCAACAGCAGATAGAGCAGGTTGGCCGCGGCCAGGGTGGCCTCGGCCCGGAGTACGCCGGCCATCAGGAGTCCGAGTGACGCGAAGGCCGCCGTACCGCACAGGACCATGAGGATCACCCCGAACACGGCGTCGAAACCGCCGGCCGGGTCCCACCCGAGGGCGAAGCCGGTCCCGATCAGGACGGCGAGCTGGATCACCTGCACGACCAGGACGGCGCCGATCTTCCCGGCCAGCAGTCCGGTCCGGGACAAGGGAGAGGCGCCGAGCCGCTTGATCACGCCGTACCGACGCTCGAAGCCGGTCGCGATCGCGAGCGACGTGAAGGACGAGGACAGGACGGCGAGCGCGAGCACCCGCGGTACGGCGTCGTCGATCGCCCGCCCGTCGCCGAGCGGCAAACGGTCGCCGAGTCCGGTGCCACCCAGAAGCAACAGGATCCCGAGTGGGATGACGAGCGCGAGCAGCAACTGCTCGCCGTTGCGGATCAGGAGCCGGAACTCCATCCGTGAGTGCGCAAGCACCTTCCGCGGCCACGGCGCACTTCCCGGCCGGGGCGCATAGGTGCTCATGAGTGCTCCCGCTTGGGTGGTGCCGTCAACGCGAGGTAGACGTCCTCCAAGGACTTCGCACCGTGCTCGGTCAGCGCGTCCGGAGTGCCGGAGGCGATCACCTTCCCTGCGGACACCACGTGGACCAGGTCCGACAACTGCTCGGCCTCGTCCATCGCATGCGTGGTGAGGACGACGGTCACGCCGTCGTCGCGCAGGTCGCGGATCAGCTGCCAGATCTCCCGCCGGCCGTGCGGGTCGAGCCCGGTCGTCGGCTCGTCCAGGAACGCGACCTCCGGCCGCCCGACGATCGCCAGCGCGAACGACAGCCGCTGCTTCTGCCCGCCGGACAGCCGCCGGTACGGCGTCCGGCCGCAGCTACCCAGGTCGAGGCGCTCGACCAGGGCCGGGATCTCCAGCGGGTGCGAATGCAGGGTGGCGACGTACTTCAGCATCTCGACGGCGCGGACGCCGGACCAGGCGCCGCCCTCCTGCAGCATCACGCCGATCCGCGGCATCAATTCGTCGTGGTCCGCGATCGGGTCCAGTCCGAGCACCCGGACCCGCCCGGACTCGGGCCGCCGGAACCCCTCACAGCTCTCCACGGTGGTGGTCTTGCCGGCGCCGTTGGGGCCGAGCACGGACGCCACCGTGCCGACGGTTACGGTGAGACTGAGACCGTCGACCGCGGTCTTCTCGCCGTACCGCACGACGAGGTTGTCGATCTCTACCGCGACTGGCACGGATGAAGTCTAGGACCGGGCTGCCCGGCCTCCGGCCCGGGTCGGGAGCGGAGCCGAGCAGCGTGACGCTGGTCACGATCGGCTCCCGTGCCCCGCGTACGCGCGGGAGGCGGTTAGGGGAGCCTTATTTGAAGGCCCCCGGGAATTACGCGACACTGATGTTGTGAAAACTCCTGCGACTACCGGAACCGCGCCCACCGGCGCGATTGCGGCGCGGGACGAGTCCACCCGGGACCGGGTCGCCCGCTCGATCCTGACCAACGGTCCGTCCAGCGCCGCGGTGCTCGCCGAGCGCCTGGAGCTGACGCCGGCGGCGGTTCGCCGGCATCTCGACCACCTGCTCGAGGACGGCCTGGTCGAGTCCCGCGAGGAGCGCGTCTACGGCCCGCGTGGCCGCGGCCGCCCCGCGAAGGTCTTCGTGCTGACCGACACCGGCCGGCACGCGTTCCACCAGGCGTACGACGACCTGGCGGCCACCGCGCTGAAGTTCATCGCCGAGGCCGGCGGTGACGAGGCGGTCGCGGAGTTCGCCCGCGGCCGGGTCGCCGAGGTGGAGCAGCGGTACCGGGAGCTGATCGACGCTGCTCCCGAGAGCGACAAGGCGGAGGCACTCGCGCAGGCCCTGACCACGGACGGGTACGCCGCGTCCACGGCAAAGGCCGCGCACGGCGAGCAGCTCTGCCAGCACCATTGCCCGGTCGCGCACGTGGCCGAGCAGTTCCCCCAGTTGTGCGAGGCCGAGACCGAGGTGTTCTCCCGGTTGCTCGGCCGGCACGTCCAGAGACTGGCCACCATCGCCCACGGCGACGGTGTCTGCACCACACATATTCCCGGACACGTCCCGGCCCCCCAGGCCGTGCCCGGTCCTGCCCCTGTATCCGACGGCGAATCTGCGAGGACTGCACGATGACGCAAACCGCTCACCCCGAACTGGAAGGCCTCGGCAACTACCAGTACGGCTGGGCCGACTCCGACGCCGCCGGCGCGGTCGCACAGCGCGGCCTGTCGGCCGACGTGGTGCGGGGCATCTCCACCCTCAAGAACGAGCCGGAGTGGATGCTCGACCTGCGCCTGAAGGGCCTGAAGCTCTTCGACCGCAAGCCGATGCCGTCGTGGGGCGCCGACCTGTCCGGGATCGACTTCGACAACATCAAGTACTTCGTCCGGTCGACCGAGAAGCAGGCGTCCAGCTGGGAAGAGCTGCCCGAGGACATCAAGAACACCTACGACAAGCTCGGCATCCCGGAGGCGGAGAAGCAGCGCCTGGTCGCCGGCGTCGCGGCGCAGTACGAGTCCGAGGTCGTCTACCACCAGATCCGCGAGGACCTGGAGGCCCAGGGCGTCATCTTCCTGGACACCGACACCGGCCTGCGCGAGCACCCGGAGATCTTCCAGGAGTACTTCGGCTCGGTCATCCCGGTCGGCGACAACAAGTTCGCCTCGCTGAACACGGCGGTCTGGTCCGGCGGCTCGTTCATCTACGTGCCCAAGGGCGTCAAGGTGGACATCCCGCTGCAGGCCTACTTCCGGATCAACACCGAGAACATGGGCCAGTTCGAGCGGACCCTGATCATCGTCGACGAGGACGCCTACGTGCACTACGTCGAGGGCTGTACGGCGCCGATCTACAAGTCGGACTCGCTGCACTCCGCGGTGGTCGAGATCATCGTGAAGAAGGGCGCCCGCTGCCGCTACACGACGATCCAGAACTGGTCGAACAACGTCTACAACCTGGTCACCAAGCGCGCCACCTGCGAAGAGGGCGCCACGATGGAGTGGATCGACGGCAACATCGGCTCCAAGGTGACGATGAAGTACCCGGCCGTCTACCTGATGGGCGAGCACGCCAAGGGCGAGACCCTGTCGGTCGCGTTCGCGGGCGAGGGCCAGCACCAGGACGCCGGGTCGAAGATGGTGCACAACGCGCCGTACACCTCCAGCTCGATCGTGTCGAAGTCGGTGGCCCGCGGTGGCGGCCGGACGTCGTACCGGGGGCTGGTCGAGGTGGCGCCGGGGTCGCACCACAGCAAGTCAACGGTGCGCTGTGACGCGCTGCTGGTCGACACCATCAGCCGTTCGGACACCTACCCGTACGTCGACGTCCGCGAGGACGACGTGGCGATGGGACACGAGGCGACCGTGTCCAAGGTCAGCGACGACCAGCTGTTCTACCTGATGAGCCGGGGCATGGCCGAGGACGAGGCGATGGCGATGATCGTCCGCGGCTTCATCGAGCCGATCGCCCGCGAGCTCCCGATGGAGTACGCGCTGGAACTGAACCGCCTGATCGAGCTGCAGATGGAAGGGGCCGTCGGCTGATGTCCGCCGCTGAAACCCTGGTCGCCACTGGCAACCGGGCGCACTCCCACGGGCCGGGTTCCCCGGTCCCGCTCCAGGCTCGGAGCGAGCGGCCGACGTCGTACGACGTCGCCGATTTCCCGGTGCCGAACGGGCGCGAGGAGGAGTGGCGCTTCACCCCGGTCAAGGCGCTCAAGGCGCTGTTCGCCGACGAGGCCGGCACCGAGACCCCCAAGGTCGACGCGTCCGGTCCCGACGGTGTGGCGTTCGAGACCGTCGCCGCGGACTCGCTGAAGGTCGGTACGCCGCAGGACCGCTCCGCCGCCATCGCCTGGAACCAGGCGGGCGAGGCGCTGGCGGTGCGGATCCCGGTCGAGGCCGAGCTGACCGAGGCGGTGCACGTGAACGTCGCGAGCCTCGGTGCCCGCGGGTTCAGCCACCTGATCGTGGACGCCGGCCGGCACAGCCGCGCGATCGTGATCATCGACCACACCGGCGCGGGTGAGCTCGGCAGCAACGTCGAGATCGTCGTCGGCGACGGCGCCGAGCTGCGCGTGGTCAGCATCCAGCAGGGCGACCACGAGTCGATCCACCTCGGCCAGCACGACGCGCTGATCGGGCGGGACGCGAAGCTCCACCACGTCGTCGTCACCCTCGGCGGCAAGGTCGTCCGGATCGCCACGAACGTCCGGTACGCCGGCCCTGGCGGCGACGCCGAGCTCCTCGGTGTGTACTTCGCCGAGTCGGGCCAGCACCACGAGAACCGGCTGTTCGTCGACCACGAGGCCACCAACTGCAAGAGCAACGTGCTCTACAAGGGCGCGCTGGCCGGTGACAAGGCCCGCTCGGTGTGGATCGGCGACGTGCTGATCCGGGCCGCGGCCGAGGGCACCGACACCTTCGAGCTGAACCGCAACCTGGTCCTGACCGACGGCGCCCGCGCCGACTCGGTCCCGAACCTGGAGATCGAGACCGGTGAGATCGAGGGCGCCGGGCACGCGTCCGCGACCGGCCGGTTCGACGACGAGCAGCTGTTCTACCTGCAGGCCCGCGGCATCCCCGAGGACGAGGCCCGGCGGCTGGTGGTGTCCGGCTTCTTCAACGACATCATCGCCAAGATCGGCGTTCCCGAGGTCACCGAGCACCTGCACGACGTGATCGAGCAGAAGCTGGCGCGGGCCGCGGAGTTGAGCGCATCTGCCAAGGCGGTCGTCGGGCAGTGAGCGACAGCTTCGAGCGCGCCTGCGCTGCCGCCGACGTACCGGATGAGGGAGTCATCCCGGTCGAGGTCGGCGGCGTGGAGGTCGCGGTCGTGAAGAGCGAGGGGCAGTACTTCGCGGTGCGGGACGAGTGCTCGCACGCGCAGATCCAGCTGTCCGAGGGTGACGTCGGCGAGTGCGAGATCGAGTGCTGGCTGCACGGATCCCGCTTCGACCTGCGCACCGGCGAGCCGACCAGCCTGCCCGCGTACGACCCGGTTCCGATCTACCCGGTCCGGCTGGACGGCGACGACCTGCTCGTCGACGTCAAGAACCCCCTGAATCAGGCATCCCTGTAAAGCGACGGAGATAGAAGATCCTCATGGCGACACTCGAGATCCGCGACCTGCACGTGTCGGTCGACACCGAGAGCGGCCCGAAGCAGATCCTGCGCGGCGTCGACCTGACCATCGCCGGCGGTCAGACGCACGCGATCATGGGCCCGAACGGTTCCGGCAAGTCGACGCTGGCGTACTCGATCGCCGGCCACCCGAAGTACAAGATCACCAGCGGCACGGTCACGCTCGACGGCGAGGACGTGCTGGCCATGGCCGTCGACGAGCGGGCCCGGGCAGGCCTGTTCCTGGCGATGCAGTACCCGGTCGAGGTGCCCGGGGTGTCGGTGGCGAACTTCCTGCGGACGGCGAAGACCGCGATCGACGGCGAGGCACCGAAGCTGCGGACCTGGGTCAAGGACGTCAACAAGGCGCTCGGTGATCTCGAGATGGACCCGGACTTCGGCACCCGTAACGTGAACGAGGGCTTCTCCGGTGGTGAGAAGAAGCGGCACGAGATCGTCCAGCTGGAGCTGCTGAACCCGAAGATCGCGATCCTCGACGAGACCGACTCCGGCCTCGACATCGACGCGCTGAAGGTCGTCTCCACCGGCGTCAACCGGTTCGCGGAGCAGGGCGACAAGGGCATCCTGCTGATCACCCACTACACCCGGATCCTGCGCTACATCACGCCGGACTTCGTGCACGTGTTCGTCGACGGCCGGGTGGCCGAGGAGGGTGGCCCGGAGCTGGCCGAAGAGCTCGAGGCCAACGGCTACGAGCGGTTCCTGAAGGCAGGCGCGAAGTGACTGACGCCCGGACCACATTCAGCAGTCCGCTGGACCTGCAATCGGTCCGGGCGGACTTCCCGATCCTGTCGCGCGAGCTCGCCGGCGGGTTGCCGCTGGTCTACCTGGACTCGGCGAACTCCTCGCAGAAGCCCCGCCAGGTGGTGCAGGCGATGGAGGACCACTACCTGAAGCACAACGCGAACGTCGCCCGCGCCATGCACCAGCTCGGTGCCGAGGCGACGGCGGCGTACGAAGGTGCCCGGGACAAGGTCGCGGACTTCATCGGGGCGCCCGACCGCAACGAGATCGTGTTCACCAAGAACATCTCCGAGGCGCTGAACCTGGTGGCGCACACGGCCGGCGGCTCGCTGAAGCCGGGTGACGAGGTGGTCATCTCCGAGATGGAGCACCACTCGAACATCGTGCCGTGGCAGATGGTCTGTGAGCGGACCGGGGCGACGCTGAAGTGGTTCGGAGTGACCGACGACGGCCGGCTGGACCTGAGCAACGCCGACGAGCTGATCAACGAGCGCACCAAGATCGTCTCGCTCACCTGGGTGTCGAACGCACTCGGCACCATCAACCCGATCAAGGAGCTCGCCGCCAAGGCGCACGCGGTCGGCGCTCTGATGGTGGTGGACGCCGCGCAGGCGGTGCCCCAGCTGCCGGTGAACGTTGCGGAGCTCGGTGCCGACCTGGTCGGCTTCACCGGGCACAAGGTGGTCGGGCCGACCGGGATCGGTGTGCTCTGGGGCCGGTACGACCTGCTCGCGTCGCTGCCGCCGTTCCTTGGTGGCGGTGAGATGATCGAGGTCGTGCGGATGACGGGTTCGACGTACGCCCCGCCGCCGGCCCGGTTCGAGGCCGGTACGCCGCCGATCGCACAGGCCGTCGGGCTCGGTGCGGCCGTCGACTACCTGTCCGGGATCGGGATGGACAAGATCGCGGCGCACGAGCACGCGATCGTGGAGTACGCGCTCGAAGGGCTGAAGACGGTGCCGGGGCTGACGATCCTCGGTCCGACCGAGGCCAAGGACCACGGTGGCGCGATCAGTTTCGAGCTGGACGGCGTGCACCCGCACGACGTGGCGACCGTGCTGGACACCCGCGGGATCGCGGTACGGGCCGGGCACCACTGTGCGCGGCCGGTGCACGAGCGGTTCGGCGTACAGTCCTCGACGCGGGCGTCGTTCTACCTGTACACGACGCCGGAGGAGATCGAGGCGCTGGTCGACGGCCTCGGGTTCGTCCGTTCTTTCTTCAAGGTGGCCTGACGTCTCATGCAGCTTGACTCGCTGTACCAGGAGATCATCCTGGATCACTATCGCAGCCCGCACCACGCGGGGCTGGCGG
The DNA here is from genome assembly GCF_040655855.1 of Kribbella sp. NPDC050281. NCBI lineage: Bacteria > Bacillati > Actinomycetota > Actinomycetes > Propionibacteriales > Kribbellaceae > Kribbella > Kribbella sp. NPDC050281. The sequence continues at coordinate 61,680 of NZ_JBFAKS010000003.1, read as the reverse complement.
ATCCGTACGACGTGGAAGTGCACCACGTGAACCCGTCCTGCGGGGACGAGGTGACGCTGCGCGTGGAGCTGAACGGCGACACCGTCACCGGCGTCACGCACGAGAGCGTCGGCTGCTCGATCAGTCAGGCCGCGACCTCGGTGATGTCCGATCTGGTGATCGGCAAGCCGGTCGCCGAGGGCATGGCGACGTACGAGAAGTTCCTCGAGCTGATGCAGGGCCGGGGGAATGTCGAGCCGGACGAAGAGGTTCTGGAGGACGGCGTCGCGTTCGCGGGCGTCGCGCAGTTCCCGGCCCGGGTGAAGTGTGCGCTGCTGGGCTGGTCGGCCTGGCGGGACGCGACCGCCCGGGCGCTGGCGCAGAACGAGTCCCAGGACGCCGCACAGCAAGAAGGAGTGAGCAATGCCTGACCAGACCGACGAGAAGATCGAGCTGCCCGAGGTCGACCTGCAGGCGGCGGCGCAGGCGTCCCAGGCATCACAGCCCGGCACCAGCCCGGCCGCGGTCGAGGACGTGACCGAGGCGCTCAAGGATGTCGTCGACCCCGAGCTCGGCATCAACGTGGTCGACCTGGGCCTGATCTACGGGATCACCGTGGACGACACCAGTACGGCGATCATCGACATGACGCTGACGTCGGCGGCCTGCCCGCTGACCGACGTGATCGAGGACCAGACCCGGATGGCGCTGGACGGCCTGGTCAACGACTTCCGGATCAACTGGGTCTGGATGCCGCCGTGGGGCCCGGAGAAGATCACCGACGACGGCCGCGACCAGCTGCGGGCGCTCGGCTTCAACGTGTGACCCGAACGGTGTCGGTGGCACCGGAGCGGCTGGACAGGTGGCTGGCCGGCTTCGGTGACCGCCACGGCGCAGTGACGTACGACGTGACGCCGACGAGCGTCACTGCCTCCGCGTCGGACGGCTCCGTCGCCGTCGTCGAGGTGCCGTTCGCACCACTGGAGGAGTTGTCGAAAGACGGGCTCCTTGCTCATGTGCTGCGCGAGTGGCGGCTGGGCGTGCTGCTTGTCCGGCGCGGTGGCTACGGCGCCGGAGTGTTTGCCGGGGGCAAGCTTGTCGACTCCAAGGTCGGATCACGCCACGTGCAGGGGACGACCAAAGCGGGCGGCTGGTCGCAGCAGCGGTACGCGCGGCGGCGGGACAACCAGGCGCGGGAGGCGTTCGCCGCCGCGACCGAGGTTGCGGTGCGGATCCTCGGGTCAGCCCGGCTGGAAGCGCTCGTGTGCGGGGGAGACCGCCGGGCGATCGACACGGTGCTGGAGGATCCGCGACTGAAGGACCTGGCCGGACTCGTGCGGCCGCCGTTCCTCGGCGTACCCGATCCGAAACAGAGGGTCCTCGAGCAGGCCGGCGCCGACGCCCGGGCGATCCGGATCGAGCTGACCGACCCTCCGGACGATTCGCGCTGAGGCGTGAACGTCCTTCCACCTGGGCATACTGAGGTCCTCGCGGCCATTGCACAGGGAAGGACAGCGGTTGAACTCGGAACTGCAGTTCTGGCGTGCCATGGCCGGTTATGCGCTTGCGCGGGCCCGCTCCCAGCGTGCCCGCGGAGGCCGGACCCAGTTCGGCGCGTCCTCGCTCGAATGGGCGATCATCTCGGCCATCCTGGTCGCCGCCGCGCTGGCGGTCGGTCTGATCGTCCGCCGCGTCGTCGACAAACGCTCCGGCGCCGACTGACCCCTCCCATCTGACCCCCTCCCATCTGACCCTCTCCCCAGCTGGCTGGCTGACCATCCAGGTTGTGGGTTGGCCACCGGCGTGCGGGTGGCAAACCCACACTTTCGCTGGTCAGCCAGCCAGATGGGGAGGGGTGGGGCAGGCTGGGGCTGGGGTCAGAGTGGGTTGGCCGACCAGGTGTCGCAGGCGTTCATGTCGCCGGAGTCCATCCCCGCCTTGAACCACCGCATCCGCTGCTCGGCGGTGCCGTGGCTGAAGCTCTCCGGATTCACCTGACCCTGGGTCTTCTGCTGGATCCGGTCGTCACCGACGGCGGCTGCCGCGTCCAGGCCGCGGGCGATGTCGTCCTCGGTCAGGCCGCTGATGAACGTGTCGCCGTCCTTGTCGGGCACGGTCGTCGCGTGGTTGGTCCAGATCCCGGCCAGGCAGTCGGCCTGCAGCTCGGACCGGACCGAGTCCGACGTCGGGCCGTTGCGGGACTTGATCCGGCCGAGGATGCCGTACAGGTTCTGGATGTGGTGGCCGTACTCGTGGGCCACGACGTACGCCTCGGCGAAGTTGCCGCCCTTCGCGCCCAGTTCGGACTGGAGCGTCTGGAAGAACCCGAGGTCCAGGTAGACCCGCTTGTCCGGCGGGCAGTAGAACGGCCCGACCGCGCTGGTGGCCGGTCCGCAGCCGGTGTTGACCGAGCCGTCGAAGACCCGCATCGGCGCCCGGGTGTACTTCTTGCCCCGGCGCGGCAGTTCCGCGGCCCAGAAGCCCTCGATCGAGTTCTGGTAGAACACGAACCGGCAGTCGGGGTTGTCCTGCAGGTCGGTGCCCTTCTTGCACGAGTCCAGATTGCCGGCCGCCGTGTTGCGGACACTCGGCTCCTGGCTGCCGCCGTCGCCGCCGGGCAGACCGCCGTTCAGCAGCAGGATGACGACCAGCAGGATGATGCCGCCGATGCCACCGCCCACCGGGATCATCCCGCCGGGCAGCCCGCCGCCGCCTCCGCCGCTCCCACGAGTGTCCTCGACCCCACTGGTGTCGAGATCCGCGTCCGGGTTGAATTTCACAGCACTTAGACTAGTGCTTCGAGGCGGGATGCCCCTCGGCGCTTGCGGCGCGCAGGCACGCACCTCGCGGCACTTGAGGACCGTCCACGATGCTCCGCATCGAGGACGCCCCTCAAGCACCGCGATGCACGCACCTGAACACCGCAATCGCTCGAGGTTCATCCCACCTCGAAGCACGACCCGACAGCGGGGGATTCTGGTGTGTCGTGACGCTGCGCCGCCGACCCGCTACCGCCCGCCCCCTGCCTTGACTCCCGACCCTGAGGACGCCTGCCACCGCGATGATCACTGTCTCCAACCTCGAGGTCCGCGTCGGTGCCAGGCAGTTGCTCGCGCCCGCCTCGTTCCGGGTCGGGCCCGGCGACAAGGTGGGTCTGGTCGGGCGCAACGGCGCCGGCAAGACCACGCTGACGAAGATCCTGGCCGGTGAGGGTCTGCCGGCCAGCGGCTCGGTGTCCACCTCCGGTGAGATCGGCTACCTCCCGCAGGACCCGCGGACCGGGGATCTGGAGATCCTGGCCCGGGACCGGATCCTGTCCGCCCGCGGCCTGGACGACGTCGTACGCCGGTTGCGCAGCGCGGAGAAGTCGATGGCCAGCGCCGACGAGAAGACCCGCGCGAAGGGGATGCGGCGCTACGAGCGGGCCGAGGCCGACCTGCACGCGGCCGGCGGGTACGCCGCCGAGTCGGAGGCGGCCCGGATCGCGGCGAACCTCGGGCTGCCGGATCGGGTGCTGGGGCAACCCCTGGGCACACTGTCAGGCGGTCAGCGCCGACGGGTGGAGCTGGCCCGGATCCTGTTCGCCCAGGCGGAGACGCTGCTGCTGGACGAGCCGACCAACCACCTCGACGCCGACTCGATCGTCTGGCTGCGCGACTTCCTCAAGTCCTACCCCGGCGGCGTGATCATGATCAGCCACGACGTGAACCTGCTCGAGGAGACCGTCACCCGGGTGTTCCACCTGGACGCGAACCGGGCCGAGATCGACGTCTACAACGTCGGCTGGAAGGCGTACCTGACGCAACGCGAGGCCGACGAGCGGCGGCGCAAGCGCGAGCGGGCGAACGCGGAGAAGAAGGCGACCCAGCTGGTCGACCAGGCGAACAAGATGCGCGCCAAGGCGACCAAGGCGACAGCGGCCCAGCAGATGCTGCGGCGGGCCGAGCAGTTGATGTCCTCGCTCGAGGACGAGCGCAAGACCGACCGCGTGGCCAAGATCGCCTTCCCGACGCCGGCGCCGTGCGGCAAGACGCCGTTGATGGCGCGCGAACTGTCAAAGTCGTACGGCTCACTGGAGATCTTCACCGACGTCGACCTCGCGATCGACCGAGGCTCGCGGGTCGTGGTACTGGGGCTGAACGGTGCCGGCAAGACGACGCTGCTGCGGGTGCTGTCCGGGCTGGAGAAGTCCGACACCGGCGAGGTGATCGACGGGCACGGGCTCAAGCTCGGGTACTACGCGCAGGAGCACGAGACGCTCGACGTGAACCGGACGGTGCTGGAGAACATGAAGTCCGCGGCCCCGGACCTGAACGAGACACAGGCGCGCAGCGTGCTCGGCTCGTTCCTGTTCACCGGCGACGACGCGGACAAGCCGGCCCGGGTGCTGTCCGGTGGCGAGAAGACCCGACTCGCCCTGGCGACACTGGTGGTCTCGGCCGCGAACGTGCTGCTGCTCGACGAGCCGACCAACAACCTGGACCCCGCCTCGCGCGCCGAGGTGCTGAACGCGATCCGGTCGTACGCCGGTGCGATCGTGCTGGTCACCCACGACGAGGGCGCGGTCGAGGCCCTCGAACCAGAGCGCGTCCTCCTGCTCCCGGACGGCGTGGAAGACCTGTGGACCAACGACTACGCCGACCTGGTGTCGCTCGCCTAAGTTAATCGCGAGTAATGTTCCTCGCATGAAGGAACTGCGCTTGACCGTGGAAGGCCCGGTCGCACGGGTGGTGCTGGACCGGCCCGAGGTGCGTAACGCCCAGACCCCGGCGATGTGGCGGGCGCTGGCCGACTTCGGTACGTCGCTGCCGGCCGATGTTCGCGTGGTCGTGGTGTCGGGGGAGGGACCGTCGTTCTCGGCGGGACTCGACCGGCGGCTGATGATGGGTGAGGCTGTCGACGGCCAGGAGGCGTTGCTCACGCTCGGGGCGAAGCCCACCGCCGAGGTGCACGAGCTGATCGCCGGTTTCCAGGCGGGATTCTCCTGGTTGCGGCGGCCCGAGATCATCAGCATCGCCGCGGTGCAGGGTCACGCCATCGGCGCCGGCTTCCAACTGGCACTGGCCTGCGACCTCCGTGTCGTCACCCCGGACGTCCGCTTCAGCATGCGCGAGACCGCGCTCGGCCTGGTGCCGGACCTCGGCGGCACCCAACCGCTCGTCCAGCTCGTCGGGTACTCACGGGCGCTGGAGCTCTGCGCGACCACCCGCTGGGTGGAGGCAGACGAGGCGAAGGAGCTCGGTCTGGCGAACATCGTCGTACCGCCGGAGGAGCTCGCCGGGACGGTCGAGGATCTGACCGAGGCGCTACTGTCGCCGCTCCCAGGAGCGATCCGCGAGACCAAGGCGTTGCTCCTCGGTGCCGCGGACCGTTCCTACCAGGATCAGCTGAAGGCCGAGCGGGAGGCCCAGGAGCGCCGGCTGAAGGAGCTCCTGGCAACCCTCGCCTAGTGCCAGTTGCTGATCTGTACGTCGCGGGGAGCGGGGTCGCCCGTACCGGTCTCGACGTACTTCTTCAGGCTCAGCAGGTACGAGCCCCACTTGGTGCTGCAGTGGTACATGAACTCGACCGGCTCCTTCCAGCCCTCGTGCTTGAACAGGACGATCGTGTAGTCGTCGGCCGTGCTGAGGTCGAAGCGGACCTCGGTGCCGATCCACTCCTCGGGACCGTGCACGACCTCCCAGCGGATGAGCTCGCCGGGCTTGGTCTCCAGCACCTTCATGCCGAACGAGCCGCCGGCGACGGGGAAGTGGAAGTCGATCACGCCGCCGACCGAGTCGTCGCCTTGCGTGTCGTCGGTCCACCAGCCTGCGAGGCCGGGGATCGTGGTGAGGGCCTTGGAGACGTCCTCGGGGGACGCCGTGATTCCGACGCGGTGCAAGATGTCGACCATGGGAGTGCCTCTCGTTCAGGTGTCTGTGCTGCGTTGAATGGTTTCGGCGATCCGCTTGATGCGCTGGAGCCGGCGGTCCCAGGCGTCACTGACCGAGGTCAGTTGCGCGATCGCACGGGAAAGCTGTGATTCGTCCACGGTGTAACGCCGTTCGCGCCCCGACGGCTTGGCGTGCACCAGGCCGACCCGCTCGAGGACGGCGAGATGTTTGGCGACGGCCTGCCGGGTGACCGGCAGTTGATCGCTCAGGCCGGTCGCGGTCCCGCCGCCGTTCGCGAGCAACAGGTCGAGCATCCGTCGCCGGGTCGGATCGCCGACCGCCGACCAGAGCCCGTCGTCGATCACGGCGCGGACACCAGCCGGTCGACGTACGGGACGAGGCGGGGGAGGAAGTAGTTCCAGCCGTTGATGTGATCGCGGTACTGCGCGTCGGAGGCCTCGTCGAACCCGGTCTCGGCGAAGCGGAGCACCGTGCCCGTGCCCGCGGCGACGAGGTCGAACGTCACCAGCAGTGAGTTGGCCTCGGTGGCTGTCTCGCCGTCGGGATAGTCCCACCGGAAGGCGAACCGTCGCGGCGGATCGGCCTCGACGACCGTGAGCGAAACGACCTTCCCGTCCGGCTTCTCGCCGAAGGACACGGTCCCGGTGGCACCGGCGACCGGCTCGAGGTCCGCGTCGTCCGGCCACCACTCGCGCAGGTGCTCCGGCGAGCTGATCACCTCGTAGACCACCTCGGGCGCCGCCTCCACCCTGATCTCCCGCTCGATGGTCCGGTCCGCCATCTCACCCACCGTCCTTTCGCAACCTTTGGTTGCCTATGACTGTAGAGCACTCTCGCCGCATCCGCAACCATTGGTTGCATGACGGTGAGTGGGAACATTGTGATGACCTGAACTGTTGTGAAGCTTCACGACACAGGAGCGGGGAGGAACCGCATGTCCTCAGGGATGGCACGCGCGGGCATGGGCGCCTACGGCTGGCGGCGTCAGGATTCGTCCGTGGCCGGGCAGAAGCTCGCCAAGGGCACGCTGCGCCGGATCGCGCGGTTCGCGAAGCCGTACCGCTGGTACATCTCGGTGTTCCTGGTGCTCGTCATCCTGTCGGCGTTCATGGTCATCGCCTCGCCGCTGCTGTTCAAGAAGATCGTCGACGACGGCATCACCAAGGGGAACGCCGGACTCGTCACCGCGCTCGCGCTGGTGGTGGCACTGCTCGCGGTGGTCGAGGCCGCGCTCGGGCTGATGCAGCGCTGGTTCTCGGCGCGGATCGGCGAAGGGCTGATCTTCGACCTGCGGACCAAGGTCTTCGGGCATGTGCAGCGGATGCCGGTCGCGTTCTTCACCCGGACGCAGACCGGTGCCTTGGTGTCGCGGCTCAACAACGACGTGATCGGCGCGCAGCAGGCGTTCACCTCGACGCTGTCCGGCGTGGTGTCGAACATCATCAGCCTGATCCTCGTGGTCGGCGCGATGCTCGTGCTGAGCTGGCAGTTGACGGTGGTGGCGATCCTGCTACTGCCGGTCTTCCTGATCCCGGCGCGGATCCTGGGTCGCCGGCTGGCCACCTTGACGCGCGAGCAGATGAACCTCAACGCCGAGATGTCGACGGCGATGACCGAGCGGTTCAGCGTCGGGGGAGCGCTGCTGGTCACGCTGTTCGGTACGCCCTCGATCGAGAACCGGGACTTCGGTGAGCGGGCCGGACGGGTCCGCGACCTGGGCATCCGGATCGCGATGCTCGGCCGGGTGTTCTTCACCGCACTCACCCTGGTCGCCGCGCTGGCGACCGCGTTGGTGTACGGCGTCGGCGGCAACCTGGCCGTCCGCGAGGCGCTGACCGTCGGGACCCTGCTGGCACTGGTCGCCTTGCTCGGCCGGCTGTACGGCCCGCTGACCGCACTATCGAACGTGCGGGTCGACGTGATGACCGCGCTGGTGTCGTTCGAGCGCGTCTTCGAAGTGCTCGACCTCGAGCCGATGATCAAGGACGCCCCGGACGCCCAGGAACTGCGCAGTGAGCGGGCCGGGGTCGAGTTCGACCACGTGGCGTTCGCCTACCCGACGGCTGAGCAGGTCTCCCTCGCGAGCCTGGAGTCCGTCGCTGTGCTCGACAAGCGGGTGTCTTCGCAGGTGCTCGAGGATGTGAACTTCGTGGTCCAGCCCGGTCAGATGGTTGCGCTGGTCGGCCCGTCCGGCGCCGGCAAGACCACGATCACCAACCTGGTGGCCCGCCTGTACGACGTGACCGGTGGAGCCGTGCGGGTCGGCGGGCAGGACGTACGCGAGGTGACGCTGCAGTCGCTGCACGACACGATCGGGTACGTCACGCAGGACGCGCACATGTTCCACGACACGATCCGGGCGAACCTCGCCTACGCGAAGCCGGACGCCACCGACGACGAGATGATCGAGGCACTGAAGGCCGCGCAGGTGTGGGAGTTGGTGTCGTCCCTGCCCGACGGGCTCGAGACCGTGGTGGGGGACCGTGGTCACCGGCTGTCCGGCGGCGAACGGCAGCGCCTGGCCATCGCGCGTTTGTTGCTGAAGGCACCGCAGATCGTCGTACTGGACGAAGCGACGGCGCACCTGGATTCCGAGTCCGAGGTCGCCGTACAGCGGGCACTCGACACCGCCCTGGAAGGGCGTACGTCGCTGGTGATCGCGCACCGGTTGTCGACGGTGCGGAACGCCGACCTGATCCTGGTCGTTGACCGCGGCAACATTGTCGAGCGCGGTACGCACGAGCAGTTGCTCGCCCAGGGCGGGGAGTACGCAGACCTGTATCACACGCAGTTCGCCGAGACCGGAACCGCCGCCGGCGTCTGAGCGAGCTACCTTGGTTCTGAGGGGTAGTGGGGGGAGCAGACGATGATCAAACTGGCCTTGGCCCTCGCCGCGGGCTACGCCGGCTTCAAGCTCGCGTACAACTCCGAAGACGGCCGCCACTACGGCGAAACCGGCGACCGAACGATCCGCACCACGGTGTCGCTGCTGATGGCCGCCCTCGCGGTCGGCGTCACCTACGCAGTCATGCTCCGGTTCTGACCCGCTACGAGGCGGAGGCCTTCTGTGGGTCGTGCTCCAGTAGGTGGAGGACCGGTACGCCGAGGTGGCGGCGGGCTGAGGTGGTCCAGTCCAGGTGGAAGAACTCGGCCACCACGTGCGGCCGGGTCAGGATGATGACCTCCTGGCCCTGCACGTGCTCCACCGTGGCGATCAGTGCGTCGATCGGGCGGTCGTGCGAGATGCCGCCCTCCGCGTGGTGCCCGAGGTCTCGCAGCCGCTGGACGCTGCGTCCGCTGCACCCCTTCGCCTCGGTGTCGATCGCCTTCTGCGCCTCGACGAGATCCTGGCGCTGAGTGGCCAGCCCTGGACCGTACAGATCCGCGGTGCCCAGCGCGCTGATCGAGGCCTCCACACCGGCCTCGGCGTTGTGACACGGCACGAGCACGTGGTACGTGACGGACTCGGGCATGTCCTGGTGCAGTTCAACGACGCGTTTCGCGTCCGGCGCCGACAGTTCCTGTTCGACGAGCAGTACGACGTCGTACATCGCAACCTCCGGTTCCTACCAGTCGGTATGCCTCCATAGTGCCCCCAAGGTGGCCCGATGTATTCGCTCCTGGCCTAGGCACCTGCTCAAATGATCAACTGGATCGTTCCAGCCGCCGCCGCCCGTAGGTGCGGAGCGCCCGTAGCAGGTCGACCTGCCGGAACGCGGGCCAGTACAGGTCGCAGAACTCGACCTCCGAGCGCGTCGCCTGCCACAGCAGGAAGTCCGACATCCGGAGCTCCCCACTCGTCCGGATCACCAGGTCGGGATCCGGCAGTTCAGGCAGATAGAGGTGTCGGCCGATCACGTCCTCGCTCAGCTCGTCGGCCACATCCTCCAGCGAACGCCCGGCGACCGCAGCCTCGTCCAGCACAGCCCGTACGGCGTCCACCACCTCGAGCCGGCCCGAGTACCCGATGGCGAGCGTCAGGTCACCCGCATCCGTCCGGTCACGTGTCGCCTCGACGGCCTCCTTCAGCGCACGAGCAGTTGTGTCAGGCAACAAATCCAGCTGGCCCGCGACGTGGAGCCGCCACCGGTGGTCACGCCGTACATGCTCGGCCAGGACGGTCTCGGTCAGCTGCATGAGGTAGTCGACTTCGGCCGAATCGCGGCGCCGGATGTTGTCCGCCGACGCCACCCACGCGGTCACGCAGTGGACGCCCGCCTCGGAACACCAACGCAGGAACAGCTCCAGATGCTCCGCGCCGAACCGATGGCCGACCCGCACGTCGTCGTACCCGGCTCGTCGTGCCCAGCGGCGGTTGCCGTCCATCGCGATCGCGATGTGGCGTGGCATCGGCAGTCCGGCCAGTTGGCGTCGCAGGATCCTGGCGTAGACGTCGTACAGGACCTTCATCAGCGTTGGGCGCTCGACAGTACGTCGGCCAGGTCGAACTTGACCGGCTCCTCGAGTTGTTCGTAGGTGCAGGACTCGGGGGTGCGGTCGGGGCGCCAGCGGACGAACTGTGCGGTATGGCGGAAGCGGATGCCCTCCATGTGGTCGTAGCGAACCTCGACCACGAGCTCCGGCCGCAACGGCACGAACGACAGATCCTTGCCCGCCTGCCACCGGCTGCCCTCCGCGTTGCGCGGCGTACGGACGCCTTCCTCCTGCTTCGCCCACGCCCACGGGTGATCGTCGAACGTGGTGACGAGCGGCTGCATCTCCTGGAAGAGCTCCTTGCGCCGCTCGAGCGGGAACGCACCGATCACACCGACACTCGCCAGCGTGCCGTCGTCGCTGTAGAGCCCGAGCAGCAGCGATCCGATCCGGTCCGGGCCGCTCTTGTGCACGCGGTAGCCGGCGACCACGCAGTCCGCGGTGCGCTCCGGCTTCACCTTGAACATCACCCGCTTGTCCGGCTGGTAGGTGACGTCCAACGGCTTCGCGATCAGCCCGTCCAGGCCGGCACCCTCGAACTGCTCGAACCATTCCGCGGCCGTGTCGCGGTTGGTCGTCGCCGGCGTGACGTGGATCGGCGCCTTCACACCGGCCAGCGCATCGATCAGCGCGGTACGCCGTTCCGCGAACGGACGCTCCATGTAGTCGTCGTCACCGAGCGCCAGGAGGTCGAACGCGACGAACCGGGCCGGCGTCTTCTCCGACAGCATGTTCACCCGGCTGGCGGCGGGGTGGATGCGCTGCTGCAGCACCTCGAAGTCCAGTCGGTCGCCGGACGCGCCGATCACGATGATCTCGCCGTCGATCGCGCACCGCTCCGGCAGGTTCGCCTTCACCGCCTCGACCAGCTCGGGGAAGTAGCGCGTCATCGGCTTCTCGTTCCGGCTGCCGATCTCCACCTCGTCCCCGTCCCGGAAGATGATCGAGCGGAACCCGTCCCACTTGGGCTCGTAGCTCATCTCCCCGCGCGGGATCTCCTTGACGGGCTTGGCGAGCATCGGCTTGACCGGTGGCACCACAGGCAGTCGCATCCCGTCATTCTCACCCACGGCCAACTCGTGGGCGATCGGGCGCGTCGAACCAGTGAGGATGAAATGACCAACTCGGGAGGTTGATCATGAAGATCAAGGGTCTGTCCAAGGCCGGCGGGATGGCGGCCGCGCTCGCGGTTGCTGCCCCGCTCGTGCTCGGCGGTTCGGCGGCTCCGGCCGTTGCGGCCGGTGCTCAGACGGCCGCCTCGTGCGGTACGTCGGTCGCTCGGCTGGATGCGGTCACCTACGCGGATCGATTGGTTCGCGCCTGGGGTCGCGGTGACACGAGAATGACAGCTTGTTACGGCACGACTGAAGTCACGCGTGCTCTGTTCGCGCAGGCGTCGCCCGGCGGGATCCACTGGCGCCGGGTTTCCGCGGAAGGCGCGGCCGGGACGATCTATGTGACGTACCACGACGACGCCCGCGGCGGGAATCTCACCCTCGGGGTGGCGAACGCCGCGCCTGAGCTGCGGGGGCCGGGCGGCTGGCACGCTGCCAGAGTCGTGAGCCTCGCCAACGAACCGCGTGCGTGGAACGCGGTGCAGTGGTCCGACAACCTGGTCCGCGCCTGGGGCCGTGGCGACACGAAGTGGATGTCGTACTACGCGACGCCCGCGGTGACGAAGGCGTTGACACAGATCTCCGCATCCGGCGGACCGTCCTGGCGCCGGATCGCGACTGAAGGCGCGGCAGGTACGACGTACCTGACGTACCGGAACGACGCCAACGGTCACCAGCTGGTCGTCGGGATCTCGAACATCGGGCTCTCGCAGGGTGACGCGCACGTCGCCTACCGGATTCAGTACCGCTGACCTGGTCCCCGGCCGCCCCCGGGAGGCGGTGGACAGTGAACCGGACCGGACCGGACAATGCAGGGATGACATCGGTTCCGGCGGAGGGGACGCGTCCGTCGGACGCCGAGCGGGATCGTGCCCTGGCCATCCTGCGCGAGGGCGCCGGGACCGGGCGGCTGTCACACGACACCTTCGTCCGCCGGATGAACTTCGTCCTGCGCGCCCAGAGCCGCGGCGAACTGGCCGACGCCATCCGCGACCTGCCTCGCGAGGAGCCCCGCGTCACCCGCCGGCTCCGGGACTTCCGTACCCGACTTCCCCGGCTGGAAGTCATCCGCAGCCCCAGCCCGACCCGGCCACCAGAGCGGGTTGAGGGCGGGACCTCTGGGCAGCCGAGCGGTGTCGTCGGTGTCTGGTTCGGGTTCCTCGAGCGGCTCGGGTCCCTTCCCCGGGTGGGAGTCGTGCAGAAGACGCCCACTCTGCCGCCGCCCGGGCTCGCGTTGCCGGCGCCAGGATCGCCGACGGTCCGGATCGGACGCGGGCCCGGCGCGTCGCTGCGGTTGGCCGACCTGTCCGTGTCCCGGTGCCACGCGGAGCTCCGGTACGTGAAAGACGGATGGATGCTGCGTGACCTCGGCTCGATGAACGGGACCCAGGTCAACGGCCTCCGGCTCACCACTGCGGTCCGGGTCCGGCCGGGCGACCAGGTCCGATTCGGCGGGGTGGCGTACGTACTCACCTGGACCGATCAGCCCGAATAGTTGCATCCGGTACCTGGGTACGGGATTACCGTCGATCTCATGACCGATCACCTCGCCTGGGCTCCGGCCGCCTGCACCCTGCCGACCGCGGAGCAACCACTCCGGGTCGCGGAGTTCGACCAGCTCTTCGCCGACCACCTCCGCAGTGCCCACCGCGTCGACCCCCAGACGCTCGACTTGACGCTCGCGGCCGAAGCGCGCGACACCACCGCAGCCCTGACCGCCCGCGAGTCCGAGTGCTGCTCCTTCTTCACCTTCACCCTCACCGATACAACCGACGGCCGATTCCACCTGCACATCGGCGTACCGCCCACCCAGACCGCGGTCCTGGACGCCCTGGCCGATCGCCTGTGACCGTGGTGCGGTCTGCGGGGCTCTTCGTGTTGGCCGCGCTGGCCGAGATCGGGGGTGCCTGGCTGGTCTGGCAGGGATGGCGTGAGCATCGTGGCCTGTGGTGGATCGCGGGTGGCGTGATCGCGCTCGGCGCCTACGGGTTCGTCGCGACGTTCCAGCCGGATCCGAACTTCGGCCGCATCCTCGCGGCGTACGGCGGTGTGTTCGTGGCCGGCTCGCTCGCGTGGGGAATGGTGGTCGACGGCTTCCGCCCGGACCGCTGGGACCTCCTCGGTGCCGCGATCTGTCTCGTCGGCGTCGTCGTGATCATGTACGCACCGCGCAACTCCTGATCGTCAGCGATCGGCGATGATGCGGCCGCCGTCGAGGAACGGGTCGAACGCTCCGTGCGCCGTCGTACCGTCCTTGGCCGGGATGACCTCCTTGGAGTACTGCGCGATGTACACGCGCCGGTTCCGGTCGGTCAGGTTCGCCCCGCTGCGGTGGATGACGACGCTGGAGAACACCACGATCGAGCCCGCCTTCGCGGTCATCGGGATGCCGGGATCGGAGCCGAAGTAGCAGACCATGTCGTTGAGTTCCGGGTCCTGGATGTGCTTGATGTACGACTTGATACCGGACCGCGAGTATGGCAGCAGGTAGACCGAGCCGTTCTCCTCGGTGACGTCGTCGAGGGCGATCCAGCAGGTGAGGTAGGGGTCGTGGTCCTCGTGCACGTAGCCGGAGTCCTGGTGCCAGGCGAACGCCGTGTTCGGGTCGCCGGCCTTGATCACGTACTGCTCCCAGAACAGGAAGGCGTCGTCGCCCAGCGTCGCCCGGCAGATCTCGGCCATCGTGTCGCTGAACAGGAACTGCCGCAGCTCGGGCCGGTCCTGGTAGATCATGCTGCTGAAGTACCGCTTGCCCCGGTGGTTGATGCCAAGCGAGTCGGTGCCGGCTTCGTCCATGGCGGCGTCGAGCTTGTCGATCGAGTACTGCGCTCCGCCGCGCAGCAGCTCGAGTTGCTCGTCGGTGAGCACGCTGTCCAGCACGAAGTAGCCCTCGTCGCGGAACTGTGCCAGGTGCTGGGGCGTGATCAGGTCGGTCGAGGTCGTCATGCGGTCCTCCGGTCGGTCGGCTCGTTCCTGCCCTCCAAACGCTAGGGCGGCGGGGACCGGCAAAGAATGTCTCCGCGCGACCTTGGCATGAACATTTTGGCGTACCGTGGCCGGCATGGCGGAGCGGACGGTCGTCGCGATCTCCGACGGGCCGGTGACCAGGCTCGGTCAGATCGTGCTCGCGGGTGAACTGGTCGACGACGAGCCGATCATGCCGTCGACGCTGCGGGTGATGGACGCCTACGTGCTGTCGGTGCTGATCGGGGGCGAGGGCAACTATCGCGACGCGGACGGCCGGGACGAGCGGATCACGCCGGGCGCGCACACGATCGTGCCGCCCGGGTTCCCGCACACCTACGGCACCGATGCGGGGGAGCGGTGGACGGAGTTGTTCGTCGTGTTCACCGGACCGCTGTTCGACTCGCTGGCCCATCTGGCCGGCCCCGGACCGCGGTACCCGGTGCCGCCGCCGTCGATCGAGGCGCTGCGCACCGTACTGCGCTCGCCGCCGCGGACGCGCCGGGTCGCGGAGCATCAGTTGCTGGCGCTGGCCGACTGGCTGATCGACACCGACGACACCGCGGACAGTCCCGACGTGAGCATGGAGATCGTGGACGCGATGGGCCGGCTGGCCGACGACCTCACCGCGAGCACGGACCTGGCGACCGTTGCCGCTGAGTCGGGGCTGAGCTACGACACGTTCCGGCGCCGGTTCGCGGAACAGGTCGGTCAGACGCCGGCGGCGTACCGGAGTGTGCGTCGGCTCCAGGCCGCGGCCACGCTGCTGCGGTTGACCGATCTGACCCACCGGGAGATCGCGCGGACCCTTGGTTTCGCGGACGAGTTCCACCTGTCGCGCCGGTTCCGGGCCCACTTCGGTGTGTCGCCGCGCGAATACCGACAGTCCTGAGATCCGCCTTGACACCTCGCCCGGAGTGAGATGGGGTGGCCTGAAACCGGTTTCAGACCAAACGCCGTGGAGGACTGATGAGCACCGGAACCACCGCCCGCGAGAACTGGGAGCAACGCATCGCGAGTCGTTCCGACGAGCGCGAGGCCGTCCCCGTGCCGGAGCTGCCACCGCCCGCCGGCCTGACCGTGGTCGAGGGCCTCGGACACGTGACGCTGCGCTGGGAGCCGGTGGACGGCGCGATCGGCTACCTCGTGCACCGTGCGCCGGCCGGTTCGCCGCACGCGGACCTGGCGCCCGTCGACCACCTCGGCGGTGACGTCCTGTCGGTCCCGGAGACGTGGTACGTCGACACCACCGGCGAGCCCGGCACCACCTATGACTACGCCGTCGCCTCGGTGCCGACCGTGACCGAGCACGGCGAGGTGGGCGAGCCGGTCACCGCCACCGCCAAACCCGCGGACGGCAGCGTCCCCGTGGTCGACCTGACCGTCGCCACGGCAGCGGACGGTACGCCGCTCGCGAAGCCCTGGCAGCCGATGATCGGCAGCGAGCGGCTGAGCCAACTGCTGTGCACCGACACCTCCGGCGGCCAGGTGATCGGGATCGAACTGGAAGCCGCGCTGCGTCGGGTCCACAACGAGATCGGCGTCTCGACCGTGCGGGCGCACGCGATCCTGCACGACGACCTCGGCGTCTACCGGGAGGTCGACGGCGAACCGGCGTACGACTTCAGCCGGATCGACGAGGTGTACGACAAGCTGCTCGCGATCGGCCTGCGCCCGTGCGTCGAGCTCGGCTTCATGCCGTGCGATCTGGCCTCCGACCCGGACCGCACGGTCTTCGAGTACGGCGGCATCATCTCGCCGCCGAAGGACTGGGACCGCTGGGCGGACCTGATCGGCTCGCTGGTGCGGCACCTGATCGACCGGTACGGCGCGGACGAAGTACTGCACTGGGACTTCGAGGTGTGGAACGAGGCCAACCTCGAGGTCTTCTGGTCCAGCTCCCGCGACGAGTGGATGCGTCTGTACGACGTGACGGCCGCCGCGGTGAAGGCGGTCGACCCGCGGCTCGCGGTGGGCGGACCGTCCTCGGCGGCCGCCGGCTGGGTGGACGAACTGCTGGAGCACACCAGCCGGTCCGGAGCGCCGGTCGACTTCGTCAGCACTCACACCTACGGCAACTCGCCGCTCGACCTGCGGCCGACGCTGGCCCGGTACGGCAGTACGGCGCGGATCCTGTGGACCGAATGGGGCGTCACCCCGACGCACTTCAACCCTGTCAACGACAGCGTCTCCTCGGCGACGTTCCTGCTGCACGGGATGCGTTCGGCGTCGGGCCGGCTGGACGCGCTGTCCTACTGGGTGGCGAGCGACCACTTCGAAGAGCTCGGGCGGCCGCCGCGGCTGCTGCACGGCGGCTTCGGGCTCATCACCGTCGGCGGGATCGCCAAGGCGCGCTACCACGCGCTGCATCTGCTTTCCCGGCTCGGTGACACCGAGCTGCCGGTGGCGGCGTCAGGCGACGGTGCCGACGGACTGGTGCAGGCCTGGGCCTCACGCCACGACGACGGCAGCCTGAGCATCCTGGTGTGGAACCACACGCTGGACCAGGGCAAGGCCGGTGGCGATTCGGCCCTCCGCCGTACCGTCCGGCTGCACGTCCAGGACGGCGGTAAGGCGCGAGTCACCCGGCTGGACGCGGACCACGGCGACATCGCGACCCTTGCCGACCGGATCGGCGTACAGGACTGGCCGACGGACGAGCAGTGGGACGAACTGCGTCGAGCCGACCAGCTGGTTCCCGAGCCCGTCGAACTCACCGCCGGAGTCCTCGAGCTCGACCTGCCACAGCCGTCGGCAGTCCTGATCCAGGTCACTGTCTGATCCCGTTCCCGGGCGCGTGGTTCAGGCGATGTCTCGCGCGCCCGGGCGGGGGATGGCGGCCAGTAGCTTGCGGGTGTAAGGGTCCTTGGCCTCTCCGATGACATCGAGGGTCGGGCCACGCTCCACCATCACGCCCTGGTTCAGCACCATCACATCGTCGGCGAGCAGCCGGGCGCTGAGCAGGTCGTGGGTGATGTAGAGCATGGCGATGCCGCGGTCGCGAACCAGCTTGTCGAGCAGCGCGATGATCTCGGCGCGGATGGACACGTCGAGCATCGAGATCGGCTCGTCGGCGACGACCACCTCGGGCTCGGGTGCCAGGGCCCGCGCGATGACCACACGCTGACGCTGTCCGCCGGACAGCTGGTGCGGCAGCTTGTCGAGGTACTGCTCCGCCGGGCTCAACCCGACCGTCTCCAGCAGCTCGGCCGCCCGTGCGCGGGCCTGGGCGCCGGTCAGACCGAGGTGGTTGCGCAGCGGCCGGCTGAGGGCATACGCCACGGTCCGGGTCGGGTTGAGCGCGGAGAAGGGGTCCTGGAAGACCAGCTGGACGTGCCGCCGGTACTTCCGCAGCGCACCCCGTCCCAGGTGGTCGACCGGCTCGTCCTTGAACCGGATCGATCCGGCGGTCGGGCGCTCCACGCCGGTGAGGATGCGGGCGATCGTCGTCTTGCCCGAACCGCTCTGACCGACCAGCGCGGTGACCCGGCCCGGTCGCAGCGCGAACGACACGTTGTCGACGGCCTGGGTGACGGTCGTGTTCAGCCCGCGCCTGCTCTTGTAGACCTTGCTGAGGCCGTCCACGACGAGCACCGGCTCCGCGTCGATCCGCTCCGACAAGCCGGCGGCGAACACCTGATCTCGGCGGCGCAGCTCCGCTGCCTTTTCCAGTACGACGCGGGCGTCGCCGGACTGCTCGACGAGCAGGCACCGCACCTGGCCGAGACTCGCGGGCAGCAGCTCGGGGTGCACGGTCCGGCAGGCGTCCACCGCCACCGGGCAGCGCGGCTGGAACAAGCAGCCGGCGTGCGACTGCGACAGGTCCGGCGGCCGGCCCGGGATGAACTCGACCTCGACGACCTGGTCCCGCGGGTCGGCGTACGAACCCAGCAGGCCGGCACTGTACGGGTGCAGGTGGCGCGTCACCATCTCCGCGGCCGGCTGGTCCTCGACGATCTCCCCGGCGTACATCACCATCACCCGGTCGGCCAGCTCCATGACCGTGCCGAGGTCGTGGCTGATGAACAGTACGGCGAAGCCGAGCCGTGCCTGCAGCTCGCGGAGCCGGTCGAGGATGTCGCGCTGCACCACGACATCCAGCCCGGTGGTCGGCTCGTCGAGCAGCACGAACCGCGGCTCGAGAGCCAGCGCCAGCGCGAGCGCGACCCGCTGCTTCATGCCGCCGGACAGCTCGTGCGGGAACCGGCTCAGCACCGAGTGGTCCAGCGACACCATCTCGAGCAGCTCGGTGGCGCGGGCGTCGACGTCCAGGTCGTTGCCCAGGGCATCAGAGTGCGCCTCGAACGTGTCGGCGAACTGGCGCCGCACGGTGATCACCGGGTTGAGCGAGTTCATGCTCGACTGGAAGACCGTGGACAGGTCGACCCAGCGCAGCGACCGCAGTTCGTCCTCGGGCGTCGTGGTCACGTCCCGCCCGTCGAACCTGATCGTCCCACCGGTGATCGCGGCCGGCCGGTCGAGCAGCCGCAGTACGGCGTTGCCGAGCGTCGACTTGCCGCAGCCGGACTCGCCGAGCAGACCGACGAACTCGCCGTCGTGGACCTCGAAACTGACCCGGTCCACCGCCCGGACGGCGGCGGAGTCGCGCGGGCTGTACGTGACGCTCAGGTCGCTGACCTCGAGCAGAGCCATGTCAGTCCTCCCTCAGGTGCGGGTTGCTCAGCGCGTCGATGCCGAAGTTCATCAGCGTGAACGACGTGATCAGCAGGGCCAGTACGAGTCCGGGCGCCACCAGCCAGGCCCACTGGCCGGTGGTCAACGCGCCACCGAGGCTGGCCTGGTTGAGCATGGTGCCCCAACTGACGGTCTGCGGATCGCCGAGCCCGAGGAACGCCAGACCGGCCTCCGCGCCGATCGCGCCGAGCGCGGCGCCCATGAAGCCGACCACGATCAGCGAGATCATGTTCGGCACGATCTCGAACGCGATGATCCGGGCCGTGCTGTCGCCGGCGAACTTCGCCGCGGTGATGTAGTCCCTGGTCCGCAATGTGATGATCTGGGCGCGTTTGATCCGGGCGCCGTACGCCCAGCCGGTCACAGTGATGACGATGATGATCAGCCCGAGACCCTTCACCGGGGCGTAGCCGGCCAGCACGATCATCAGCGGCAGCACCGGTACCACCAGGCCGAGGTTGATGAAGAACGAGAGCACCTCGTCCACCACACCTCGCAGGTATCCGGCGGTGAGACCCACAGCCATCGCGATGAGCGTGCTCAGCACACCGGCCACCAGCCCGACGATGAGCGACGTGCGAGCGCCGTACACGAGTTGGGAGAACACGTCCTCACCACGTGCCGTGGTGCCCAGCCAGTGCGCGGCGGTCGGCCCCTCGGACGCGCCGAACTCGTCGAGCCGCGGGCCGTACGGCGCGATCACCGGAGCGAGTACGGCGATCACGACGAACGCCGCCAGCATGAGCATGCCCACCCGGCACTTCCCGTTGCGCCACAGGATCACGAACCACCCAGGCAGTCGGCTGGACGCGTCGGCCTCCAGCGCGGTGACCCGCAAGGCCTCTGTGTCGATGGTTTCCTGAGTGGTCGTCATACCGCCTCCGCTCGTCTCACTCGCGGATCGAGGAATCCGTACGTCACGTCGGCCAGGAAGTTCGCGGTCAGTACGCCGATCGTGGTGAACAGGAACAGCGCCTGCATCAGCGGATAGTCCTTGTTCGACACCGCCTCCAGCAGCAGCCGGCCGAGCCCGGGGTAGTTGAAGATCGTCTCGACCAGCACAGTTCCGCCGAGCAGGCTGCCGAGTGCGATCGCGAACCCGGTGACGTTCGGCAGGATCGCGATCCGGGCGCCGTACGTCAACGCGATCCTCCGCCGCGGCAGTCCCTTCGCACGGGCCAGCCGCGCGTAGTCCTCGCCGAGGGTCTGGACCATGTTGTTGCGCATCCCGATGATCCAGCCGATCGGTCCGGTGATCAGCAGCGCCACAGCCGGCAGCACGCTGTGCTGGAACGCGTCGGAGACGAACAGCCAGGTCCAGCTCGGACTGCTGCCGCCGCCGTACCCGCCGCCGTCGGGGAACCAGTTCAGCGTGATGGCGAACACGAAGATCAGCAGCAGCGCGAGCCAGAAGAACGGCAGCGTGCCGACGAACGTCGACCCGAGCGTGATGACCGAGTCGACCCGCGAGTTCCGCCGGTACGCCGCCCAGGCGCCGAGCAACGTGCCGATCGCGAACGACAGCAACTGCGTGACACCGACCAGGATCAGCGTCCACGGCAGTGCACTGCTGATCATGGCCGTGACCGTGTACGGGAAGTACGAGTACGACACCCCGAAATGCCCGGTGCCGATGGCGCCCAGATAGTCCCAGTACTGCGACAGCAGGTTGCCGTCGGGAGTCCCGAGCAGTTTGCGGATGGCCTCGAGTTGGGCAGGGTTGACCGCCGTGGTCTCACCCTGCAGGCGGTTCAGCAACGCCTGGGCCGGATCCCCCGGCTGGAGCCGGGGGATCAGGAAGTTCAGCGTCACCGCCGCCCACAGGGTGGCCAGGAAGAACCCGGCCCGCCGGACGAAGTACAGCATCGGCGGTCAGCTCCCGGACGACGGGACAAGGTGGGTCAGCACGACCAGGCCGTTGCCGCCGTCGGCGTACGGGTCCTGCTCGTTCGGCCAGCCCTCAGCCTTCTTGGTGTCGTACTGGAACCACTTGGCGCCGTACCAGATCGGGATCATCGGGACCTGGTTCATCATGATGTCGACCAGTCCGGCGACGGCCTGCTTCTGGGTGCCCTCGTCCGGCGAGGTCTCCAGCTGGCCGAGCAGCTCGTCGGTCTTCGGGTCCTGCCAGCGGATCTCGTTGCTGTCGGCCTTCTTGCCGATCGGCGCGGTGCGGGCACTGTTCAGCGGGTCGCTGAAGTTGGCGTACATGTTGCAGCCGCCGCCGTGGACGCCGAACATCATGTCGTAGTTGCCGGTGGCCCGTTCCTGGTCGTGTGCCTCCGGCGTCGGGGTGTCCTTGGTGACGTTGAAGCCGAGCGCGGTGAGGTTCTTGATCAGGATGTCAGCGGCCGCGACCCAGTCGACGTACGAGCCGGGCACCTTGAAGCTGAACGAGATCGGCTTGCCGTCCTTGCCGAGCCGGTGGCCCTTGGAGTCCTTGGCGTAGCCGGCGTCGGTGAGCGCCTTGTCGGCGGCCGCCGGGTCGTACTTGATCCGGCCGTCGTCGGCCAGACCCTGCGGCAGCCAGTCCTTCTGGCCCGGTACGACGAGGCCGCTCTGGCTGGCCTGGGTGACGTAGCCGAGCTGGGCCCGGTCGATGACCTGCTGGTGGTTGAACGCCGTGGTCAGCGCCTTGCGGAACGCCACATCGTTGAACGGCGTCTCGGTCAGGTTCATGTACACGCTGATCACGCCGCCCGGCGCGTACCAGTAGTGGTGGTTCTTCGGGTCGCGGTCGACGTAGGCCTTCTTGATGTCCTGGACGAACATCGCGTTGGTGTCGTACTCGCCCCGGCTGAGCTTGAGCTGCTCGACCTGGCCACCGGCGTCGGCCTTGTTGAACCGCAGTTCCTTGACCTTGATCTTGTCGGCCTGCCAGTAGTCGGGGTTCCGCTCGACGACGAGCTGGCGTGGGTTGAACGACTTCACCTTCATCGGCCCGGTGCCGACCGGGGCGGTCGCGTTCGTGAACGTCGTCGGGTCCGCGACCTTCGACCACACGTGCTCCGGCACGATCCGTACGTCACTCACCAGGGTGAATACGGAGGCGGCCGGCTTCTTGAACGACA
Source organism: Kribbella sp. NPDC050281 (assembly GCF_040655855.1). Taxonomy (NCBI): domain Bacteria; kingdom Bacillati; phylum Actinomycetota; class Actinomycetes; order Propionibacteriales; family Kribbellaceae; genus Kribbella; species Kribbella sp. NPDC050281. The sequence continues at coordinate 39,528 of NZ_JBFAKS010000003.1, read as the reverse complement.
TCGTCACCTTGGTGCCGTCGGCCTTCACCGTCGACAGGTAGGTCCACACGCCCCTGAGGTCCAGGGCGGGGTACTTCTTGATCATGTTGAAGGTGAAGGCGACGTCGGCCGCGGAGAACGGCTTGCCGTCGTTCCACTTGACGCCGTCGCGAACCGTGTAGACGAGCGTCTGCGGGTCGGTCCACTGGAACGATGTGGCCAGCCAGGGGAGTGCCTTGCAGCTGTAGCCCTCGACGTACATCAGCGGCTCGTAGATGTAGTCCGCCGCGCTGAGCTTGGTGGTTTCGAGATACGGGTTGTAGTTGGGCTTCGGTGCGGCGCCGCCGCCGAAGTCGCCGTAGTTGAGGAAGTCGACCATCCCGTCGCCGGAACTGGCCGTTGTCTGGCCTTCGGTACCGGTACAGCCGGCGAGTAGCAGGCTGACGCTTGCCACTGCGGCGATGAGGGTCTTCAGCCGTACTCGTCTCGTCATCGGGAGTCCTCCTCAGGGTGTGTCCGGCCAGGGCCGGACGTTGGCGGTTTCCCCCCTCGATCCCCGTACCTCGATCCCCTCAGCTCGGCAGGATCAGGGCACACCCCCGCAGCCGCACGAGCTGCGCAGCACCAGCTCGGTCGGTAGCACGATGTCGCCGGCCGGCTGGTCGAGCGGGTCGGCCAGCAGCCGGGCCGTGGTCGCGGCCAATTCGCGGATCGGCTGCCGGATCGTCGTCAGCGCCGGCCGCACCAGGGCGGCCATCGGCATGTCGTCGAAGCCGGTGATCGCGACGTCCTGCGGCACCCGCAGCCCTCGGCCGAGCGCGCTCAGCAGGAGACCGAGCGCTGTTTCGTCGTTCGCGCAGACCACCGCATCGGGCCGGTCGTCGCGATCGAGCAACTGCTCCGCGGCGATCGCGCCGTCGGACTGTTGCAGTCCGACCCGGATCGGCTCGGCCGGCGGTTTGCGGCGGGCCGTCTTGTGCGCGGCGAGGAAGGCCTGCCAGCGGGCTGTCACGTCAGGGGAGCCGTCCGGCGTGCCGACGAAGGCCAGCCGGCGATAGCCGTGGTCGACCAGCAGGTGCCGCGTGAGGTCCTTCACTGTGTCATTGGCGGCGCTGACCGAAGCCTGCGCCGGACCGGCTTCGCTGGCCATCACCACGACACGGATCTGCGCGGCCACCTTGGCGATCGTGTCGATCGACACCGTCCCGCCGTGGATGGCCATGCCGTCCACCCGGTCGGCCAGGTCGAGCACGGTGGCGTCGGTGTCGGCGCGCGAATGCGACGCCAGCACCAGCACGCTGTCGCCCGTCTCCAGCGCCTCAGCCTCGAAGCCTTGGATCAGCTCGGAGAAGTACGGCCCGGACAGGCCCGGAAACACCAACCCCAAGGCGCCGTGCCGGCGCTCGGCCAGCGCACGCCCGAAGTGGCTAGGTTTGTACCCGTGCTCCTCGATCACCCGCAGGACCCGGTCACGGACCTCGGGGGAGACCGGGGTCGTGCCCCTGGAGACGCGCGACACGGTCGCGGGGGAGACGCCCGCGATCTCGGCGACCCGGCGGAGCGTGACACGGCTGTTGCCCATCGGCTGAACTCCCGTTACGGTTGAAACCGGTTTCATGAGACCGGTTTCACGACCATAACCACGACCGCGCCTCCAGGCAACAGGTCGGCGCGGCGTCCCGGAACGATCGAGACCCGGCGAGGACGTGACTGTGACGACATCTGCCCGATCCCTATCGATACCGCCCCGATCGATACGGCTGGAACGGCGCCGCATCCTGGTGGACGGCGTACCGCGGATCCTGATGGCCGGCGAGGTGCACTACTTCCGGCTGCACCGCGAAGACTGGGCCGACCGGCTCGACAAACTCGCCGCCGCGGGCTGCGACGCGGTGGCCAGCTACATGCCGTGGATCGTGCATGAGACCGCGTCCGGCGAGGTCGATCTGACCGGCGCCACCAGTGAGTACCGCGACCTGATCGGGTTCCTCGACCTGGCCGCCGAGCGTGACCTGCTGGTGATCGCCCGGCCGGGCCCGTTCGTGATGGCCGAGTTGAAGAACGAAGGCGTGCCGTTCCGGATCTACCGCGACCACCCGGACGCCGTACCGCTGGGATGGGACGGCAAGCCGGCCAGTACGGCGACCTTGGACTACCTCGAGCCCGGGTACCTCGCCGAGGCCGAGCGGTGGTACGCCGCGATCATGCCGGTGCTCGCGGAACGCCTTGTCAGCAAGGGCGGACCGGTCGCCGCGGTCCAGTTGGACAACGAGGTCGGCATGCTCTCGTGGGTCACGAACACTCCGGAGCTGACTGACCGTACGCTGGCCGACCTTGCCATCTGGGCCGAGCAGACCTGGGGCCGCGAGGGCAGCATCGACCGGTACGGCGTCGACCCCGGTGACAGCGAGCGGTGGGCGGAGTGGTGGCGCGCCGGTGGCACCGGCGGTGGCACGGAGAGCCAGCAGCTCGCGGTGCACCATGACCTCGGTGCGCATCACCGCGACCGCTATGCGCGGTACCTGCTGCGGCTGCGCGACGTCGCCCTGCAGCACGGCGTCGACGGCGTACCGTTCATGGTCAATCTCCACGGCACGTACGCCGGACGCGGCCGGCACTTCCCGATCGGCATCAGCCAGCTCTCGAAGGCGTATGCCGGAGTGCCGCAGACGACCTCTGGCTCCGATCACTACATGGGCGAACTGACTGTTGAGAAGGTCCCGGACCTGTATGTCATGAACGCCTTCATGGCCGCGGTCCACGACGCCGACCAGCCGATCACGTCGCTCGAATTCGAGGCGGGGACGGGCGACTACGGTGAGGACCTGAGCTCGCTGACCAGCCCGGAGACCGCTGAGCTGAAGACGCGGCTGTGCGTTGCCCAGGGCAACCGGTTGATCAACTACTACCTCTTCGCCGGCGGGCACAACCCACCGCTGGACGAACCGGTTGGCGACGGCAACGACCGGATCGCGTTCACCGGCGAGCGGCACGGCTTCGCGGCGCCGGTCGACCCGGAGGGCCGGCTGAGCCAGACCTACGCGGGTACGGCGAGCGCGGTGCGGGCCGTCCGTGGTGCCGAGCACCTGCTGGCCGACATGGACGAGGAGTACGACGACGTCGTCCTCGGCTATGTGCCGGACCACTACCTGACCGAGTACCACCACCCGGACTCCGCCGTACGCCGTGACCAGGTCGGCGAGCTGGAGCGATACCGAGGGATGGGGCCGCGCGACATCCTCGCCCGCGCCCTGCTGCTCGGCGGCTACTCCTTCGGCGCGGTCGACCTGTCCGGTACGCCGACCTCGGCCGGCGCGGATCTGGATCCGGCCGGGCCGGTGGTCGCGCTGGCGACTCCGCCGGTCCTGAGTCGCACGATCCAGGAGCGTCTGGCCGCATACGTCCGGGCCGGCGGCAGGCTGCTGCTGCACGGCCGGATCCCGATTACCGACAACGACGGTACGCCGTGCACGGTGCTCGCCGACGAGCTCGGTGTGAAGGTCGACAGCACCGTCCAGGGCACCCCGCACTTCTTCCCGTCGGTGCGTGCGACCGCGTGGGCCGGCGACCAGCCAGAGGTCCGGGTCGGGATGATGGAGCACCTGGTTGCGCCGGACGCCGAGCCACTGGCCGTTGATGTCGCGACCGGTGCGCCGGTCGCGGTGGCGCTCGCCGGTCGACGGGTCGTGGTGATGGCCTGCGACTATCCGTCCCACCTGGACTTCTGGCGGCTGGTGTGGGAGCGGATCGGCGTCCGCCGCCGGATCATTGCTGAGGGCAACACCCCTGGTCTGGTGACGACGAGCACGGCTGATGCCACCGGTCAGCGGCTGGTGCATCTGATCAACGTCGCGCCGGTGTCTCAGACGTTCACGCTGACCGTGGACGACGTACCCCTCGAGCTCCAGCTCGGTGCTCGCGAAGGGCTGATCCTGCCGGTCGGCGTACGGCTCGACGACGCGGTACTGCGCTGGTCCACCGCCGAACTGGACGGGCCCGGCGACGGGTCGACCTTGGTGCTGCGGCGTCCGGCCGGCCCGGGCCGCGCGCTGATCGAGACCACTCGGAGTGTCTCTGTCGACGGCGATGCCGCCCTGAGCCGGACCGCGGAGGGCTGGCTCATCACCTGGCCCGCCGGCCCGGCCGGCGATCGCCTGACAGTGCGCCTCTCCTAGGAAAGGAACCCGCCACGATGACTTTGTCCATCGGCGTACTCGGACTCGGAAGTGTCTTCTCCGGCCCGTACGCCGCCTTGATCACCAAGCTCGAGCAGGAAGGACGCGTTCGGCTGACCGCGGGCTACGACCCCGATCCGGACAAGCGGTCCGTGGCCGCGGACCGGTTCGGGATCAACACGTCGGCCGGCCGGCCCGAGGACCTGATCGGCCGCGACGACCTCGACATCGTGCTGGTCCTCACCAGCATGAATCAGCACGGATCACTGGCGCGCGCGGCCCTCGGGGCCGGCAAGCACGTACTCGTCGAGAAGCCGATGTCCACGTCCCTCAACGATGCGCAGGTCCTGCTCGAGGCCGCCGCCGTCGCACCGGGACAGCTGGTGTGTGCTCCGCACATCGTGCTGTCGCCGACGTACCGGGAGATGCATCGGCGGGTCCGCGACGGCGAGATCGGCGACCTCCACCTGGCCCGGGCCCGGTACGGCTGGTCCGGCCCGTGGTGGGGCCGGTGGTTCTACGAGGCCGGCGGCGGTGCGCTGTTCGACCTCGGCGTGTACAACCTGACCAGTCTGTGCGGGTTCTTCGGCCCGGTCCGGCGAGTCACTGCCATGGTCGGCACCGCCATACCGAAGCGCGAGATCAACGGCGAGCTCGTGACGGTCCGCGCCGACGACAACGCGCAGATCACGCTCGACTTCGGCAACGCCCGCTTCGCCACGATCACGACCGGGTTCACCATGCAGCAGTACCGGTCGCCGGCGATCGAGCTGTACGGCGCCACCGGCGTACTGCAGATGCTCGGCGATGACTGGGCCCCGAACGGGTTCGAGCAGTGGTCGAACGACCGTGGATCCTGGGAGGTGTTCGGCGAACGCGATCCGAACTGGCCCTGGACCGACGGCCTGCGGCATCTCGTCGAGAGCGTCGAGAACAGTACGCCGACCGTCACCCGGCCCGAGCACGCCTTCCACGCACTCGAGGTGATGCTCGCCGCCAAGCGCTCCGCCGAGGAGGGCCGGGTGATCGACGTGACGAGCCCCTTCCCGGACCTCGACTACGACATCCCCACCCACCCCGCCGGCGACGCCCATGCCAACCACGACCCCCGCACCAGCTGAGGCGCTGCCCCCGCGCGCCTCAGCCGGTGCTCAGGGGATCAGCACGACCTTGCCGGTCGTCGACCGGGACTCGAGAGCGCGGTGTGCCGCGGCGGCCTCGGACAGTAAGAACGTCGTCGTGAGCGCTTTCCAGCGCCCGGAGAAGGTCTCCTCCAACGCCGCCTTCTCGAGCTCCCGGAGCCGGGGTGTCAGCTTCGGCCCGATGGCCCAGGTCGCGGTCAGCCCGCGACTCATCAGATCCTCGGTGGTGAGCCGGACCGGCCCGCCTCCGGACCACCCGAACATCAGCACCCGCCCGCCGACCCCGAGCAACCCGAACGCCCGCTGACCGCTCTCACCGCCGACCCCGTCGAGCAGCGCCGTCACGGCTCGGTCGCCGAGATCCGCCTGGAGAGCACTCACCCAGTCCGGATCGCGGTAGTCGACCGCGTAGTGCGCCCCGAGATCCCGGACCAGCCGCACCTTGGCCGGCCCACCCGCCAGACCGATCACAGTCGCCCCCACGTTGCGGGCCGCCTGGACCAGGTAGCTCCCAATCCCACCGGCGGCCGCGGTAATCAGTACGACGTCGTCCGCGGTCAACTGCGCCTGTGCGAGGATCCCGGCCGTCGTTCGCCCGGTCCCGATCGCGGCGACGGCCTGTACGCCGTCCACGTGGTCGGGGAGCTCGTACAGCGACTCCACCTTGGCGACCGCGAGTTCGGCGTACCCGCCGGGGACCATGCCGAGGTGCACCACGACCCGCTTACCGATCCACCCGGCGTCGACCTCGGACCCGACCGCCTCGACCCGGCCGGCGACCTCACGGCCGGGGGTCGTTGGTAGCTCGGGCACCGGGATCGGGCCACCGCCGGCCGCGCCGGAGCGGAGCATCGTATCGACCAGGTGGACACCGGCGGCCTCCACCCGGATCAGGACCGTCCCGGGGCCCGGAACCGGGTCCGGTGCCTCCTCGTAGCGCAGGTTCTCCGGCGGACCGAACTCGTGCAGCGTAATCGTCTTCACAACTACCAGAACCTAGAACCTCAATGGGTGTTGAGGTCAACCGGTCCCACTTTCTTACGTTGTGTATTAAAGTGCGCGGTAAGGGAGGGCGTCACGTGGCGAAGATTCTGAAGGGCGCGACCGCGCAGGAGACGCACAGCGCGATCCTGGACCTGATCCGCTCCAGTGGCACTGTCACCCGCGTCGACCTGGCCGAACGATCCGGCCTGACCGGTGCGTCGATCTCCCGCGTGGTCAAGCAGTTGCTCGCCGACGGCCTGATCATCGAGACCGGCCTGGGCGACCCGACCGGCGGCAAACGCGCCACCCTGCTGCAGTTCAACCCTCGCGCCCGGCACGCCGTGGGCATCTCGATCGACACGCCCAGTACGACGTACGTCATCACCGACATGAGTGGGCGGGTGATCGAGCAGGTGTCGTCGCGGGGCATCGGCCGCGACGCGCCCGCGACCGCGGTCAAGCGGATCACGGCCGAGCTCGAGGACCTGATCGTCAAGGCGGACGTCGAGCCGTCCTCGCTGATCGGCGTCGGGGTCGCGCTGGCCGGCCGGCAGGGCGGGGGAGGGCTGCGGCTGCTGCGCACCGACCCGGAGAAGTACGCCTGGGAGCCGTTCGCCGTTCGCGACACGTTGATGGAGACGATCGACCACCCGATCGTGGTGGAGAACGACTCGACCTGCGCCGCCATCGGCGAGTTCTGGGCCGGCCGCATCCCGTCGGCGAACGACTTCGCCACCGTCTACATGGCGGCAGGGTTCGGCCTCGGCCTGGTCACCAACGGCGACGTGTACCGCGGCTCCTCGTCGAACGTCGGCGAGATCGGCCACATGGTCCTCGACGTGAACGGACCGGAGTGCTGGTGCGGCGGCATCGGTTGCCTGGAGAGTCTCGCCGCGCCGGCCGCGGTGGTGAAGCGTGCCGAGCAGGACGCGTCGCTGGTGACCGCGCTAGGACTCCGCGGCCGCCGGACGTCGATCCGCGCGGACTTCGCCAAGATCGCGCGGCTCGCCGCCGCCGGCGATCCGCGCTGCACCGAGCTGATCGAGGAGTCGGCGACGTACCTGGCCAAGGCGCTGCTGTCGATCACGAATCTGCTCGACCTCGACCAGATCATCCTCGCGGGCCCGGGCTTCAGCGAGGCGGGTGACATCTACGTCCGGGTCACGACGACGGAGATCAACCGCCTGTCGTTCGTCCGCGCGATGCACCCGACCCGCGTCGAGCAGTCCAAACTAGGCCCGAGCGCCGCCGCCCTCGGCGCAGCGTCACTCGTCCTCCACAGCCAACTCACCCCGCACCAGAAGTCCGGCCGCTGACGGGTTGTTTCATCGCTGCCGGACTGTTGCCGGTCAGCGAGCAAACAACCCGCCAGTCGGCTAGCTGGTGAGGAAGTCCTGCAGCCAGCGGCCGCTCTTCTTCACGGTCCGCTGCTGGGTCGCGTAGTCGACGTACACGATCCCGAAGCGGCGGCTGAAGCCCCAGGCCCACTCGAAGTTGTCCATCAGCGACCAGGCGAAGTACGCCTTGAGCGGGAAGCCCTCCGAGACCAGGTCCCGGCAGACCGCGATGTGCTGCTCCAGGTACTGCTGCCGCTCGTCGTCCTCGACGGTCCCGTCCGCGGTCATCTCGTCGAGGTACGCCGCTCCGTTCTCGGTCACGTACAGCGGGAGCTCAGGCGCGAGCTTGTTGATCGTGACCAGGATGTCGCGCAGCCCGGTCGCCTGGATCGGCCAACCCATCTGCGTGCGCGGCAGACCGGTGTCGACGGCAACGACGTTCTCGCTGCCCGGCTGCGTGCTCGGCTGACCGGGGAAGGAGATCGGGCCCTCGGGCGCGGCCACCGTGGTCGGGCAGTAGTAGTTCACGCCGATGAAGTCCAGCGGCGCACCGATCAGCGGCAGGTCGGCTTCCTGCTCCGCGAACCAGTCGGTCAGTCCGGTGTCCTCGAGTACGTCGGCCGGGTACTTCGCGGCCAGCAACGGATCCAGGAACATCCGGTTCCGCAGTCCGTCGATCCGGCGCGCCGCGTCCAGGTCCGCGGCCGAGTCCGAGGCCGCGTGGATCGGCGCCGGGTTGAGCGCGATGCCGTACGTGCCCTCGTCCGATCGGATCGCGTCGAGCGCCAGCCCGTGCCCGAGCAGCAGGTGATGCACCGCCTTGAGTGCGTCAGTGCCCTCGGTCCGGCCCGGCGCGTGCTCGCCGTTCCCGTAGCCGAGGAACGCCGAGCACCATGGCTCGTTCAGCGTCATCCAGTGCTTGATCACGTCCGACAGCCCGGCGTGCGTGATCGCCGCGTAGTCGCGGAAGCGCTCGGCCGTGTCCCGCACGAGCCAGCCGCCGGCGTCCTCGAGCGGCTGCGGCAGGTCCCAGTGATACAGCGTCGCGTACGGCGTGACGCCGTTCTCCAGGCATGCCTCGGCCAGTCGGCGGTAGAACGCCAAGCCGCCGGGATTGGTGACGCCGGAGCCGGCCGGGATGATCCGCGACCAGGCGATCGAGAACCGGTACGCCGTCAGGCCGAGGCCGGCGAGCAGCCGGATGTCCTCGGCGAACAGGCGGTAGTGGTCGTCGGCGACGTCGCCGGTCGTGCCGTCGGCGATGCGGCCAGGGGTGTGCGCGAAGGTGTCCCAGATGCTCGGGCCGCGTCCGTCCGTGGCGACCGCGCCTTCGACCTGGTACGACGCTGTCGCCGTGCCCCAGGCGAAGCCGGGTGGGAAGCCAGTGGTCACGTTGTCTCCTTTGGGCCTTCGAGCCAGTACTGCGGGTTGGGCAGCAGGGTACCTAACCGGTTAAGTAGCTCATCGGGCAGGTCGGTTTCGAGCGCGGCGACCAGCGCGTCGACCCGGGCCGGCTTGGTGATGCCGACCACGGTCCCGGAGATGTCCGGGCTGTCCACCGAGTGCCGCAGTGCCGCGGTGGCGAGGTCGGTGCCGTACTCCCGGCACGCCTTGTCCATCGCCGCGACAGCGTCGAGTACGGCGGCCGGCGCATCGCGGTAGCCGTACTTCGTGGCGCCGTCGGGGTTGGCGAGGATGCCGCCGCCGTAGACGGCCGCGTTGACGACCGCGATGCCCTCGCCGAGGGCCCGCCGGAACAGGTCACCGGCCGAGTGGTCGACCAGGCTCCAGCGGTTGTGCACGAGCAGCACCTCGAATCCGCCGAGGTCGAGGTAGCGCCCGAGTTCGGCCGTGTTGCCGCCGGCCAGCCCGACGTGCCCGATCTCGCCGTCCGCCTGGAGCTGCATCAGCGTGTCGACGGCGTCACGCATCGAGTCGAAGTCGTGGAACTCCGGGTCGTGCAGGTGGACCAGCGGCAGGTCGTCGAGCCCGAGCCGCTCCTTGCTCTCGGCGACACTCGCCCGGACCCGCGCACCGGAGTAGTCCCTGCCCCGGGCATCGACCTTGGTCGCGACCAGGAACCCTTCGGGCAGGCCGCCGTACTCCTTGATGGCCTGACCGATCCGCAGTTCGCTCTCGCCGTCGCTGTACCCGTTCGAGGTGTCGATCCAGGTGAGCGGGCCGTCGAAGACGCGGAGTACGAGGTCGACGGCCTCCTGCCGGGTCACGTCGTACCCGAACACCTCGGGCATGCCTCCGAGCCCACTGCCGCCGGCACAGACGGCGGAGACGGTCAGGCCGGTGGATCCGAGCGGCCGCAGCCAGTTGTCCTTCATACCTCGGAGCCTACGGCGAACGCGAACCCGTCGCGATCGACGTAGACCTCGGTTCCGTCGGGGGCGGTGTCCGCGGGAAGGTCCGGCGGGTTGCCGGCGAGCTCGGCGTACGCGAACCCGGCCACGTCGAGCTGCGGCGCCCGCGAAGTCTTCTCGACCTCGTAGGTGAAGACCTCGATGACCGTGTCGCCGCCCTTCAGGTAGCCGATGCGGAAGCCGCGCTGGTCGTGCGGCTGCTCGATCGTGCCGATGAACGAGAAGCCGTAGTTGTCGCGGTAGAACTCGCTGGTCTTGTCCCGGTCGTCGATCGTGACCGCGACGTGGTCGAACCGCGGCCGCCGCGGTACGCCGAGCGCCCGCTCCCGCGCCACGCCGTCGGCGTCGAGTACGGCGGCGTACTGCAGGTCGCCCTGGATCATCTCCAGCAGCGTGCCGTCGGGGTCGTAGAAGAAGCAGATCCGGACCTTGCCCTCGGCATCGAGCGGGTCGAGCTTGAACTCGACCCCGGCCGCCTTGAGTACGCCGGCCCGCTCGTCCAGCCGGTCGACCTTGAAGCCGATGTGCCGGAAGCCCTTCTGCAGATCGTCCGGCGACCACGTGGTCTGATCCCGGCCGTTGCCCACGGCCCGCAGTTCGATCGTCGCGGTGACCGCGTCCAGGACGGCGCGCTCCGCGGTCGGCTCGCCCACCACCGGCAGCTCCAGGAACTTCGTGTAGTACTCGACCGAGCGCTGGACGTCCGTGCAGTTGACCACGAGGTTCTTGATCGGCATAAGGCCTCTTTCTGTGTGCTAGTTCTTGACGGCGCCGAGCATCATCCCGGCGACGAACTGCCGCTGCATCCGGACGTACACGACGATGACCGGTACGACGGACAGGGTGAGGCCGGCGGTCAGGGCCGGCCAGTTGGTGGAGTACTGGCCCATCAGGGTGAACAGCACCGGCTGCAGGGGGAGCGAGTCGGTGTTGCGCAGCACCGTGTTGGCGATCAGGAACTCGTTCCAGGTGGACAGGAACTGGAAGATCACCACGGTCGCGATGCCGGGCCGGGTGAGCGGCAGGATGACGCGGCGGAAGATGGTGAACTCGCTGCCGCCGTCCACCCGGGCAGCCTCGATCAGTTCGTCCGGCAAGGTCTGGAAGAACGCCCGCATCAGGAACATCGCGAACGGCGCCGAGCCGGAGATGTAGAGCACCAGCAACCCGACCTGGCTGTCCAGCAGACCGAGCGACTTGAGCTCGAGGTAGAGCGGGATGATCAGCGCCGTCGACGGCATCATCAGCGTGGTCAGCAGCAGCACGAACAGCGTGTTGCGGAACGGGAAATCGAGCTTGGCGAACGCATAGCCGCTGAGCGTCGCGAAGACGAGGACGCCGATCACGGTGACCGACGTGATCCAGACGCTGTTCCAGAAATGCAGCGGGAACTCGATCGAGGTCCACGCCTCTTTGTACGCCGAACCCGTGAACGACCGCGGGATGATCGGCCCGTTGAAGATCGTGTTCGGCTCCCGCAGTGAGGTGAGCAGCATCCACACGAACGGGAACGCCATCAGCGCACAGAACGGCAGTAGCACGAAGCTGGCGAACGACTTGCCGACCCACGGCCTGCGCGCGTTCGAGGCGCTCATCGGTCTGCCCTCCGCGTCAGCCAGAGCTGGGCGATGACGGCCAGCGTGCAGAGCACCATCGTCACGACGCTGAACGCACTCGCGTAGCCGAGCTGCGGGATCGAGCCCGAGGTGGACCCGAAGGCGAGCGAGTACAGATAGGTGCCGAGCACCTCACTGGCGTGGTTGGGCCCACCGCCGGTCATCACGAAGATCACGTCGAACGCCTTGAAGCCGTTCAGCAGGCCGAGGCTGACGATCAGGCCGGTGACGACCCGCAGACTCGGGACGGTGATGTGGCGGAACTGCTGGACGGTGTTGGCTCCGTCCATGGCCGCCGCTTCGTAGAGGTTCGGGTCGATGCTCTGCAGGCCGGCGTAGTAGATCAGCATGTTGAAGCCGATGCCGCCCCAGACCGTCACCACGATGATCGCCGGGAGCACGGTCTTCTGATCGGCCAGCCAGGCATGCTGCAGGCTGTCCAGACCGATGGCCCCGAGGATCCGGTTGAGCGTGCCGATGTTCGGGTCGTAGATCAGCCGCCACAACACCGCCGACACCACGAACGAGACGATGCCGGGGATGAACAGGATCGTCCGGACCAGCACACCGACCTTCGACCAGACCGCGTTGACCAGCACGGCCGTGACGAGGCCGATGAAGGTCAGCAGCACCGTGGTGACGCCGGTCAGCACCAGCGTGATGATCATCGCCCGGCGCGCGACCGGGTCCGACAGCATCCGGCTGTAGTTGTCGAAGTTCACGAATCGCGGCGTACCGAAGCCTCCCCAGGAGGTGAGGCTCAGGTACGCCGTGTACAGGATCGGCCAGAGCACGAAGCCGAGGAACAGCACGAAGGTCGGCCCGATGAAGACGTACCCCGCGAGCCGCTGCGACTTGCGGAGCGGAGAACCGAACTTGTGCGTGGTGACCGTCGCGGTCCGGCTCGCCTTGTAGGTTGCCGTCGCCATCCGATCAGCCGCCCTTGGCGTTCAGCACGGCCTGCTGCATCTCCTTCGCGACCGCTGCCGGATCGCCGGAGCCGTCGAAGATCTTCGCGAGTGGATCGCCGGCCGCGACCGAACCGGGGCCGAACGGGATGTGCGGGCAGCCGTCGCCGTCGAGCAGCCACGACGTCATCTGCTTCATGATCGGCAGCTCGATCCGGGTCGCCGCGCTCTTCGTGGCCGGCATCGAGTTGGACTCGTTCATGGTGGGGGAGTACTCGTCCGCGGAGTACAGGAACTTGAGGAACTCCAGCGCGGCGTCCTTGTTCTTGCTGGTCTCCGAGACCGCCCAGCCGGCGCCGGCCTGGTTCGCGGTCCAGTGCCGCTTGCCGGCCGCGATCGCCGGGGTCTTCATCACCTTGTACTTCTTCACGAAGGCCGGGGGCGCGTCGGTGGTCAGGCCCTGTGGCGTCCACGAGCCATTGAACAGCATCGCGGACTTCTCGGTGTAGAAGATCACCGGCGCCTGCTCGCCGCTGGTACCGGTGGTGCCGGGCTGGAAGACGCCGCCCTTGACGATCTTCTTCTGCAGTTCGATCGCCTGCACGACCTTCGGGTCCTCGTACGTCGCCCCGTCCTTCAACTGGTCGAGCTTGAGGTAGAAGGTCGGGTCGTCGGCGACCTGGGTGATGAGCGGCAGGAAGAAGTCCAGCGAACTCGTCGTCGGGTTGCAGCTGAGCGCGACCGGGAACTTGCCGATGGCCTTGATCTTGGCCGCCGCGGCGATCAGGTCGTCCCAGGTCTCGATCTCGTCCTCGCCGACCCCGGCCTGCTTGAGCAGGTCCGGGTTGTAGAAGATCCCGAACGTCTGCGCCATCCAGCCGACCGCGTACTGCTTGCCGTCCAGGGTGTACTCCTGGTTGGCCGAGTCGAAGAAGTCCTTGAGGAAGTCGTCGCCGAGATCCTTCTTCAGGTCGGCGGAGATTCCGCCGGTGCCATAGGTGAGTGCGCGCGTGTGCGGCGCGAAGATCTCTGGGACGTCGCCGCCGGCCACTGCCGCCTGAAGGGCGGGCAGGTACTGGTCCGGGGTGCCGAAGACCCGGTTCTCGATCTTGATGTTGCTGTGTGCCGCTTCGAACTTCTCGATCAGCTTGGGGAACTGCTTCTCCTGTTCGCCGTACCAGGACCACATCCGGACGACGGCCTTCCCGCCGCTGGTCGTCCCGCCGCTGCTGTCACTGCCACCACAGGCCGCGAGCGCCGACCCGAGTCCGAGCGCGCCCACCGCTCCCTTGAGTACTGTCCGCCGCCGTACGTGCCGTTCGCCCATTGCCGACTCCTAGTCGCTCACCTCACGAACCCCACATCAACTTCCTAACTGAAAGTAAGAAAGCGGTCAAGGTCGCGGCCGGGTTTCCGGACCTTTCCATCCGCAGAAGAACGGATCGTCATCCGCAGAGCGGATAGCCCTAAGGTTGAGACATGGTGATCCGGCTGAGTGAGCGGTGGCCGGAGGTCAGTTCCGATCGGCTGCTGTCCGAGTGTGTGCCGCCACCGCGCTTCGCCGAGGTCCGCTTCGCGACGTACCGGCCGGATCCGGACGAGCCCTCGCAAGCCGACGCGTTGAGTGTGCTCAGCGAGCGCGCGGTGCAGTTGGCCCAGCCACGGCAAGCGCCGAGTTTCTGGTCGCGCTTCCGCGGACGTGGCGCCACCCCCGCGGGCAAGCCGGGCATCTACCTGGACGGCGGCTTCGGTGTCGGCAAGACGCACCTGCTCGCGTCGCTGTGGCACGAGGCTGCCGGGCCGAAGATGTACTGCACGTTCGTCGAGCTCACCAACCTGGTCGGCGCTCTCGGTCTCCGCGCCGCCGTCGAGGCCTTGTCGTCGTACCGGCTGATCTGTATCGACGAGTTCGAGCTGGACGACCCGGGCGACACCATGCTGATCTCGCGGCTCCTCGGTCAGTTGGTGGCGGCGGGAGTCGAGCTGGCCGCGACCTCGAACACGTTGCCGGACAAGCTGGGGGAGGGCCGGTTCCAGGCGATCGACTTCCTCCGCGAGATCCAGGCCCTGGCGGCCCACTTCGACGTACGGCGGATCGACGGGCCGGACTACCGTCATCGCGGGCTGCCGGTCGCGCCGGAACCTCGGCCGGACGAGCAGGTCGAGAAGATCGCGGCCGAGCGACCGGGGGCGTCGTGCGATCACTTCGTCGACCTGCACCGCCACCTGGCCGAGCTGCACCCGAGCAAGTACGGCGCTCTGCTCGACGGCGTGGAGGCCGTCGCGATCACCGACATCCGGCCACTGACCGACGAAAACGTCGCGCTGCGGCTCGTTGTTCTGGCCGACCGCATGTACGACCGGGACCTGCCGCTGCTGGCCGGCGGCGTACCGCTCGACCAACTGTTCTCCGCCGAGATGCTCAAGGGCGGCTACCGGAAGAAGTACCTGCGCGCTCTGTCGCGATTGATCGCACTGTCCCGGGCATGACTCTTTGAGTGCATATGCGGTGGCGTCGTACCAAAAGGCGCTGAAGTTGGGGGTGGATGAGGCAGGATGGGCGAATGGCGAAGGAGAAGAAGAGCCAGAATGCTGAGAAGGCGGAAGCTGGGGGGCTGGCCGCGCACCTGCGAGTGCCGTCGGGTCCGGTCGACCTGACGAAGTACGACACGCGCGCGACGACCGGGTTCGACGGGTCCAAGGAGGACGGCAAGCTCGCGCTGGAGGGTCTCGGCGCCGAGGTGTCGGACTGGCAGGAGAAGTTGTTCGCCGAGGGGCGCACGGGCGGCCAGCGCAGCATCCTGTTGGTGCTGCAAGGGATGGACACGTCCGGCAAGGGCGGCGTGATCCGGCACGGCGCGGGTCTGATGGATCCGCAGGGCCTGAAGATCACCTCGTTCAAGGCACCGACGCCTGCCGAGAAGCGGCGCGGCTTCCTGTGGCGGATCAAGCAGGCGCTGCCGGACCCCGGCCTGATCGGCATCTTCGACCGGTCGCACTACGAGGACGTGCTGATCGCCAGGGTTCGCAACCTGGTCACCCCGACTGTGTGGAACCGCCGCTACGAGCAGATCAACGACTTCGAGGCCGAGCTGGACGCGAACGGCGTGACGCTGCTGAAGTGCTATCTGCACATCTCCGAGGAGGAGCAGAAGGAGCGGCTGCAGGCCCGGCTGGACGACCCGACGAAGCACTGGAAGTACAACACCGGCGACGTCGACGAGCGCAAGCTCTGGCCGGACTACATGGAGGCCTATCACGCGGCACTGGAGCGCTGTAACAGCGCCGAGGCGCCGTGGTACGTGATCCCCAGCGACCGCAAGTGGTACCGCAACTGGGCCGTCACGACGATCCTGCTGGAGACGCTGAAGGCGCTCGACCCGCAGTGGCCTGAGGCCGACTACGACGTGGCGGCCGAGAAGAAGCGCCTGGCCGCCACCTGACCGGCCTCAGCCGCGGGCCTCAGCTGTCGGGGTCGATGTCGTGCTTGCGGAGCAGGTCGCGTAGCCGCGTGACCTGCTCGTGCAGGCGTTCGTTCTCGTCGAGCACGGCGTTCAGCTCGTGGACCAGGTGGTGCCGCCGGCCGTAGGTGGTCCAGGTCGACGGGTCCTCGGTGAGCATGTCGGTGACCACGGCCTCGGTCCGCTGCCGGCGGTCGATCCACTGCTCGATCCGCGCGCGGAGGTCGTCGAGCTTGCCGCCGAGCCTCGTCAGGACCTGGGCGGCGACGCCTTCGCCATCGTGGAGCAGGGCGAGCAGCAGGTGCTCCGGCCCGAGTTGCTCGGCTCTCAGCCGGCGCGACTCCTTGTACGCCTGCTCGAGCGCGTGCTTGGCCCGCGGTGTGAACGGGATGTGTCCGCCCGGGGCCTTGTGCTCGCCGCGCCCGATGATCTCCAGCACCAGATCGCGCACCGCCGGGGCCGCGATCCCCTTGTCGGACAGGACTTTCGCCACCCCGCCCTGACCCTCCTCGATCAGTCCGAGGAGGAGGTGCTCCGTCCCGATGAAGGTGTGGTCGAGGCTCCGCGCCTCCTCCTGCGCCACCACGACGGCACGCCGAGCCTCGGCGTTGAATTGCTCGAACATGTGTTCTCCCATCCATTGCCACTCGGTGTGCAGTGCTGCGACCTCGTCCTCCAGCAGCAGATCGAGCCGGAGGTGCTCGTGCAGTTCGGCGGCAGTCATCCCGAGGTGCTCCAGCCGGTCCTGGATGAAGCCGGCGACCTCGTGCCGGTTGGTCTCGTCGGCCACGATCCGGTCCAGTAGGTTGTCCAATTCGTCCACCGGCTCGAGCCGCAGGTCGGCCTGGTTGAGCGTGACGAATTGCAACACCACCGCGACCGTGACCGTCCGGTTCGCCCCGCTGAACGCTCGGGACCGGATCAGCCCGGACAGGAGGACACCGGCCGCCTCGGCCAGTCCGCTGGTACGGCGTACGTCGGACAGTGCGCGTTCGACCGCGTCCAGGTCGGTCCGTCGTACGGCGTCCTCGGAGCTGCACCGGAGCACCCGGGCCGCCACCGCCAGGACGTCGTACACGCCGAGGTAGCGCATCAGTCGTCTCCGCGGAGGCGGCGCAGCGACTGCTCGTGCCGAGTGAGGTTCTCCTCCAGCAACTGGCTGAACCGGCTGTCCTCGCGCCGCTGGTCGACCAGCGCGGCGATCGCTTCGCGGGCGACGTCCGACACCGACCGTCCCTCAACCGACGCCACCGTCTGCAGCCGCTCCGCCAACTCCGGATCCAGCCGCAACAGGATGTTCTTCGTCGCATCCTTCGTCATGGCTATCAAGATATCACGATATCTCCGCCGTCCAAGATCTCGTGAAAGGATCAGGGCATGTTCAGGGCGCCCCAGATCACGTTCTACTCCGAGCAACTCCCGGTGCTGCGCGACTTCTACCTCGGCCTCGGCTTCGCGCAACGGTTCCAGCACCCGCCCGAGGGCGATCCGATCCACGTCGAACTGGTCCTCGAGGGCTTCAACCTCGGGATCGCCGATGTCGCCTCCGCGCGCAAGGACCACGGCCTCTCACCGGATCTCACCGGCCGGGCCGCCGAGCTCGTGCTCTGGTGCGAGGACACCGACGGCGAGTTCGCCCGCCTGACCGCGGCCGGCTGTGCGTCACTGTCCGCGCCACACGACTGGCTCAGCAGCCTGCGGATCGCGTGGATCGCGGATCCCGACGGAAATCCGATTCAACTGGTGCAGAGCCGGTAACCGCCGAGCATGACTCGGCGAATGGTCGCCAACTCATGACGAAGGAGACGCCGCACGCCGACGTCTCCTTCATCGATTCACTGCGCTTCGGCTGAGATCCGTAGCGCTGCGGTTGATCAGGCGGTGCGGACGAGCTCCGGGCGGCTGATCACTGTCGGGCGCGCGACCGGGGCCAGGGTCAGCAGGTCGAGGCCTGCCACGCCGTAGCGCAGCAGCACGAGCCGGGCGACCTCAGCGCTCACACCCAGCGGCCGTGACACCGCGACGGCACCGGCCCGGCGAGCGGTCGACTCGGCTTGGTCCGGCAGGACGCCAGGCGCGAGGAACAGCGAACCGACGGCCACGTGACGGCGGCCCTCGAGCCGCCACTGCAGCACGGCCTCAGCCGGCGACGGCGAGGCGGCAGCGGTGAAGGCCGCGGTGACCGGCAGCTTGTGCCGCTGACCCCACAACCTCGCCAGCCGCGTCACGCTCGCGTTCGCCTGCGAGTCGCTCGACCCCGCGCACGCCAGCACGAGCGCGTCCAGCTCCCGCACCCGGCCGTCCTTGAGCTCGGCGCGCATCCGGCGATCCAGTACGTCGAGCAGCGACTCGTCGTACCCGAGCACGTCGGAAGCGATGATCCGTAGGTCGGGGAACCGGCTGCGTGCCTCGTCGACGACGGCCGGGACGTCCACCCGGGCGTGGTATGCCGACGACAGCAGCAGCGGCAGGACGACGACCTCCTCCACGCCCTCGGCGGCGAGCTTGCCGATGACCTGGTACGGCGTGGGCGGGCAGTGGTCGAGGAAGGAGGCTTCGATCCGCAGGTCGTCGCGCAGGTCACGCAGGCACTTCACGAGGCCGTGGACGGTGGCGGCCGAACGCGGATCGCGGCTGCCGTGGGCGAGGATCACGAGCGCTGGAGCAGTCACAGCAGTTCCCCTTCTTCGTCGTCGATCATGCCGGCCGCGAGCGTCCACCCGTCGTGGGCGTCGATCAGCAGGAACGATCCGGTGATGGCGTTGCTGGAGTACGGATCGGCGGCCAGCGGTGCGGCTGCCTTGAGCTGCACCTTGCCGATGTCGTTGAGGCCCAGCTCGGTGGCATCGATGACGCCGAGCGAGTCGAGGTCCAGCGCCCCGTTGATCTTGGTGACGATCGCCTGGGCGGTCGTCGTGGTGTGCTTGATCAGCACCCGGGCGCCCACCGTCAGTGGGCGGTCGGACAGCCAGCACACCGTCGCGGCGACCTCCCGGCGGGTGCCGGGGGAGGCTTCGGCAGCCACGATGACCGAGCCGCGGGCGACGTCGATGTTGTCGGCCAGCCGGACGGTCACGGCCTCACCGGCAACCGCGGACGGCCTCTCGACGACCGCGGTGCTGGTGGCGGTCACCACGGGCCGGTCGATGCCGGCGATCGACGTACGGCGACCGGCGGGCAGCACGATCACCGGGTCGCCGACCGCAACGGTGCCGGAGGCAACGGTGCCCGTGTAGCCGCGGTAGTCGCGGTATTCGTCGTCGGTCTGCGGCCGGATTACGTACTGGACCGGGAAGCGCAGCGGCTGGTCGGAGGAGTCGATCCGGCCATCGGCGTTCTCCAGGTACTCCAGCAGCGTCGGGCCGTCGTACCAGCTGGTCTCGGTCGAGTGGTCGACCACGTTGTCCCCGACCAGCGCGGACACCGGGATGGCCTGGACGTCGGCGATCCCGAGCTGGTCGGCGAGCTGCGCGACGTCCTTCGCGATCCCGGTGAACACGGCCTCGTCGTACCCGACCAGGTCGATCTTGTTCACCGCGAGTACGACGTGCGGCACCCGGAGCAGTCCGGCGACCGCCAGGTGCCGGCGGGTCTGCTCGAGTACGCCGTGCCGCGCGTCGACCAGGATGATCACCACATCCGCAGTGGACGCGCCGGTCACGGTGTTGCGGGTGTACTGCACGTGGCCCGGGCAGTCGGCCAGGATGAACTTGCGCTTCTCGGTCGCGAAGTACCGGTAGGCGACATCGATGGTGATGCCCTGCTCGCGTTCGGCCCGCAGGCCGTCGGTGAGCAGTGCGAAGTCGAAGTCACCGCCGCGGGCCGCGGAGACGGACTCGACGTGAGCGATCTGGTCGGCCAGGATCGCCTTGCAGTCGTGCAGCAGGCGGCCGACCAGCGTGGACTTGCCGTCGTCGACCGAGCCGGCGGTGGCCAGGCGGAGGAGCGTGGTCATCAGAAGTACCCCTCTCGCTTGCGGTCTTCCATCGCGGCTTCGCTGACGCGGTCGTCGGCGCGGGTCGCGCCGCGCTCGGTCAGCTCGCTGGCCGCGACCTCGACGACGACCTCGGCCGCGGACGTCGCCGTACTGGCGACTGCGCCGGTGCAGGACATGTCACCGACGGTTCGGTAGCGGACGACCCGGCGTTCGACCGTCTCGTCCTCGCGCGGCTGCGAGTAGGGGCCGACGGCAAGCAACATGCCGTCGCGCTCGAACACGTCCCGCTGGTGCGCGTAGTAGATGTCCGGCAGCGGGATCTGCTCGCGCTCGATGTAGTTCCAGACGTCCAGCTCGGTCCAGTTGGACAGCGGGAATACCCGGACGTGCTCACCCGGGCGGTGTTTGCCGTTGTAGAGCGACCACAGCTCGGGCCGCTGGTTGCGCGGGTCCCACTGGCCGAACTCGTCGCGCAGGCTGAAGATCCGTTCCTTCGCCCGGGCCCGCTCCTCGTCTCGCCGGCCGCCGCCGAACACGGCGTCGAACCGGTGTCCGTTGATTGCGTCCAGCAACGGAATCGTCTGCAGCGGGTTCCGGGTCCCGTCCGAGCGTTCCCGCAGCCGGCCGTCGGCGATGTAGCCCTCGACGCTGGCCACCTCGAGCCGCAGCCCGAGCGACTCGACCGTGGCGTCGCGGAACGCGAGCACCTCGGGGAAGTTGTGCCCGGTGTCGACGTGCAGCAGCGCGAACGGGACACCGGCCGGCGCGAACGCCTTCCGGGCCAGGTGCAGCATCACGATCGAGTCCTTGCCACCGGAGAACAGGATCACCGGCCGCTCGAACTCCGCCGCCACCTCACGGAACACGTGAATGGACTCGCTCTCCAGAGCATCCAGCTCGGTGACTGTCTGAGTGGCGCTCATGGTGGTCAGGATGGCCTCCGGGGCGTCAATGATGGCGGTCATGTGTGGAGCCCGCATTCGATCTTTCCCTGGCCGGCCCAGCGGCCGCTGCGAGGATCCTCGCCCGGTGCGACGCGCTGGGTGCACGGTTCGCAGCCGATCGACGGGTAGCCGTCGTACTGCAGGAGGTTGACCAGTACGCCGTTGTCGCTGATGTAGCTGTCCAGATCCTCCTGCGTCCACGGGGCGATCGGGTTGAGCTTCACCATGTCGCGCTTCTCGTCGTACTCGACGATCTGGGTGTTGGCCCGCGTCGGCGCCTCTTCCCGCCGTACGCCGGTCACCCAGGCCTTGTAGCCGGACAGGTACCGGTTCAGCGGCTCGACCTTGCGGAGCGCGCAGCACTGGTCGGGATTGCGGTCGTGCAGCTTCTCGCCGTACTCCGCGTCCTGCTCCGCGACGGTCTGCTTCGGGAGCGCGTTGATCAGGTTGATCGGCAGCGTCGCCGCGACCGCGTCCCGGGTCCCGATCGTCTCGGCGAAGTGGTAGCCGGTGTCGAGGAACAGTACGTCGACACCGGGAGCCGCCTCGGCCGCCAGGTGGGGGAGTGCACCGTCGGCCATGGAGGCGGTCACCACCAGCTCGTCGCCGAAGGTCTCCCGCGCCCACGCCAGCACCTCGAGCGCCGTGGCGTCGCCCAGTCGTTCGTTCGCCTCCTCGGCGAGCGTCTTCAGATCTGTACTCATTCCACCGCCACCCGCAGTCCGATCATCTTCAGCTGGAACACCCGTGCACACGGCCGGCACTCCCAGGTGCCGTGTCCGTCCTCCGCCGGCCGGAGGTCCTCGTCCCCGCAGTACGGGCAGTACAGCGGCGCTGCACGCTCACTCATCGACGTCCTCGCTTCGCTCCGGGCGCCGATGAGGCACAAGTCACACTGCGCTTGATGGTGAACTCACTTCGTTCGTTCACTGGAGTGCCTCCTCGTCCGCTCGGGTGGCCCACTGGGCGAAGCGCTCGCCTTCGTTGCGCTCCTTCAGGTAGTTCTGCGTGATCCGCTCGACGTAGTCGGCCAGATCCGCCGAGGTGACCTTGTGGCCGCGCAGCTTCCGGCCGAAGCCGGCGTCCAGGCCGAGGCCGCCGCCCAGGTGGACCTGGTAGCCCGGGACCTGGTTGCCCTCGGCATCGCGGACCAACTGACCCTTCAGGCCGATGTCGGCGACCTGGATCCGCGCGCAGGAGTTCGGGCAGCCGTTGACGTTCACGGTGATCGGTACGTCGAGCTCCGGGATCCGCTCCTCCAGCTCGTCGATCAGCTGGGCGGCCCGCGCCTTGGTCTCGACAATCGCCAGCTTGCAGAACTCGATGCCGGTGCAGGCCATCGTGTTCCGCCGCCAGGCCGAGGGGTTGGCCTGGAAGCCGAGCGCGTCCAGCGCGGCGACCAGCGAGTCGACCTGCGACTCCTCGACGTCGAGTACGAGCAGCTTCTGCTGGGCGGTGGTACGGATCCGGTTCGACCCGTGCGCCGCGACCACGTCGGCCACCTTGCCGAGCGACGTACCGGAGACCCTGCCGACCACCGGTGCGACACCGACGAAGTACTTGCCGTCGTTCTGCTTGTGAACGCCGACGTGGTCACCCTGGACGGCGGGGATCTCAGGCGCGGGCCCGTCGATCAGCTTGCGCTTGAGGTACTTCTCCTCCAGCACCTCGCGGAACTTCTCCACACCCCAGTCGGCGACCAGGAACTTCAGCCGGGCCCGGTTGCGCAGCCGCCGGTAGCCGTAGTCGCGGAAGATGCTGGTGACACCCCACCAGGCCTCGGCGACCTCGTCGCGCGGGATCCAGGCGCCGAGCCGCTGCGCGAGCATCGGGTTCGTCGACAGTCCACCGCCGACCCACAGGTCGAAGCCCGGCCCGTGTTCGGGGTGAACCACCCCGACGAACGCGATGTCGTTGACCTCAGGTACGACATCGTGCGACGGGTGACCGGTCAGTGCGGTCTTGAACTTGCGCGGCAGGTTGGAGAACTCCGAGGAGCCGATGTACTTGTCGACGATCTCGTCGATGGCCGGCGTCGGGTCGATGATCTCGTCGGCCGCGATCCCGGCGACCGGGCTCGCGATGACGACGCGCGGTACGTCGCCGCAGGCCTCGGTGGTGTACAGGCCGACCGACTCCAGCTTCTGCCAGATCGCCGGCACGTCCTCGATCCGGATCCAGTGAAGTTGGATGTTCTGCCGGTCGGTGATGTCGGCGGAGTCGCGCGCGTAGTCGGTCGAGACCTCCGCGATCGCCTTGAGCTGCTCGGTGCTGAGCTGGCCGCCCTCGACCCGGACCCGCATCATGAAGTATCGGTCGTCCAGTTCCTCGGGCTCCAGCGTCGCGGTCTTGCCGCCGTCGATCCCGGGCTTGCGCTGGGTGTAAAGCCCCCACCAGCGGAACCGTCCGCGCAGGTCGGCCGGGTCGATCGAGTCGAAGCCGGTGTGCGCGTAGATGTTCTCGATCCGGGCCCGGACGTTGAGCCCGTCGTCGTTCTTCTTGTTCTCCTCGTTCTTGTTCAGCGGCTCGCGGTAGCCGAGGGCCCACTGTCCTTCGCCCTTGCCCTTGCGCGGGCGGGCCGGTTTGCGGGGAGCTGAGGTGACGCCAGTCATCGGGAACGTGTCCTAGTCCTCGTGACAGGTGCGTCCGCAGGCGGCGAGATCGAAGCGTCGTCGGTTCGATGCGTTCCGCGCGGTGCGCACCCAGCGGTGATCGGGGGTGATCAGGGGCCGTCATCGGGCCCGGCGGGGTCGCTGTCAGAACATCGAAGGACAACAGATGGCGCTGCGCATCCGCCCGAGGTCGACATGAATGCGACCTACGAGGTGGGTGGACTGGGCAGCGAGCATGTCCACAAGAGTCAGCTCCAGCGGCTGACAAATCAACCCACAATCCCACATCCTGAGCGTCGGTCTCACGATACGGCTATGTCTATCAGTCTGATGGAGATTGTTTCGGGCTCTGGATTCGTTCCACAAGAACTCTTGCACAAGAATTCTTGTGGAAGCTATCGTGCTGCCCATGACACCCGCCAACCGACGGTCGGTGACGCCGTCCGTACTCGCCGCGATCCACCATCCGCTCCGCCGCCGGATGCTCGACATCATCTATGTCGACGGCCCCGCGACCGCCTCCCGGCTGGCCGAGGCCACCGGTGAACTGGTCGGCAACATCAGCCATCACCTCAAGGTTCTGAGCGCGGCCGGGGTGATCGTCGAGGCCCCCGAGCTGGCCAAGAACCGGCGGGAACGGTGGTGGAGGCTCGGCGACACGTCGTCGTACTCCTGGTCCATCGCGGATGCCCAGGGCGACCCGGCCGGCGAGTTGGTCGCAGCCACGGCCGAGGACCAGAACCTGGCTCATCACGTCGGCAAGGTGCGGCAGTGGTTCGACATCAGATACCAGTTCGACGAGTCCTGGGTGCGGGCGGCGTACGCGACCGAGAGATGGCTCACATTGACGCCCGAGCGGCTGGACGAGCTCAGTGAGCGGATCGAGGTTCTCGTCCGCGAGTACTACGACGAACCGTCCGAGGGGGAGGACGCCCACCGGGTCTTCTTCTTCGCGCACGCGGTGCCGGCCCGGCCATGAGCGAGCTTCCGCCCACCGCTCCCGCCGTCGTGTTCCCGCCGCTACGCCGGGACACCCGCGTGCACGCCTGGATCTTCGCAGCCGCCGTCTCGAAGGTCGGCGACATGGCCTGGTACGTCGGTCTGGCCTGGAGTGCCGCGCAGATCACGACGCCGGCCGGCGCCGGACTCGTGATGGGTATCGGCGCGCTGCCGCAGGCGCTCGTGCTGCTGTTCGGCGGGGCGCTCGCCGACCGTATCGACGGACGCCGCGTGATGGTCCTGGCGAATCTGGGCCGGATCGTCGTCCTGACCGTAGGCGCCCTGGTCGCTTCGATGTGGGGGTTGTCCCTGGAATTGCTGCTCGCGATCGCGGTGGCGTTCGGCGTGGTCGACGCGATCTACACGCCGGCCGCCGGGACGTTGCCGCGCCGGATGGTGCAGCCGGACGACCAGGTGAAGCTGATGGCCGGCAACCAGCTGGCGGTCCGCCTCGCCATCTTCGTCGGGGCACCACTCGGTGGCGTGCTGGTCGCGCACGGCGGCCTGGTCACAGTGATGCTCGTCGACGCGGTGTCGTTCGCGGTGATCGCGGCTGTCCTGGCGTTCCTGGTGAAGCCGCGGCTGCCACAACCCGCGTCCACCGGTAGGTCGATCCGCGCGGACCTGAAGGAGGGCTTCTCCTACCTCGGTCGCGACGCCAAGGCGCGGACGCTGGTGATCGCGTTCTCCGGGCTGAACCTCTGCGTGGGTCCGGTGCTCGCGGTCGGTCTGGTGCAGCGGACGCATCTGGACGGGTGGGGACCGGCCGCGCTCGGCTGGTTCGAGGCCGTTTCGGGGATCTCGGCCGCGGCCGGTGCGATCGTCGCGATGCGCTGGAAGCCGGCGAACCTCGCCCGCAGCGGGCTGATCGCGCTGATCTTCCAGGCGGCCGGCTGCGTGATGATCGGTGTGATGCCGCGGGCCGGCATCGTCCTGGCCATGGTGATGATCGGCAGCACGGCCGGGATCGCGTCCGCCCAGTTGTCGGCCGTGTTCCAGTTGTCGGTCGACGCGTCGTACCTGGGCCGGAGCTTCAGCATCGTGCATCTGTCCGACCAAGGCCTGATGCCGGTCGCGATGGTCGCCTTCGGTGCGTTCATCACGCTGGCGGGGATCTCGGTGGCGTGTGTGGTGATCGGTTCGGCCTTCGCTGCGCTGATGGTCTGGGCGGTCGTTCGGGTCGGACGCTGAGCTCTGTACTCCGGCGGGGGACTGCGCTACCTTCCGACAAAATCAACAGGAAACTTTCCTATTGGTCGGGTCGACGTTGCTGGTCGGGTGGGAGGAGTCGCTCGTGAGGTCGTTGCGCCGGGTGGGGTCGATCGTCGTGGCTGCGGGATTGGCGGCGGGATCGGTGGTGGGGCCGGTGAGTACGGTGTCCGCTGCTGCGTCCGGCGGCGTGGTGCGGGTGAGTCAGCTCGGGTACGGCGCCTTGGACGGCAAGGCGGCGTACGTGATGACGCGGGACGCGGCGGCCGGGAAGAACTTCCAGGTGGTCGACAGGCACGGGCACCGGGTGCTGACCGGGCGCGTCGGCGGTGACGCGGGGGAGTGGAATGCGACGTATCAGCACGTGTACCAGTTGGACCTGTCCGCGCTGAAGGTGCCGGGGACATATCGGGTCGAGGTGCCCGGGATCGCGTCGTCGGCGGCGTTCGAGATCCGGGCGAACAGCGACCGGATGCTGACCGGGGCCAAGGACAAGGCGGTCACCTTCTTCACCGAGCAGCGTGACGGCGCGAACGTCGTACCGGGTTCGCTCGGGCGGCAGCCGGCGCACCTGAACGACCGGGCCGCGCAGGTCTACGAATGGCCGGTGTTCGTCGATCCCGACACCGATCAGACCGTCGGTGAACTGCAGCGGATCGGTGGGCCGGTCGACGTCGAGGGCGGTTGGTACGACGCCGGCGACTACCTGAAGTTCACGCACATCGCGGCGTACTCGGAGTCGTTGCTGTGGGCATCGGCCCGGGACGCGCGGACGCCGGACGAGCAGGTGCTGGCCGAGGCGCGGCACGGTCTGGACTGGCTGGACAAGATGTGGGACGAGCGGACGAAGACGCTCTACATCCAGGTCGGAATCGGCACCGGCAACGTCGAGGAGACCTTCATCGGCGACCACGACATCTGGCGGCTGCCGGAGGTCGACGATCACCTGACCGATCCGTCTGAGCGGTTCCTGCGCAACCGGCCGGTGTTCCGGGCCGCGGCGCCCGGGCAGCCGATCAGTCCGAACCTTGCGGGCCGCACTGCTGCCGCGTTCGCTCTTGCTGCACAGGTCGAGGCACGGACGAATCCGGCCAAGGCTCGTCGTCATCTCGAGACTGCGGCGCAGATCTTTGCTCAGGCTCAGACCGAGAACGTCGGGCAGCTGGTCACGTCGCTGCCGTTCGCGTTCTACCCCGAGTCGGCGTGGCGGGACGACCTCGAGTTGGGTGCCACCGAGCTGGCGCTTGCCGCGCAGCGCCTCCGCGATCCACGAGGACACGCGTGGTTGAAGCAGGCCGGCTACTGGGCTGCGCAGTACATCGAGCACGAGGCCGGCGGCGACACGCTCAACCTGTACGACGTGAGCGCGCTGGCGCATGCGGATCTGATCCGGGCCAACCGATCGGATCGTGCGCTGGTGAAGAAGCTGGCTGGTGATCTGCGTGCGCAGCTGGAGATCGGGGCGGAGCGGGCGTCCGCGGATCCGTTCCGCGCTGGGGCGCAGTACGACAACTTCGACGCCGTACCGCATGCCTTCGGGCTGGCGGCTACCGCGCATCTGTATCGGCATGTGACGGGAGATCGGCGGTACGACGACTTCGGTACGCAGCAGCTCGACTGGAACTTCGGCGCCAACGCGTGGGGTGTGTCGTTCATGGTCGGCGTGGGGGAGAACGCCGAGCGGTGCCCGCACCACCAGATCGCGAACATTCTCGGGCGCGAGCTCACGGGTGCGGTCGTGAATGGGCCGAACTCGGAGGAACTGTTCGAGGAAGGTCTGGGTGATCACCTGGACGGCATGAACCCGTGCCCGGCCGACGGTGTCGACCAGTACGCCCAGTTCACTGGCCACGGTTCCCGGTACGTCGATGACGTCCGCTCCTGGCAAGCCTCCGAACCAGCCGACGACTTCGCAGCCATCGCCGTCTACGCGCTGACCACGTAGTCCCCTCCCCGCACCGGCGACGCGCGCGCACCTCTCCCCGCGCGCTCGCCGGTGCACCCAGCCGCCCCGTCTACAGGTAGAGGTTGTAGCTGATCACGGCGGGGATCCGGACGTTCAGACGCCCGGCGGTTTTCGTCAGGACCGTTTCGTCGGCCCAGAGGCGGCCGGTCCTGGGGTCGAAGATCAGGACGTGCCGGTTCGGCAGGCCGCCGTAGCTGCTGTCGACCGCGAACGCCCGGCCCTTGCGGCCGCTCCGGTCGGTCATTGCGCCCAGCGATACCGCGTTGCTGTGATCGGCGAGGATCTTGAGCACCGCGGCGCGTACCGCTGGGGCCGGCGTCGCCTCGCGATACAGGTCCGTGACTGCCCCGGCCAGCTGGCCGGGGCCGTTGGCGTCGATGTCGTGGCCGATCTTCAGCACCGCCAAGAGCCGTGCAGGGTCGCTCGGCAGCGGATAGCGGTACATCGGCTGGTATCTCCCCGGTGGCCACGACTGGTCACCTTTCACCCTGCCGGGCTTACCGACCGAGTCCTTGTGAGACGCCGGATCCGGGGAGTACGGCTGCCCGGTCCTGACCACCAGGCGCCCGGACAGATCGCTGTTCCAGGTCAGGCTCACGTCCTCCGGAATGATCGCCGAGGTGACCCGCTCCTTACTGTCGACGGCCGTCGACAGGTTCCACGCCTGCATCCGCACCGTGTGCGACCCGGCGTCGCCCGGCAGCGTTTTGTCGGCGGCCGCCGTCGCCGCGAGCGCCAGCAGCGCCGCCTTGCCTGGCCGGCCCTGCGCGAGCTCGGCATCCAGCAACGGCGGAGTCGCCGCCATCGCGACCCCACCCGACCCGAACGGGTCGACGACCACCACCCCAGCGCCCGCGACCGCCACAGCCCCGGCCGCGCCGACCAGCACCGCGCGCCGCCGTACCTTTCCACGACGGGCAGGTACGTAGGCCGCCGGTACGCCGTTGACCGGAGCAACGTGCTCCTCCGCCGCCAGCCGGGTCGCGATCCGTTGCAGTCCAGCCAGTTCGCGATCTGTCAGCGGGCCATCGGGGATCCCGGACGCCGGGTCGACGCGCTTCAGGGTGTCGAGGTCGTTGGTGTTCATGAACGTTCTCCCTGCGTCTTGGACTCAGCTGTTCGCACGACCGTGGAACCAGCCGACCGTCCCTGGGTGCTCCGAGCCGGGTCGTCGTACTGCGCCTGCGCCGTCTTCAACCGGGCTCTCGCGCGGTGCAGCCGAACTGCCGCGGCCGCCCTCGAGCAACCAAGTGCCGTCGCGAGATCGGCGCCACGCAGTTCCTCCCAGCCCGCCAGCATCAGCACCTCTTGGTCGGCCGCACTCAGTGTCCGCAGAGCAGTCAGAGTCCCAGCCAGTTGGTCGGACCATTCGAGCCGCTCTTCCGCGGCCGGTCCGGCCCTGGTCACGAGGTCGTTGCCGGCGCGTTGATATGCGGCAGTCGACCGCTGCCGGCTGCGCCGTCGATCGGCCAGCACGTTCGCCGCGACCCGGTACAGCCACGGCAACGCTCTGTCCCGCGGCACATCCGTCCGCCGCCTCAACGCCGTCAGGAACACGTCCGCGGTCACATCGGGCGCCTCGTCGGCATCCCCGATCCGGCGTACGACGTACCGCAGAATCGCGCGATAGTGCTCCGTATACAGCTGCTCAAGATCGGCCCCGGCGGGCTCGGTCATCGGTTCCACACCCGTCTATTGCCGATCACAACAAACGATTACAGCCGATCAAAGGAGCGTTCAGCGGGGATGTTCGGCGCGCCAGTTCTTGATCATCTGGTCCATGTCGGCGTGGATGAAGGCGAAGAAGTCGGCGGCTTCGGACAGGCGGCGGCCGACCGGGTTGGCGGGGCCGAACAGCTCCGCGCCGGACCGGCTGCTGGACTCCCATTCGCTCAGCGCGAGATTGCGCCGTTCGAGGATGGCGGCGAAGACGTCGTCGCGGATCCGGTAGTGGTCCTTGCGTGAGCCGGGTTGCCGCTCGCGGGTGATGAAGGAGACCTGGATCAGCTGCCGGACCGCGCCGGACACCGCGGGCTGGCTGATCTTGAGCGATTCGGCCAGCTCGGCGGCCGTCATCGTCCCGGTCGGGCTGACCAGCATCCGTCCCATCACCCGGGCCGACATGGTCGGGACGCCACTGTTCGCGAGGATGCCGGCGAAGCGCTCGACGAACTGGCTGACCTCTTCGGGAGTGGGTTCGGGCGCCATGATTGAAGACTACAGTAATTTGATCTATCGCAACTATCACAAATATCTGATAATTTACTGGGCATGACCACCTCCTCCGTTGCCGAAGGGCCGACGCTCACCGGCGCCCGCCGCTTCGGAGTCCTCTTCGCACTCTGCCTGGCCGTGCTCGTGCTCGGCCTGGACACGACGGTGCTGAACGTCGCGCTGCCGACCCTGGCCGCCGACCTCGACGCGTCGACCAGTCAGCTGCAGTGGATGGCGAACAGCTACAACCTGGTTCTCGCCGCGCTGCTGTTGCCGGCCGGTCTGCTCGGCGACCGCTTCGGGCGTCGCAAGATCATCGCGATCGCGCTGACACTGTTCGGCGCGGCGTCGCTCGTTTGTGCGCTGTCCGACTCGGCCGGCCAGCTGATCGGCGCCAGAGCCTTCCTTGGCGTCGGCGCCGCGATGATCGTGCCAGTCGCGCTGTCCCTGATCACCGTGCTGTTCCCCACCGAGGTCGAGCGCAAGAAGGCGATCGGCTTCTTCGTCGTGGCGAACAGCATCGGCATGCCGCTCGGCCCGATCGTCGGCGGCCTGCTGCTGGACCACGCCGGCTGGCAGTGGATCTTCTACCTGAACGTACCGATCGCGCTGATCGCCGCGATCGCTGTCAGCCTGCTGGTCCCGGAGACCCGCAGCTCGCGCCGTCCGGCGATCGACTGGCTCGGCATCCTGCTCTCCAGCGCCGGCCTGGCCTCGCTCGTGTACGGCGTGACCAAGGCGGGGGAGACCTCATGGACCGACGGGACCACGGTGCTCTTCCTGGCCCTGGCCGTCGTACTCCTTGCCGTCTTCCTGCTCTGGCAGCGGCGGAACTCCGACCCGCTGATCGAGCTGCGGCTGTTCGGCGAGAAGGTGTTCACCGGTGGGGCGGTGCTGCTCACCGTCTCGGTCTTCGCGATCTTCGGGTTGCTTTTCACGATGCCGCAGTACTTCCAGGGCATCAACGGGTCCGACGCGCTGCACACCGGTCTCAAGCTGCTGCCGTTCATCGGCGGAATGACGGTCGGGGCGAAGCTGGCCGAGCCGGTTGAGGCGAAGGCCGGCACCCGGCTGGTGGTGATGGCCGGGTTCCTGGTGATGGCCGCCGGGTTCCTGCTCGGAGCCTTCACCGATCTCGGTACCGGCTACGGCTACACCGCGATCTGGTTCGTGGTGGTGGGGTTCGGCCTCGGCTGCTCGATGCCGCAGGCAATGAACGCGGCGCTGGGTGTGCTCGACCCGGAGCGGGCCGGCACCGGGTCCGCTCTACTGCAGGCGTTCCGGCAGGTTGGCGGCACCGTCGGCGTCGCCGTCCTCGGCACGGTGCTGAACTCCGTCTACCGGCACAACGTGGACACGAGCGGCCTGCCGGCACAGGCGGCTGACGCGGTCGAGAAGGGGCTGGGCGGCGGGCTCGCGGTCGCGACCAAGGTCGGGTCGGCGGACCTGCTCGGCGACGTACGCGACGCGTTCATGACCAGCCTCAACACGACCATGTGGGTCTCGGCCGGCATCGCGGTCGCAGGCGCCGTACTGGCCGCCGTACTGATGCCGAAGCAGGCCACCAAGGCCTCGCAGGAGGCGCTGATGGGCATCAAGCAGGACGCCTGACAGAGCAGCGCGGCGCCTGCTCCCGAGGGGAGAGCAGGCGCCGCGCGATGAGGTCAGTTGAGGTCGAGGCCCGGGTACAGCGGGTGCTTGTCGAGCATCTCGGCCGAGGCGGCCTTGACCTTGTCGGCGACGCCGTCGGCCAGCACGTACTTCGCCTTGGACGGTGCACCGGCGGCCGTCGTCGTCGGCGTCGTCGAGGACAGTACGTCGACCATCAGCTCGGCGACCCGGTCGAACTCGTCGGCCCCGAAGCCGCGCGTGGTCAGTGCCGGCGTACCGATCCGGACGCCCGAGGTGTACCAGGCGCCGTTCGGGTCGCGCGGTACGGCGTTCCGGTTGGTCACGATGCCCGCGTCGAGCAGCGCCGACTCGGCCTGCCGCCCGGTGATCCCGTACGACGAGACGTCGAGCAGAGCCAGGTGGTTCTCGGTGCCGTCGGTGACGAGCTTGACGCCACGCTTCATCAGGCCCTCCGCGAGCACGACCGCGTTGTCTGCGACGGCCTGCGCGTACTCCTGGAACGACGGCTGCCGGGCCTCGGCCAGCGCGACCGCCTTCGCCGCCATCGTCTGGCCGAGCGGGCCACCCAGAACCATCGGGCAGCCGCGGTCGACGGCGTCGGCGTACTCCGGCTGGCACAGCACCATGCCGCCGCGCGGGCCGCGCAGCGACTTGTGCGTGGTCGTGGTGGTGACGTGCGCATGCGGGATCGGGTCGAAGTCGTCGGTGAAGACCTTGCCCGCGACCAGGCCGGCGAAGTGCGCCATGTCGACCATCAGCGTCGCGCCGACCTCGTCGGCGATCTCGCGCATCGTCGCGAAGTTCACCTTCCGCGGGTACGCCGAGTAGCCGGCGATCAGGATCAGCGGCTTGAACTCCCGCGCCTTGCGGGCGACCTCGTCGTAGTCGAGCAGCCCGGTCTCCGGATCGGTGCCGTAGGAGCTCTGGTGGAACATCTTGCCGGAGATGTTCGGCCGGAAGCCGTGGGTCAGGTGGCCGCCGGCGTCCAGCGACATACCGAGCATCTTCTGGTCACCGAACGCCCGGCGGAGCTTGGACCAGTCCTCCTCGGACAGGTCGTTGACGTGCTTCGCGCCCGCCTCGGCCAGCGCCGGGGACTCGATCCGCTGGGCCAGGATCGCCCAGAAGGCGACCAGGTTCGCGTCGATGCCGGAGTGCGGCTGGACGTAGGCATGCGGCGCGTTGAACAGCGCCGTGGCGTGGTCGGCCGCGGCCTGCTCGACGGTGTCGATGTTCTGGCAGCCCGCGTAGAAACGGTGCCCGATGGTGCCCTCGGCGTACTTGTCCGAGAGCCAGTTGCCCATCGTCAGCAAGGTGGCGGGGGAGGCGTAGTTCTCGCTCGCGATCAGCTTCAGCGAGGAACGCTGGTCGGCCAGTTCGGCCTTGATCGCGCCGGCGACGGTGGGTTCCACCGCGGCGATCACCTGGAGCGCGTTGTTGTACGCGGCCGACGCGGCGGCGGCGTCGAAGGGTTGAGTCATCGTTGTCTCTCCTGCGGTTGCAGTGGGTCGTAGGCACCCAGGCGCACGGTGCCGACAGTCTTCGCTCCCCGGTGGTTCTCCACCTCAGCGCGCCAGTCGCGA
This sequence comes from Kribbella sp. NPDC050281, assembly GCF_040655855.1. NCBI lineage: Bacteria > Bacillati > Actinomycetota > Actinomycetes > Propionibacteriales > Kribbellaceae > Kribbella > Kribbella sp. NPDC050281. The sequence continues at coordinate 6,458 of NZ_JBFAKS010000003.1, read as the reverse complement.
CGCGGCCACCCTATCGTGCGGACGCGGCTCGGAGTCAGAGGCTGCGGTCGGTGATCAGGCCGAACGGCGTGGTCCGCGGGAGGGTGCCGAAGACGCCGCCCCAGTCGTTCGCCAGCCGGGACGCGACGAAGGCGTCCGCGACCGCGGGAGTCGAGTGCCGGACGAGCAGGGACGCCTGCAGGCAGAGCGCCATCCGCGCCGCCAACCGGCGGGCGCCCGCCTCCGCGCCCTCGACGTCAGCAAGCGCTTGCAGTACGTCGTTCACCGCCGTGTCCAGGCGCTCGTCCGCACCCCGCGCCGCCCCGACCTCCAGCAGCCAAGCCTCGAGCGACTCGGGCCTTCTGAGGGCTCGCAGTACGTCGAGTGCGTTCACGTTCCCCGACCCTTCCCAGATCGAGTTCAGCGGGGACTCCCGGAACAACAGCGGCATCCCGGATTCCTCGACGAACCCGTTCCCGCCGAGACACTCCAGGGCTTCGGCGGCCATGAACGGCGTCCGCTTACTCACCCAGAACTTCGCCAGCGGCAGCCCGATCCGCCGGAACGCGGCCTCCTGCTCGTTGCCGTCGGTCGACGCATCGACCGCCGCCGCAAGCCGCATCGCGAGCGCTGTCGCAGCCTCACTCTCGAGCGCCAGGTCGGCCAGCACGTTCTGCATCGCGGGCTTGTCGGCGAGCAGATCACCGAATGCCGACCGGTGGCGGGTGTGCCAGAGCGCCTCCACCAACGCGCGCCGTTGGAGAGCGGCCGAACCGAGGACGCAGTCCAGCCGGGTCGCGGCCACCATCTCGATGATCGTGCGGACCCCGGCGCCCTCGTCGCCGAGGCGGTAGCCGACCGTGCCGTGGAACTCGACCTCGCTGGACGCGTTCGACCGGTTCCCGAGCTTGTCCTTCAGCCGCTGCAGGGCAAACGCGTTCCGGTTGCCGTCGGCAAGCACGCGCGGGACGACGAAGCAGCTCAGTCCGTCCGGCGCCTGCGCCAGGACCAGGAAGACGTCGACCTGCGGTGCCGAGCAGAACCACTTGTGTCCGTTCAGCTGGTATTCACCGTCGTCACCGGCCGGCGTCGCGGTGGTCAGGTTCGCCCGGACGTCCGAGCCGCCCTGCTTCTCGGTCATCCCCATCCCGGCGAGTACGCCGCTCTTGGTGGCCGCAGGCAACCGGCGTACGTCGTACTGGCGCGAAGCCAGCTGTGGGACCCACTCCTTGGCGAGCCGTTCGTCCGCCCTCAGGGCGGGGACGGCGGCGTACGTCATCGAGATCGGGCAGCCGTGGCCGGGCTCGACCTGGGACCAGACGTAGAAGCCGGCCGCGCGGGTCAGATGTGGGGAGGGCTCGTCGCTCGTCCACGGCGCGGCCTGCAGCCCGAAGCCGACGGCGCGCTCCATCAGCCAGTGCCAGGACGGGTGGAACTCGACCTCGTCGATCCGGTTCCCGTACCGGTCGTGTGTGCGCAGGACCGGTGGGTTCTGGTTCGCGGGGAGTGCCTGAGCGAGGGCCTCTTCGGAGCCCGCGAGCTCGCCGATCCGGGTCAGCCCGGGATCGTCCGCGAGGTCGGCGTACGGACGCAGAGCGTCACCGAGGGCCGTGTCCCGGGTGAAGAAGTTCACCCCCTGGAGTGGGGGAGCCTGATTCGTTACCGCGAATGGGTCCGCCATGTCAGTACGGTAAGCGGTATGGCACGTTCAGGGGCAAGACCCGCGGGTGGGAGCTCCCTCTCATTGGCATGGGTCCGCAAAATCCCCGCGACGACCTGGAAGCTGCTCACCCAGACCATCGGTGTCTGTCTGCGCTACCGGGTCACCGGTCTCGCGGCCGAGGGGGCGTTCTTCGCGATCCTCTCGCTGCCGCCGCTGATCTTCGGGCTGGCCGGAAGTCTCGGTTACATCGCCGGCAAGTACTTCGAGGTCGAGACGATCGACGACATCAAGGCGCAGATCGTCGAACTGGCTGCCCGGGCGCTGACCGCGGACTCGGTCCAGGGCGTGATCGTGCCGACCCTGGACCAGGTCCTGAACGGCGGCCGGCCGGACGTCATCTCGATCGGTTTCGTGCTCGCGCTGTGGTCCGGCAGTCGCGCGCTGAACGTGTTCGTCGACACCATCACGATCATGTACGGGATGGGCGGCAAGCGCGGCATCGTCCGGACCCGGGCGCTGTCGTTCTCGCTGTACTGCGCCGCCCTCGTGATCGGCGTGATCGTCCTCCCGCTGGTGCTGGCCGGACCGGACGCCGTACAGGCCCTGCTGCCGCACCGCCTCGACTTCCTGAACCAGCTGTACTGGCCCGTCGTCACGATCCTGTCCGCGGGCTTCTTGAACACCCTGTACCACTTGTCGGTGCCGGTGCGGACGCCTTGGGTCTCCGATCTGCCCGGGTCGTTCCTGGCGCTCTCGATCTGGATCCTGGGCAGCTTCGTCCTGCGCTGGATCCTGCAGAGCACGGTCGGCGGTACGTCGATCTACGGTCCGCTGGCGGCGCCGATCGCCGTACTGATGTGGCTTTACATGACCGCCATCGCGGTGCTGATCGGCGCGGCGCTGAACGCGGTCGTCGACCGGCTCTGGCCGCACAAGGTCCGGGTGACGGAGACGGTGAAGGAGACCCCGGACGAGGTCGAGCCGGTGATGAAGGCGGAGTCGGAGCCGCATCACGACAACCCGCTGACCCCGGTCGAGCAGGAGCGGCCGGAGATCGAGGTCGCGCGGAAGGTCGAGAGCCTCGGCGTACCGGCGGCGGACCAGCCGCCCAAGGCCCCGTCGTCGGAGCGGCCGCCTACGGACCGGCCACCTACGGAGAGGCCGCGGACGGACCGGCCGCCGAAGGCTCCGGCGGCCGAGCCGGGACCGAAGACCGAGGTCGCCGAGCCGGCTCCCGGGCCGGCGCCGCAGCGCAAGCCCGAGGCGGCCTCCGGGCCGGCGCCCCAGCGCAAGCCCGAGCCGGTCGGAAAACCCGGTGCGCAAACGGACACCGACGACCTACGCTGACGCCACCAGCCGGTCCTGGACCAGGACCGCAGGACTTGGAAGGGAGGCCCCCGCCATGAGCTTGGATCAGGCCCACCGGGCCGATGTCTCCCACCCCGTCCGTCCGCTGAGCTGACCTCGCGGCCGGACCCTCCGAAAGGTTCGCCGATGTCAGCCACACTCCAGGCCCTGGGACTCGACAGCTCCACGGCCGACTACCTGAGCTCTGTCCCGGCCGAGCTCGTGCCGGGACGCGTCGCCCGGGTCGACAAGGGCCTGGCGACGGTACTCACCGAGGACGGCCCGGTCCGCGCGACGTGGTCCAGTGCGCTCCTCGCCGATGTGGCCAGTGACCCCCAGGCCGGCCCATGTACGGGGGATTGGGCCGTACTGCGGTACTGGCCGGACGACCGGATCACGGTCGAGTCCCTGGCTCCACGGCGTACGGCGATCGTGCGCGCGGAGGTCGGTGGTTCGTCCAGAGGCCAGGTGCTCGCGGCCAACGTCGACGTGATCGCGATCGTCGTCGGCCTGGTGCCGGAGCCGAACATCGTCCGGATCGAGCGCTTCCTCGCGCTGGCGTGGGAGAGCGGTGCGCGGCCGGTCGTCGTACTGACGAAGTCGGACCTTGTCGGCGATGCCGACGCCCTCGCTGAGGATGTGGCGCGCGCTGCGCCGGGTGCCGACGTACTGGTGTGTAGTGCGACGACTGGTCAGGGCCTGGAGTCGGTGCAGGCGCTGCTGGATGGTGACGCGACTGTGGCGCTGCTCGGGTCGAGTGGTGCGGGGAAGTCGTCGCTGGTGAACGCGCTGGCCGGTGTGGAGCTGCTGGACGTGCAGGACATCCGGGAGGACGGGAAGGGGCGGCACACGTCGGTCCGACGCGAGCTGATCGTGCTGCCGAATGGCGGCGTGGCGATCGACACGCCTGGGCTGCGGGGGATCGGTCTGCAGGAGTCCGGTGAGGGGCTGGCTGCGGCGTTCCCGGACATCACGGCGCTGGCCGAGCAGTGCAAGTTCAAGGACTGCGCCCATGCCACTGAGCCCGGGTGCGCTGTGCGGGCTGCGCTGGAGGACGGCACGCTGCCGATCCGCCGCTTCGAGAGCTGGACCAAACTGCAGCGCGAGGCCGCGTTCATGGCCCGCCGCAACAACCTCCGCCTCCGCGCCGAAGCCAAGAAACAATGGGCCCGCCAGTCCAAGGCTCACCGCCGCGACGTGAACCCACGCCAATAGGCTGCGTGCTCCCGGTGAAAGGATCGGGAGCATGGATCGTGCTGTGTTGGTGACAGGGGCCTCGCGGGGGATCGGGGCGGCGACGGCGCAGGCGTTTGCGGCCGCGGGCGACCGGGTGGCGGTGCACTACGGTGCCTCGGCCGACGCTGCCGAGGCCGTTGTGAAGTCGCTGCCTGGATCAGGGCATGTGCTCGCGCATGCGGATCTGGCCGATCCGGCCGCGATCCAGACGATGGTCGACGACGCCGCGGCCGCTCTGGGCGGGATCGACGTACTCGTGAACAACGCCGGCGTCTACCACCCGCACCGCATCCGCGAGACGACGTACGCGGAATGGCAGCAGGCCTGGGCGGACACCCTCGCGGTGAATCTCGTCGGCCCGTCGAACGTCACATGGTGCGCGGTCCGGCACATGGGCCGCGGCGGCCGGATCGTCAACGTGTCGTCGCGCGGTGCGTTCCGCGGCGAGCCCAACCAGCCCGCGTACGGCGCGTCGAAGGCGGGCATCGTGTCGTTCACCCAGTCGCTGGCCCGCGCACTCGGCCCGGAAGGCATCGCCGTGACCGCGATCGCGCCCGGCTGGACGACCACCGACATGGCCGCCGTACAGCTGACCGGCGAAGGCTACGACCGCCGCCGCATGGAGAGCCCGCTCGAACGCGTCGCCGACCCGTCGGAAGTCGCGGCGGCGATCCTCTACCTGGCGTCGCCGGAGGCTGAGTTCGCCACCGGCACGGTCCTGGACTTCAACGGTGGTTCCCAGCTCCGGATGTAATTCGCTCGGCCGGCTCACGCTTTCGGGCTAGGGTCCTGTCCGTGCATCGCATCATCACCCCGCCGACCGCCGCTTAGGCGGACGGTCACTCGGTTAGCGCCCAGGTTCTGACCTGGGCTTCTTCGGGCTGTTCGCAGACGACCCACCTGTCCCGCGAACATCCCGGAGTACTTCGATGCTGCACCGACCCACGAAGACGCGCGCCCTCGCCTACGTAGCCCTGGCCGGCCTCGCCTGGGGCACAGGCGGACCCACCGGCGCCCTGCTGTTCCGATCGAGCGGCCTGACCTCGACCGCCATCTCCTTCTGGCGCCTGGCCACCGGCGCAGCCTGGCTCTTCCTGGCCAACTTCCTCTTCACCAGGACCCCGATCCGCGCCACGTTCATGGCCGCGCCATGGCGATACATCCTCACCGGCCTAGGTCTGACCGCCTGCCAACTCGGCTACTTCGCCGCCATACCTCGAGTGGGCGTAGCAGTTGCCACCGTCATCTCCCTAGGCGCAGGCCCTCTCTTCATAGCCCTGGCAACCCGAGAACGCATCACGCCGGCACTCCTGCTGGCAGTCCTAGGCCTGACCCTCCTGGTAACAGCCCCCGGTACCGCCATCACCACATCCCTCCCCGGCATCCTGCTGTCCCTCCTCTCAGCAGCCGGCTACGCCACCACCACCCTCCTCAACCGCAACCAGCCAGCCCCCACCACCACAGCACTCCTAGGCTTCACCACTGCAGCCCTGGCACTCCTACCCCTAGCCCTACTCGAAGGCCTGACCCCACACGCGGCAAGCTGGCCGACCCTCGCCTACTTCGGCCTGATCCCCACCGCCCTCGCCTACACCCTCTTCTACTCGAGCCTCCGCACCCTGACCCCCTCAACAGCAGCCGTCCTAGCCCTCCTGGAACCCCTAACAGCCACAGCCCTAGCCGTCCTCCTCTTCCACGAACACCTCACCCCCCTGACCCTCACAGGAGCCGCCACCCTCCTAACAGCAGTAGCCCTAAAAGCCCGACGCCCATAACCCACCTGCGCTTGCGACTGGGTGTGGGCCACCCGAGACGTGGAGCCGGGACGGTCCGCGCATGTGCTGCACCAGGTCCCACACCCAGCAAGCAACCCCACCCCCAGCCCGCAACCACCAAGCGGCGGCCAACCCTCGCCCGGAACCGTTCGAGCGGCGAGCAACCCCCGCCGGAACCCTCAATCGGCGCGCAACCACCGCCGGAACCATCCACGCGGCGAGCAACCCCAGCAAGCCGAGCGAAGCGAAGGCGCAAAGGGGGTGCGGGTGGCGGAGCCCCCGCTCGCGGCGAGCGAAGCGCTGCCGCACAAACGACGAAGGCGACCCGGTCCGCGCCTTCCGCGGACACACGTCGCCTATCGCCTTCGTGGACGATACTGGGATCGAACCAGTGACCTCTTCCGTGTCAGGGAAGCGCGCTACCGCTGCGCCAATCGTCCAAATACAACAACAACTCT